>NZ_JBGQOH010000022.1:0-60381 GCF_052113745.1 Cryobacterium sp. W22_MBD10_FK3
ACAACACTGAACGCATCCACACCGGCATCGGAGGAACACCCATCAGCCGAGTGTCACCCAGGTAGTGGCTCAGTACAACTAGCGCGCTGGCTCCCGGACTCGCAGGTGGGCTAACCCCACCATGCGGCCCGGCCGGGCTTCACCTGGCCGTCGTCAGATCCTGGCGGGCACCGGCAGTCGCACCAGCAGCCCACCCGGGTCGACACCGAACCGGCCGGTGCGGGTCAGGCCCACCGGGTCACCATCGATCTCGGCGAGCACCGGCCGGTCGAGGTCGAAGCGGAACTCCCGGCCCGACCACTGGCCCAGTGAGGCCATCCCGTTGCGCATCCGGGTGGCGAGATCGATCGCAACCCCCACCCAACCGGCCACGGCGTTCGGGCGCAGCATCACCAGGTCCAGATTGCCGTCGTTGACTTGGGCGCCACTGGCAAGTTGGATGTTGGCCACGACGGAGCTGCAGTTGCAGGCCAGCAGCATGAGGCATTCGCCGCTGGTGTGCTCCTCGCCGTCGACCGACAGGGTCACCCCGAACCCGGCGCGGAACATGGTCGCTCCGCCCGCCACGACGTAGGCGCCCCAGCCCACCTTCTTTTTCAGTTCACCGTCGGTCTGCTCCATGATGGCGGCGTCCAGTCCCACACCGCCCATCACCATGAAGGCGCGTTCCTCGCCGTCGTCGAACGTTGCCAGGCCCACGTCGATGGGCCGGGTCTGGCCGAGGAACGCGATCTCCAGCGCGTCGGGGAGCGAGTCCACCGGGATGCCCAGATTGCGGGCGAGCAGGTTGCCGGTGCCACTGGGCAGCAGACCGCACGGCACCGTCGCGCCGCGCAGCACGCTGGCGACGGCCCGAACCGTGCCGTCGCCGCCCATGACGCAGACGAGATCGGGGGCGTGCGCCAGCGCCGACCGCGCCGCAGCGACGCCCGAATCCTCGATGTTCGTCTCGAACCAGAGCGGGTCGCCCCAGTTGAAGCGCCGCGACGCCACCTCGACCTCGGCCTTCGTGACGGCAAGATCCGGGAACTTGCTCGGATTGATGACAATGGCGACGGTCGGCGCCCGACCCAGCGAAGCATCCATACGCGCACTATAGAACGGTCCCGTCGAGCGGGCGGAAATGCGCGATCGACCGGGCTAAGCTGCCGCGGGACGCAGCACCGATCCCATATTGTTGAACACAGGGTGCCTGGTGGCACGGGGAGGAGGCAACATGGTCGATCGGGCAATAGCCGTCGGCGCGTGGGAGTCCCTGTTTCGCGCCCAGGTAGCCATCATGCGCAGCCTTGCCGAAGACTTTCCGTCGCGGGAGATCTCGTTCAACGAGTACGACGTGATGTTCAACCTGTCTCGTCAACCCGAGCGCAGCATCCGGTTGCGGGAGTTGAACAAGCATGTGCTGCTCACCCAGCCCAGTGTGAGCCGTCTGGTCGACCGTCTGGCCTCCCGCGGGTACGTGCTCAAGCACGCGGACCCCGATGACGGTCGCGGGGCCATCGTCGAGTTGACGGATGCCGGTTTCGCCCTGTTCCGGCGCGTGGCCTTGGACCACATGGGTTCCATCACGACCCGGGTGGGCGACAGTCTGAGCGACGACGAACTGCTGCAGCTCACCGCGTTGTGCGACCGTCTGCGGCTGGGCCCGGACCAGCCCGCCTGAGCCAGCGGCGAGTTCGCCACCCGATTAGCGGCGAGGCGAGGGCCCTACCCCTCACCCCACCGTGGCCCTCCCTTGCAGGATTGCCGCCTCGGCCAGGCGACCCGAACGCTGCCCGGCTGAGTCTGGGTGCCGCGCACGACGAAACTAAGGTTAGCTCAGTTCTGCTGATGCCGCTGGGTCCTCGAAACTGCCGGGGCGACACCTTCGCCCTGTGCAGGCGGCGACCGCGAGCGTAGCCTGCCCGACAGGAGGTGAGCGCTATGCGCGCAACAGAGAACGACCGGATCATCATCCGGGGCAAGACCGATTCAACGCCCGACCGGCACGGCACCATCCGTGAGGTGCGCGGGCCGGAGGGCGAACCGCCCTACCTGGTGTCGTTCGACGACGGCCACGAGACCCTGGTCTTCCCCGGCACCGATTTCGTGGTCGAGCACGCCCGCTGACCGGCGCAACTGTTGCCGGTGCGGACAATTGGTCCCGGCGTACCGGGTGCAATAGTCCGGACGGGCAACAGTTGTCGGCGGTTACCCTCAGGTATGCCCGATCCCGCCCGTCGCTCCCCCGCCGCCCAGCACGCCGCCACCCAGCACGCCGCCGCCGCTGACCGTGTGGCCGCCCACGCCGCGGCGCGCGCCGCCGACCTGATCGACCGCCTGCGCGCCTGGACGCCGCTGGCCCCGGGGCAGGCCGCGCTGCGCGACGAGTACCTCGATTTCGTTCTCGCCTCGCCCGAGGCGGCGCTGGAACGTCACGGCGGCCCGGAGCACGTGACCGGGAGCTGCTTCGTCTTCACCCCCGACCTGACCCAGGTGCTGCTCTGCTTCCACAAGAAGGGCCGGTTCTGGGTGCAGCTGGGCGGTCACGTCGAGCCGGCCGACGGCTCCGTGGCCGACACGGCGATGCGGGAGGCCCGGGAGGAATGCGGCATCGACGACCTCGTGCCGGTCGGCGGCGGCATCCTGGATCTGGACCGGCACGCCCTGGGCGGCGGGTTCAGCTGTCGCACGCACTGGGACGTGGGCTTCGCGGCGATCGCCCGCCCGGAGGCCGCCGCCGTGGCCAGCGACGAGAGCGACGATGTCGCGTGGTGGCCGGTGGCCGCGCTCCCGGAGAACGTGCCCCCGATGTTTGCACGCCGCCTGGCCGGTGTGCTTGCGGAACTCGCGGTAGCCTAACGCCCAAACCGATCAGAGACTTTCAACATTCGGCCAACAAAAAACCCCCGCAATCTTGATGATTGCGGGGGTTTAGCTGTGCGCCCGAAGGGATTCGAACCCCCAACCTTCTGATCCGTAGTCAGATGCTCTATCCGTTGAGCTACGGGCGCAGTGATGAATTCAGGATCGAAACCCTCGAAGACAACTTAGAAACTATAACAGTTATTTTCCGCCCTCTGGTGCGCCTGGGGCCCTCCCGCGGTCCAATTGCACCAGTTGGCGCTTGAGCGCGACCTGCCGGTACGACGTCTCCACCAGTTCGGCCAGCTCAATCCAGTCGGTTTCGGGTGGGTCGAAATCGATCGCCAGCCAGCCGGCGGGGCCGAAATACGGCGGGATGAAGAAGCGCGCGTCCTGCACGAGGGCCCTCCGCTCCTCGGGATCCGGCTTGAAGACCATGCTGTGCGGTCGGTCCATGCTCGCCCCGGCGGTGACGAAGATCTTCTTGCCGGCGCGAAAGGTGGGCCGCCCCCACGCGAGCACCTCGACCGCCTCGGGCAAGTCCAGGCACACGGCCCGCAGCCGGTCCAGCGCCGCATCCGGCTCGTCGAACAGGCGGGGATGCTCCATGGCTAGGCTGGCTCCCCGATGGCCGCGGCCGGCGCATCCGCGGTGGGCACGGCCGTACGGATGCCCAGCCAGGAGACGATGCCGCCCGCGAACATCAGCGCGGCCACGACCACCATTGCGCGCTGGAAGCCGGCGACATCCAGGACCGACCCGACGATGGTGCCGGTCATGGCGATCGCGACGAGACCGGCGACGCGAGCCACCGCGTTGTTGATCGCCGACCCGATGCCCGCCTGTCCGGCGTGGATCGAGCCGAGCACGGCCGACGTGAGTGGGGCCACCGTGATGGCCAGCCCGAGGCCCACGAGCACGATTCCCGGCAGCACGTGCAGCAGAAAGTTGACCGGCGGCACGGCCGTGGTCACCAGCAGGAAGCCGGCGCCGGCCACGAACGGACCGATCGTCATGAACAGTCGCGGCCCGTACTTGCCGGCCAGGGTGCCGAACAGGGTGGCGAAGAGCAGCATCATCACGGTGGCCGGGATGCCGGCCAGTCCGGCGAGGGTGGCGGAAAACCCACCGACCTCCTGCAGGTAGAGCGCGAAGAGGAAGAAGCCCAGGTTAAGCGCGGCGTAGATGCCGACGGTCGCGATGTTGCCCACGGCGAAGTTGCGCACCCGGAACAGCCCGAGCGGCATCATCGGCTGCGGGGCCCTGGCCTCCCACCAGAGGAAGGCGGCGAAGGAGATCAGGCCGATGACCATCGGCAGGTACACGACCGGACTGGCCCAGCCGAACCGGCCCTGCTCGATGAGAGCGAAGACCGGGCCGCCCAGCCCCACCACGGCCAGGCAGGCGCCGAGCACGTCGACCCGAGCGCCGGCCACGGGCCGCATCGGCTCTTCCACCCGGCGGAGCAGGAACATCGTGACCGCGATCGGGATGACGTTGATGAAGAAGACCAGTCGCCAGCTCACCGAATCCACGAGGATGCCGCCGAGCAGCGGGCCGGCGATACCGGCCACCCCGGTCCAGCCGGTCCAGGCGCCGATGGCCTTGCCCTGCGCGACACCGCTGAACGTGGAGGTGATCAACGCCAGCGAACTCGGCACCAGCAATGCCGCCGCGACCCCCTGGAACAGCCGGGCGATCACGAGGATCTCGCCGGTGGGCGCCAACCCGCAGGCCAGCGACGTGATGCCGAACCAGATCAGCCCGGCGCGCAGAACCCGCACCCGACCGAAGGTATCCGAGAGCGACCCGGCCACCAGGATCAGCGCGCCCAGGCTGAGCAGGTAGCCGTCGACCACCCACTGCTGCAGCGGCAGGCCGCCGCCGAGTTCCCTGGAGATCGCCGGCAGCGCGACATTGATGATCGAGCCGTCGAGAAAGGCCACGAATGACGACAGGATGGCGACGATCAGGATGCGGCGCTGGACTGAGGTCATCCCCATAGTTAACTCCCATCGCGGCCGGATGTGGAAGAGCGCCCGCGAGCAGCCCCGCCCGCCCTGAGGCCGTTTCCGCCGGCGAACGGTTGTGTTTCGGGGCCGTAAAGTCCACCCAGCGCGCTTGCGCGCGGGCCTCAGGTGCGGGAGATTGAACTGTTGGACGAGTGTCCAAGTCAAATGACCCACTGGAGACACCGTGCCCGCTGTCGCACACCGCCGCGTCGTACTCATCACCGGAGCCAGCTCGGGCTTCGGTCGCACCTTCGCCCAACGCTTCGCCAAGCAGGGCGCTGACCTGGTGCTCGTCGCCCGGCGTCGCGACCGCCTCGAGACGCTGGCTCGAGACCTGCACGCCGCTTTCGGCACGACGACGACAGTGATAGCCAGGGACCTCAGCCTTCCCGGCGCCGCCCAGGCGGTCGTCAACGACCTCGGCGAGCGCGGCCTGGTCATCGACGCCCTCATCAACAGCGCTGGTTTCGGCACGGCCGGTCCGTTCGCCGACGAACAGGTGGGCCGGGTCACCGACGAAATCCAGCTCAATGTCGTGGCCCTCACCCAGCTCAGCCTGCTGCTGCTCCCCGATCTGCTGCGCTCCCCTGCCGGCCTGCTGCTCAATGTGTCGAGCACCGCCGCCTACCAGCCGCTGCCGAACATCGCCGTCTATGCGGCCACCAAGGCCTACGTCACCGCGCTCACCGAGGCCATCTGGCAGGAATCCCGCGGCACCTCCCTGCAGGTGCTGGCGCTGGCACCCGGCCCCACCGAGACGGAGTTCTTCGCCGCCGCCGGGTCCGACCGCTTCAAGGTGGGGCAGATGCTCACGGTGGACCAGGTCGTCGACGCGGCCTTTGCCGCGCTCGCCCGGCGCAACCCCCCGCCGTCTGTCGTGGTCGGTGGCCGCAACCGGGCCACGGCCTTCGTCGCCCGGCTGGCCCCGGCCCGACTCGCGCTGCGCGTATCCGCCCGGCTCACCGCCTGACCCAGCCCCTCCCCGCCGCACCGGAGACCCATGACCCGCCTCGCCCTCGCCGACCGCCGTGCCGCGTTGATCAGCGCCGCCGTGCGCGTCATCGCCCGTTCCGGCCTGGCCGCGGCCACCACCCGCGCCATCGTCGCCGAAGCGGGCATGCCACTGGGCAGCTTCCACTACGCCTTCGAATCCCGCGACGACCTCATTGCCGCGGTCATCGCCGCCATCACCGACGAGGTGCAGAACGCCGCGCTGGGGGCGCTCCCGGCCCCCGACAGCCCGCACGCCGACCTCGCCGCCACCCTGCGCCACGGCCTCGACCGCTTCCTCGACCTGCTCGTGGCCGACCCGCAGCGCGAGCAGGCCCTGCTCGAACTGAGCCTCTACGCGGTGCGGCAAAATGCCCTCTCGGCGCAGACGACCCACCAATATCGCGCTTACTACCGGGCGGCGGAGCACAGCCTGACCCTGGCGGCCGCCGCGTGCGGCATGGCGTGGTCGGTGCCGCCGGCCCGCGCGGCCCGGCTGCTGGTGACCGTCACCGACGGCATCACCAGCACCTGGCTCGCCGACCGCGACACCGAGGCGGCCCGCGAGACCGTCGTCTTCGCGGCGGATGCCCTCGCCCGGCTCGCCCGGCCGGCCCGGGCGGCCACCCAGACCCTCACAGTTCCGTCCCCCCAGTTCCACAAGGAGCAGCCCCGTGCTGATTGACACCGACCCGCGCGTCCAGGCGCACATCAACCTCTATGCCGTGCTCGGCACGCTTCCGCTGCTGGTGGAGCGGGTGCCGGCGGCCCGGGAGTTGCTCGCCGGCACACCGACGCCGGTGGGCATCCGCTTCGTCATGCCCGGGCTGCCGCGGCCGGTGCTCACCTTCGACGCCACCGGTGTGCGCTGGGGCCGGGAGCCGAAGACCCCGCTGCTCACCCTGGCCTTCACCTCCGTCGCCCACTTCAACCGCATGATCGACGGCACCGCCCAGCCGATCCCCGTTGCGGCACCGCACCGGCTGCGCTTTCTCACCGGGGTCTTCGCGCCCCTCACCGACCTGCTCGGCCGGTACCTGCAACCCACCGAGGCCGATCTGGACGACCCGGAGTTCCGCGAGACGAGCACCATCCTCAGCCTGCACGTGGCGGCGGCGGCGCTGGCCCAGGTGGCCAACGAAGACCGCAGCGGCCGGTTCAGCGCCCAGCACATCCCCGACGGTGACATCGCCCTCGAGGTGACCGGCACGCTGGCGTACCACCTGCAGCTGCGGAACCACCACGCCACCTTCGTGCCCGCTCCGTCGCCGCACCCGAGGGGCGCGCTCACCTTCTCCACCCTCGAGGTCACCGGCGGCATCCTCGCCGGCGACCTCAGCGCCATCGCCTGCATGAGCGACGGCCGCCTGGCCATGCGCGGTGTCATCTCCATGGTCGACAACGTCAACCGCATCCTCGACCGTGTCGGTCACTACCTCGGAAAGTAAGCACCATGACCCTCGTACCCGCCCGCAGCATGCCCACCACCCCGTACACCTTCGAGAAGAGCCGAGCCGCGTTCGACCGCGCCCTCAACGTCATCCCCTCCGGCATCTACGGCCACCAGGGCCCCACGGAGGGCTGCTACATCCCGCAAACCTCGTTCCCGCTGTTCTCCTCGCGCGCCGAGGGCAGTCGGTTCTGGGACCTCGACGACAACGAGTACATCGACTACATGTGCGGCTACGGGCCCAACGTTCTGGGCTACCGCGACCCGGATGTCGACGCCGCCGCCGCCAGGCAGGCCAAGCTTGAAGACGTGGTCACCATCCCCTCCGCGATCATGGTCGACTTCGCCGAACTGCTCGTGGACACCGTGGCGAGCGCCGACTGGGCCTTCTTCGCCAAGAACGGCGGTGACGCCACCACCCTGGCGGTGATGACCGCCCGCGCCGCCACCCGGCGCAAGAAGATCGTCTTCATCAACGGGTTTTACCATGGCGTCGCCCCGTGGAGCCAGAAGCTCGACTACCCCGGCGTGCTCGAGGAGGAGGTGGCGAACAACCTCTACGTGGACTTCAACGACCTGTCCGCCCTGGAGCGGCTGTTCAGCGAGCACCGCGGCAGCATTGCCGGCCTCATCGCGCAGCCGTACATGCACGGCAATTTCGTAGACAACACCCTGCCGGAGGCCGGCTATTGGCAGGCCGTGCGGGCGCTCTGCAACGCCCATGGCGTGGTGCTCATCGTCGATGACGTACGCGCCGGGTTCCGCCTCGACCTGGCCGGGTCCGACCACTACTTCGGTTTCAAGGCCGACCTCATCTGCTTCTGCAAGGCCCTGGCCAACGGCTACAACGTCTCGGCGCTCTGCGGGCGGGAGTCCCTCAAAGACACCGTGAGCAGCCTGAGCTATACCGGCAGCTACTGGATGAGCGCCGTGCCGTTCGCCGCCGGCATCGCGACGCTCACCAAGCTCAAGCAGCTGGATGCGCCGGCGCAATTCCAGCGGCTGGGCACCGAGCTCACCACCGGCCTGCGTGCGGTGGCCACCGAACACGGCTTCACACTGATAACCTCCGGGGCACCGGCGTTGTTCTACCTCCGCATCGCCGACGACGACTCGCTCATGCTGCACCAGGAGTGGGTGGCCGAGTGCGTGCGGCGCGGGGTGTTCTTCACCTCGCACCACAACCACTTCCTCAACGCCGCACTCACCTCCGACGACATCGCCCGCACCCTGGAGATCGCCCACGAAGCCTTCGGCATCGTGCGGTCCCACCATCCCGAACTGGAGTTGACCGCATGAGCGCACCGACGGCCATCCGCCCCCCGGTCGGTATCCGCCGTGCCCGGGTGGCGGTGAGCGCCAGCTACGCCGCGCAGGGCCTCGGCTACGCGGTGGTGGTCACTTCGCTGCCCAACCTCAAGACCCGGCACGGCATCGACGACACCGTGGTGTCGCTCATCGTGCTGCTGGTCTGCGCCGCGGCCGCCGGCGGGTCGCTGCTGGCCGACCGGCTGGCGCTGCGCTGGGGCAGCCGGGTGGCCCTGGTGGTGGGACTGCTGCTCGAAGCCGTGGCCCTGCCGCTGATCGCCTCGCCGGTGGGGTTGCCCGCCTTCATCGCCGCGTTCGCGATCTACGGCGCGGGCCTGGGCATCGTCGACGCCGCCGGCGCCATGCAGGGTGTCTTGGTGCAGCAGCGGGTGGGCGTCTCGGTGATGGCCGGTTTCTTCGCCTGGTACACCGCCGCGGCCATCGTGGGCGCCCTGCTCATGTCGGCCGTGGCCGGCACCGCGGCCAACGCCAGCATCGCCCTGGTGGCGGGGGCCGCCGTGGCCCTGGCCGTGGCCGGTCTCGGTGTGCGCGGCTTCGACCCGCGCCTGACCAAGCTGGCCCCGGCGGCGGATGCGGAACCGCACGGCAAACTGCCGCGCCGGGGCATCGTGCTGTTCGGCACCGTGGTGCTGGCCGCGTTCGTGGTGGACTCCGCGGTGAGCACCTGGAGCACCGTCTACCTGCACGACGTTCTGCTCACCAGTGCCGCGATCGCCCCGCTCGGCTATGCCGCCTACCAGGCCGCCATCCTGGTCACCCGCATCGGCGCCGACGTGCTGGTGCGCCGGTTCGGCCGGGTGATCCTGGCCGTGTGCACCACGGTGCTGGCGATCATCGGCTGTCTGGTCGTGGCGACGGTTCCCGTCGCGTGGGCGGCCGTGGCCGGCTTCACCCTGGCCGGATTCGCGGTGGGGGCCCTCGTGCCGCTGGCGTTCAGTGCCGCTGGCGAGCTGCACGAGGCCCGCAGCGACGAGGTGATCGCCCGGGTCAACCTCTTCAACTACGCCGGAGCCGTGCTCGGCGCCGTGCTGGTGGGACTGCTCGCCGACACCACCGGGCTCGCGCAGGCGTTCCTGCTGCCAATGGCACTGCTGGTGCCGGTGCTGTTCCTGGCCCGCCGGTTCGGACCGCGCCCGCAGCACACCGCAGCGCCTGCGTCCACGTCCACGCCATGAAAAACGTTCGTTTGCGGACTTCCCCCCTTCGTTTGAGAAACGAAGGCCGGAAGTCTGCAATCGAGCAGATCGAACCCCAACGAAACCTTGGCGACCACGCCCGGGCCGCATCCGCACCGGCCTAGACGCGGTCGGGGGCCGGTGCTTGACTGCCCCCATGGCGCACACGACCAGGAACACGCAGGCCTCGTTCGAGTACCAGGGCCTGCGCGCCCTGTTCATCAACTGCACCCTCAAGCGCAGCCCCGAGATCAGCAACACCCAGGGCATCATCACCCTCAGCGCCCACCTCATGCGCGAGCAGAACGTGCACGTCGAGATCATCCGCGCCATCGACCATGACATCGCCACCGGCGTGTACCCCGACATGACCGAGCACGGCTGGGCGTCGGATGCCTGGCCGGCGCTGTTCGACAAGGTCGCGTCCGCCGACATCCTGGTGCTCGGCGGGCCGATCTGGCTCGGCGACAACAGCTCGGTCACCAAACGCGTCATCGAACGGCTATACGCGATGTCGGGCGAGTACAACGACAAGGGCCAATACATCTACTACGGCAAGGTAGGCGGCGCCATCGTCACCGGCAACGAAGACGGTGTGAAGCACTGCTCGTCCAACATCCTCTACAGCCTGCAGCACATCGGCTACACGATCCCGCCCGCAGCGGATGCCGGCTGGATCGGCGAGATCGGCCCGGGCCCGAGCTATCTGGATGCCGGCTCCGGCGGCCCCGACAACGAGTTCACCAACCGCAACACCACGTTCATGACCTGGAACCTCATGCACCTGGCCGCGATCCTCAAGGCCAACCGGGGCATCCCCGCCTACGGCAATCTGCGCGAGCAGTGGGACGCCGGCGAACGCTTCGGGTTCGAACCCAATCCGGAGTACCGCTAGGAGACGACAGCCCCGAGCGCGCGAAACCGGGGCAGGAGGGATACCCGATGTTCCGCCCGCTGCCGAACAAAGCCCCGGCGCAGCAGCAGTCCGCCGCACTCGAATCCTGGCCCCTGGAGGTGCGTGTCACCGGCGGTCTGATCCGCGGAAGCGCACCCGCTCTGGGCGTGCAAACCTGGCGCGGTATTCCCTACGCGGCCCCGCCGGTCGGGCCACTGCGATTCCGCGCACCCCGGCCGGTGATCCCCTGGGCGGGCGTTCGCGACGCCAGCGAATACGGCTCGGTGGCCCCGCAAGACCGGGGCACCCAGTTCAAGGGGGTCAGCCGCCGCACCCACATGGGCGAGGACTGTCTCACCCTGAACGTGCAACGCCCCGCCGAGCGGCCGGCCGACACCGACCTGCCGGTGATGGTCTTCATTCACGGCGGCGGCTATACCTCCGGATCCTCCCAGGACTTCACGGAGCACAGCCAGACCATCGTGCGGAGCGGCCGCACGGTCTACGTCGCCCTCAACTACAGGCTGGGCGCCCTCGGCTACCTCGACTTCAGCCGGTTCAGCACCCGCACGCGCACCTTCGAGAGCAATCTCGGGTTGCGTGACCAGGTTGCCGCCCTGGAATGGGTGCGGGACAACATCCGCTCGTTCGGCGGCGATCCGCACAACGTCACCGTGATCGGCGAGTCCGCCGGCGGCAACGCCGTGGTGACGCTGCTCGCGACGCCGGCCGCCCGAGGCCTGTTCGCCAGGGCGATCGCCCAGAGCCCGCCGTCGAACGCCGCCTACTCGCCCGCGCTGGCCGGCCGCTGGGCCCAGGAGTTCATCGAAGTGCTGCGGCAGGGCCGCGCGCCCGAGCTGGCCGGCGGGCGGCGCCCGGCCGCCGAACTGCTCGACACGGTCGCCTGGCCCGCCCTGGTTCGGGCCGCCCTCGTGCTGCAACAGCGCACCCCGGATGTCGACCCCGGCACGTTCTGCATGGCCCCGGTCGTCGACGGCTCCTTCCTACCGGAACGCCCCCTAGACGCCTTCCGGCGGGGGCATGCCCATCCGGTGCCGCTGATCATCGGAACCAACGACAGGGAGGGGTCGATGTTCCGCGGCCGGATCGACATCCTGCCGCGGTCGATCCAGCGCATCCAGTCGCTCTTCGATGAGGCCCCGCCCGGTTCGCATCAGGGCATGCGGGCGGTGTACTCCGCCCTGCCGGCCCTGCGCGCCGAAATGGATTTCGGCGGCGATTACGCGTTCTGGTTTCCCAGTGTGCAGGTCGCGGAGCTGCACTCCAGGTCGGCGCCGGTGTACCTCTACCGCTTCGACCTGGCCCCGCGGCTGCTGCGCCTGCTCGGCTACGATGCCACCCACGGGCTGGAATTGCTCGCCCTCTCCACGTCTGCCACCGACCATCGACTGCGCAGGCTCACGTCGTTGGGCGGCCGGGCCAGTTTTCTACGCACCGGCGACCGGATGCGCGCGCACTGGCTGAGCTTCGCGGCCACCGGACTCACCGGGCCGGGCTGGCCGGCCTACACCGAGGGCGACCGGCTGACCCTGATCTTCGACGAGGCCGACAGGGTGGAGTCAGACCCCCGCGGCGAGCGCCGGATGGCCTGGTTGCAGTTTTTGCCGAACCTGTAGCCGCAGCGTCAGCGACCGCCCAGCATCTCGCCGGCGTTCGCGCCCACCCAGCGCACCAGCGGCAGGAGGTGCACGGCGAGCTCGTGCCCGCGGTCGGTGAGGCTGTAATCCACCCGGGGCGGGATGCTCGGCTGTGCGGCACGGTGCACGAGGCCGTCGGCCTCGAGGGTGCGTAGGGTCTGGGCGAGCATCTTCTCGCTGATGCCCTCGATGCCACGGCGCAGTTCGCCCCAGCGCAGGCTGGTCTCCGAGAGCGCCACGATCACGAGCACACCCCACTTGCTTGTGACGTGGTCGAGCACCACCCGGCTGGCACAGCCGGCCGCGAAAACGTTCGCCGCCGGAGCCTCAGAGCCGGCGGGCACGGGGTCGCCGACCAGCCGGGCGAGACGGTCGCGCACGGCAACGTCAACGGTGGGCGGGGCGTCGAGGTGGCTCAGTGCGGCGGTCATGGTTAGTAGCTTACCAAAAGGTGGGTACCTGCGGTAGGGAAGTATTGGGCACCGGCGTCGGTTACACCCACCAGAAGGCACGCGAATGCGCGCCGCGAAGGGATCACCAATGTCTATCGTCGTCACCGGAGCCACCGGCCAGCTCGGCCAGCTCATCGTCGAGCACCTCATCAACCGCGGCATCGCCCCGGCCGAGATCACGGCAGTGGGCCGCAACACCGCGCGTTTGGCCGACCTGGCCGCGACCGGTGTCGCCACGGCTGTCGTGGACTACTCCGACCCGGCCAGCCTGGCCGCCGCCTTTGCCGGCGCCGACCTGCTGATGCTGGTCTCCGGCAGCGAAGTGGGCCAGCGCGTCGCGCAGCACACCAACGCCATCACCGCCGCGGTCGCCGCAGGCGTGGGCCGCATCGTCTACACCAGCGCCCCGAAGGCCGACACCTCGGCGCTGATCCTCGCGCCGGAGCACAAGGCCACCGAGGAAGCCCTGCGCGCCTCCGGCGTCGGGTTCACGATCCTGCGCAACGGTTGGTACACCGAGAACTACGCTGCCACCGTGCAGCAGGCCCGCGAGACGGGCGTCTACCTCACCAGCGCCGGCGACGGCAGGGTGGCCAGCGCCTCCCGCACCGACTACGCCGAGGCCGCCGCCGTGGTGCTCACCACCCCCGGCCATGAGAACACCGTCTACGAGCTCGCCGGCGATGTCGCCTGGACGGGTACCGAGATGGCCGAGGCCCTCACCGAGGTTGTCGGCCGCCCGGTTGTCTTCACCACGGTCTCTGCCGAGGAGCACACCGCGATCCTCACCGGCGCCGGCCTGGACGGCGGCACCGTGGGCTTCGTCGTCGCCCTGGACGGCAACACCCGCGACGGACTGCTGGCCGGCGGCTCGAGCGACCTGGCCACTCTGATCGGCCACCCCACCACCCCACTGGTGGACGGGCTGCGCGCGGTCGCCTAACCCCCCGAAGCGGCGCTGCGGCCGCGACCCTGAGCATCCGCCCCCGGCCCGTCACGCGCCGGGGGCGGAACCATTGAGCCCGCCGGAGGCCTCGACTACGCTGTACGGATTATCGGAGGGAGATCATGAAACCACTTTCTGCTGCCGAGATCCGGGGTTCCATCGTGAACGCCACCGCCGAGGAGATTTCCCGGATTCCGCTCCCCGGCCTGCACGAGACCATCTGGGATGAACGCGAATACCTGGGTTGGCGTGACCCGCAGTCGCCACAGCGCGGCTACATAGTGTTCTGGCGGGGGGATGCCCCGCTCGGCATGGTGTTGCGGGCCGCCACCCGGGGACCCGGCCGGTCGATGTCGGCGTTCTGCTCGCTGTGTCGCACCCAGCAGCCGGCCCACCAGGTGAGCCTGTTCAGCGTGCCCAAGGCGGGACAGGCGGGCAGGGACGGCAACACCGTCGGCACCTACATCTGCTCCGACCTGGCCTGCTCCACGCTCATTCGCATCTTGCCACCGCCGTCGCAGATGCAACCCAACCCCGCCGAGATGGTCGCCACCCGGGGTGCCGGCCTGCTGGCCCGCCTCGAGGGTTTCACGAACGAGGTGCTCAAGCCCGCTGAGTGACCGATGCCACGTGTTCGGGGGTGGCGCGGTAGGTTAGGGATGACCCGGTGATGACGCCGATGACTGTGGGGCAGGGGGTGGGGGCATGGCACATTCTGCCCAGCGCCCGGGGGTCGGATATCGCCCCGGACTCTTCAACGCGGCAGAATCGGCCGGCATCCTGCTTGCCTTCGCCCAGATCGGCTTCGGGCTCCCGCTTTTTCTCTACGCCTGGTATCAGTCCGTGCAGAACGAAGAACCCAAGGTCATCCTGCTGGCCGTCGGAGCGGCTCTGCTCGCCTCCGGCGCCGTCACCGCCTGGTTGCGCCGGCGGATCAGCGTTCCCCTCCGGCACCTCTCGCTGTGCTGGATGGGCATCATGGGCATTGTTTGCCAGGCCGCCAGCGGTGCCGAGCCGATCACCTTCACCTTTGCCTGGACCCCCAGCCTGCTCGCCCTGATCGCCTTCGCGGTGATCCCCGCCGCACAGTCGCTGGCCTACCCGATCGTCTTCATCCCCCTGTCCCTGATCACCCTCGCGATCCACCCCAATGCCAACCCGGCGGATGTCGCCATGTCCTCGCTCCTGATGCTCTCCACCGGTCTGGGCTTGACCTGGTTCGCCCGCAGCGCTCTCCTGGCCGAGACCGATGAGCTCACCGGCATCCACAACTTCGCCGGGTTCGAGCAGGTGCTCAGCGCCGCCATGCGCGACAACGCGCCGACCGATCCGCTCTCCCTGGTGCGGCTGGACATCAACGAATTCGCCCTGGTCAACCGGCGCGAGGGTCTCGAAGGCGGCGACGCGGCCATCGTGGCCTTCGTCGCCGGCGTGAGAGCGGCCCTGCCCGCCACGGCAACGATGGGCCGGATGGAGGGCGACGCGTTCGCGATCCTGCTGCCAGCGCTCACCGCGGCCGAGGCCCGCAACCTGGTGGTGGCGGTGCAGGGACAGGTGGCGGGGTTTTCGGCCGGCATCTCGTCCCGGGAGGTCGGCGAGTCCGAGAGCGAGTTCTTCGGCCGGGCCGGCAAGGCGCTGTTCGAGGCTCAGCGCGTGGGACGGGGCAAGATCGTCTCCCACGGCGGGTACTACGCCTCCCCGGCTGCCGTGCGCGACGGCCTCCGCAACGGCGAGTTCTACCTGCTCTTCCAGCCCGTGATCGACCTGGTCACCGGCACCGCCACCGGCGCTGAGGCGCTGGTGCGGTGGCAGCACCCCCGACGGGGCCTGGTGCCGCCGAGCGAGTTCATTCCGCTCTGCGAGGCGAGCGGTTCCATCGAGGTGCTCGGGCATTGGGTCGTTCGCGAATCAATTGCCCAGGCTGCGACCTGGCGTCGGCTGCGCCGGTGGGACCGCCCGGCGGTGAGCGTGTCCATCAACGCGTCGGCGCGGGAGCTGGCCTCCGCCGGTTACGGCGAGTTCGTCCTCCGCGAGTGTGCCGACATGGGCTTTCCACCCGCCCTTGTGCGCATCGAGGTCACCGAGACCGACTTCGGCACCGATGCGGCGGTCGTGCGCGACAACATCCGGGTTCTGCGGGGCGCAGGCGTGCTCATCTCGATGGATGATTTCGGCACCGGACACTCGAGCCTGTCCAGGCTCACCGAGATCGATCTGGACGTGATCAAGATCGACCAGTCCTTCGTGAGCACGATCGATTCCGAGCGCGATTCGCCGGTCGCCGACCTCACGATCAAGCTGGCCGCGACGCTCGGCCTCCAGGTGATCGCCGAGGGCGTCGAAACCGAAACGCAGGCCCAGTGGCTGCGGGATCGCGGATGCCCGTTCGCGCAGGGCTACCTGTACTCACGGCCGGTTCCATCCGACGAGTTCGTGGCGAGGTTTCTCGACCAGCGGTCCCCCGCCCACCCCTGATGGCGCTCCCGCCGGCTAGCGTGCGTCCGGCGTGATCGGCACCAGTGTGACATCGGTGAGAGCGCCGTCGTCGGCGACCGCGGTCAGGTAGGTGTGCGCGAGCTGGCGGCGCCGGTCGGTCGGTGACCCGGGGTTGAGCAACCGCAGCCCCGCCGGCGTCACGCTGTCCCAGGGAATGTGGCTGTGCCCGAAAACGAGCACGTCGGTGTCGGGAAAGGCGACGTCCATCCGGCTCTCCCGCCCGGTGGCCTGACCGGTCTCGTGGATCATGGCGAAGCGGATGCCCTCGATGCTGGCCCTGGCGATCTCCGGCAGCACAGCGCGCAGGCCGGCGCCGTCGTTATTGCCGAACACGCCCAGCACCGCTGTCGCCCGCTGCACCAACTCGTCGTACAGGCTGAGGTCGACCCAGTCTCCGGCGTGCAGAACCAGGTCGGCCTGCTCCACGGCCTGCCACACCTGCTCAGGCAGGCGCTGGGCCCGTTGGGGAACGTGGGTGTCAGAGATCAGCAGCAGTCTGGTTGCCATGCCTCCATTCTGGCCCGCTACCGGTGGGGGCGCACGCGGGATAGGTTCTCAGCGTGGCCGACCGCTTCAACAGCACCGACAGCATGCGCGACGCCGTCTTCTTCGACGGGCCGGCATCCGCTGCGCGGTATTCCAGGTTCTGGATGCTGCTGGTGCTCGCCTCGATCATCGCCTCAGCGGGGATCGTCGGCGATTCCACCGCGACGGTGATCGGCGCCATGATCGTCGCCCCGCTGATGACACCGATCCTCGGCACCATGCTCGCCACGGTGCTGGGCGACCGGGCCAATCTCATCCGTTCCCTGTCGTTGGTGCTCGGCGGCGCTGCGGCGGCCGTTCTGATCGGTTTCGCTGTGGGCCTTCCCGTGCAGACCGAGGTGCTGGCCAGCACCAACGCCCAGGTCGCGGCCAGGGTGAGTCCCCGGCTCATCGACCTCCTGGCCGCCCTCGCCACCGGGGTGGTCGGCTCGGTGGCGCTGGTGCGCCGGGACATCTCCGACACCCTGCCCGGCGTCGCCATCGCCATCTCCCTGGTGCCACCCTTGACCGTTGCCGGGCTTGTCCTGGAGTCCGGCTCTGCGGATCAGTTTCTGGGGGCGATACTGCTCTTCGTCACCAATGTCGTCGCAATCCTCGGCACCGGCATCGTCGTGATGTCGGTCTATGGCGTCAGTCGGCTCGCCCGCCACCGGGTTCCCGGCGACACCAGCACGCCCAGCCTGTTGCGCCCGGTGGCGGTGCTCGCCGTGATGTTGCTGGTCATCGGTGTTCCGCTCACCCTGACCAGCGTCGAGGTCACCGCGCGCAGCAATCTGGAAGGCGCTGTGCAGACCGTGGGAGCGGAGTGGGCGAGCAGCGTCGGCTGGAGCGTCACCAACGTCTCCTCGCGCGGGACCGAGGTGATCCTGCAGGTGCAGGGGTCGCCGCCGGTGCCCGACACCGGCGGGCTGGAAAGATCGCTCGCAGCGGCGGGGATCAACCCCGACCGGGTCACGGTCGACCTGTCCCCGGCCACCATCGTGAAGCTCTCGCGCACTCCCTGACCGGTGCCGGATCAGCCGCGCGGTTCGCTGCCGCCGGGGGTGCCGGGCAGGGCGCCGAGCGTGCTGACCACGAGATCGGTCAGCTCGGCGATCCGCAGCGAGTCCCGACGCAGCTCGTCCACGGCCAACGGGACTCCGTCAAGCGCACTCAGCCGGCCTTCGATCCTCTCGACCCGGGCCTGGAGATCGTCCACCCGCGCAACCACTTCGGGCAAGCGGCCGTCCAGCTCCCGGAGCCGTCCGGCATACTCCAGGGTGAGCATCGTCTCAGGGGCGAGCTTGCGCACCAGCCCGCCGATGAGGTTCTTCGCTGCAGACACTACGACGGTCCTTTCCTGGCAACGCCGACAGTGGCGATGCGTCGATCGGTGGCCATGGCGACCTCTATGGAACGAATCTGCAGATCAGGTTCGAGTTCAATCAGCTGCCGGAATTCGCTCACGGTGAGGTGCCAGGTTGTGGGGTCGTCGACGCTCAACCGTGGCGCAGGCACGGTGGCGAAGGTTGCCATCCATTCGCCACCGCGGCGCAGGAGGAGGGCCACCAGGTTAAGCATCGCGGGCCGCGCTTCCAGGGTCATCGCGTGCACGAGCTCAGCGGCGAACACGTGTGCAGGCCCCGTCCGGCCCGATTCACCGATGGCCAGCGCCAGGGTCTGGCGGCGATCGCCCAGATCGGTCCGATGGAGTTCGACGGCGGGATGGCTCGACCCCAGCTGGGCGGAGACCGACCGCAGGGCCGACGCCGAGAAGTCCATGCCGACGAGGCGGTGGCCGCGGCTCGCCAGATGCAGGAGGTCGGTGCCGGTGCCGAAGCCCAAGTCGTAGATGGTCGCATCCGCCGGCACCCGGTCGAGGAACGCTCTGGCCACGGCCGAGGGGCGAGCGGTTTCGTCCGCGTGGGACGCGTTCTCCTCGTCCCAGAAATGGAGATGCTGATTGGTGTTGCCGAACCAGGTCTCGTAGCGCCGGGCGGCGTCAGGGGGCGTGACGAACCGGTGCCCGGTATCCGGGGTGCGCCAGGTTGGACCGTAATTGGCCTCGAGCCAGCGCTCGGGCGGATTCGGGGCGGCGAACGGCCAGCCGTCGATGACGATCTCGGTGAGCTGTTCGAAGGTGTCCCGAGGAATCGGGGCCCGCACGTGGAAGGGTTGCATGAAGATGTCGTCGCGGTAGAACCCGCCGAAGACGTCAACGTGGAACGCGGTGCCGCGCTCCTCGGGGAAGTGGATCTGCATCTGGGTGGCGCTGTACCGGATCACGGTGTGCCCGGCGTCCTCCAGGAAACGTTGGAGTTCGAAGCTCTCCAGCGCAGCATCCAGGGGGTTCTCGTAGGAGCTGACGTAGCCCACGTCCGCGTCGTCGTCGTGGGGCAGGAGCGCGCCGGAACGCACCGGGCCGAGGAGAGTCCCACCCATGATCCACGGCTTCAGGCCGAACCTGGTGAGTTCGGCGAATACTTCGGTGGTGCGGCGGAGGAGGTCGGCGACGGTCTCCCGGTCGGCGTCACCGAAGGTGACCGAGTGGTGACCCCATTTGTTCAGGACCACGGCCTGCCCGGCCTCATCGGTGAAGCGCAGGGCACCGTCCGGGTCGACCGCAGACCGCACCGGCACCCGTTCGAGCTCCGCTCCGGTCTCGGCAGAGTGCACCACGAGGTCGCCGGCTCCGCGCAGAGTGAGACCGAAGGCCGGGGGCAGGTGGTAGCGGACGACACCGTCGACCGACCGGTCTGCGACCTCGGCGGTGAGGGTGAGCACACGACGACCCGACACTCGCACCTCGATGGCGTGAGCGGCGTCGCCCGGCATCTCCAAGGCTGATCGGGTCAAATCGAGCTTCATTTCACTGCGACCGCCTGTAGCTCAGCCGGTGAAGTGTTCATCGGATGTTCAAGTACCGTCCTCCTGCCGTTAACCCTACTGTCTGAGAGTTCTCACAGGCAAGGGCGCGGGCGGGCGCAGAAAAGCCCGCCCGATCCTGAGGACCTGGCGGGCTTTTCGAAGTGCGGAGACGGAGGGATTTGAACCCTCGGTGCCCCGTGAAGGGCACTCCACCTTAGCAGGGTGGTGCACTAAGCCGGGCTATGCGACGTCTCCCGAATGTCTGCTTGCGCAAACACACATCCACCATACTAACCGCACCGCGGCGTCCGTTTGAACACCGTTCGCACGGATGCCGCGGCGGGTACTACTGGTCGGCGAGTGTACGGCCGGCCGAGCAGGTGTACTGGGACGCATCCTGCCCGTAGACGTTGCTGGGCAATGCCGACGCCGTCGGAGCCGGCTCGGCCTCGGGGTCGGCAGGGACCGCCGGATCCACCGGAGCCGCCGGCTCCACGGGTTCGACCGGCGCTCCTGCTGCAGGGTCGGCCACCGAGAGGAAGTCGGCCTCTCCGGGCGCCAGCGTCGGTGACTCGTCGGCCAGGATGGACGCCATCAGGTCGTCCGCGGCAGATTCGTCGGGTTCGACGCCCCCGTCGACGTTGTAGACCGGGTACTGCACGAAGACGACCTTCTCGAGCGGAATGTCCTTGAGCGCCATTGCGATGGAGACCATGGTGTCCATGCTCTGCAGGTGGCTCGACAGCTCCATGTTCTCGACGGCGGCCTTGGCGATCGAATACAGCTTGATCGGGTCGCTCAGGGTCTCGGAGCTCTTCAGTGTGCGTACCAGCGACGACAGGAAGACCTGCTGGTTGCTGATGCGGCCGAGGTCGCTGCCGTCACCGACGCCGTACCGGGTGCGCAGGAACTGGAGGGCCTCCAGGCCCTTGAGCTCATGCTCGCCTGCCGTGAGGTTCAGGTCGGTGTGCTCGTCGACGATCGGCTCCGCGATACAGACCGGAACGCCGCCGACGGCCTCTGACATGGCCGCGACGCCGTTGAACTGCACAACAGCCGCGTACTGGATCGGTAGGCCGGTGAGCTCTTCGACTGTCTTCACCGTGCAAGACAACCCGCCGTAGTTGAGGGTGGTGTTGATCTTCTGGTTGCTCATGGCGGAATAGGTTTCGCCGTCGGGGCCCGTGCACTCGGGGATGGGCACGTAGGTGTCGCGGGGGAAGCTGACGACCGTGGCGCTGCTGTGGTCCTCGGCGATGTGCAGGAGCATGGTGACGTCGTTGAGGACGGCGGTCTCCTCGTCCGGGTCACCGTAGCCGTCGCCCTGACCAGCCCGGCTGTCGCTGCCGACGAGGAGCAGGTTGGCCCCGCCGTCGATGGAGCTGATCTGCGGGACCGGGCCCTCGGTCTCGTTCTCCAGGTGGATCGGCGCCTTGACGCTCGTGGCCACGTTGAGGGTGGCGAGGGCGGCGACGGAAACGCCGCTCACCATGACCACGGCGAGAGCCGCGGCGAGCACCTTGGCGACGTTGGCGAAAGCGTTGGAGCGCTTGAGCCGTCCATGCCTGGCGATGGTGCTGATCTGCTTCGATCGTTTCGATCGTGTCGAGCGGGGGCGCAACTGGTCGCTCACTTACGATCCTTTCGTCATCCTGCAGGTGCGGCGCCTCGCAGCGCGGAGGGCGTGGGATTCGAACCCACGAGACATTTCTGCCCACCAGTTTTCAAGACTGGCTCCATCGGCCGCTCGGACAGCCCTCCCGTGTTCGACGGCGGGACCACCCCGTGATGGGCTGGATCCAACATCGAACTTCGCCCGATCTTAGCCGATCACGGAATCTGTAGCCTGACACGCGAATCTGGTAAGGCCCTGCACGGCCGATCACTGCGCCGCGGTGGCGCCCGCCGCAGCTCTAGAGACTGCTCAGAACCACGGCCAGGCCGTCGTCCTGCACGCTCACCGTGAGCTCGCTGGCGGCCTCGAGGACGTCGTCGGGTGACTGGCCCATGGCGACGCCTCGTCCCTCGGCACCGGCCCAGAGCAGCATGTCGATGTCATTCCGTCCGTCGCCGACCGCCATCACCCGGCTGCGCGGGATGCCGCACTCGGCCCGCACCCGTTCCATGGCGGTGGCCTTGTTCACCCCGTCTGGGGCGATGTCGAGCCAGGCGGTCCAGCCGATCGCGTAGCTCACCCGGTTCAGACCCATCTGCTCGACCACAGCCAGGAAGTCCTCCATGTCGTGGTCGGGCGAGACGACGACAACGCGGGTGGCGTCGTGGCGCAGCAGCTCTTCGAAGGCGACGTGCTCGCTGTCGATGCCGATGGTGGCGTCGGGGAACGCCTCGGTGTACCTGTAGAAGCCGTGCTCGTCCTCCACCGCGTACCGGGCATCCGTGAGGTGCGAGCGGATGGAGAGCAGCACGTCGCTCGGGTCGAAGGTCTCGACCCATTCGCGGCGGTACCCGGTCGGGGCATCCGCGTCTCGGTGCAGCGTGATGGCCCCGTTGGAACAGACCACGAATTGCGGCGTGATACCGAGACGCTCGAGCACGGGAAGGGTGGCGGCGGCGCTTCTCCCGGTCGCGAGCATGATCTCGTGACCGGCCCGGTGCACCCGGCGCACCTGGCGGATGACGGCCTCGCTGATGGTGCCGTCCTCGTGCAGGGTCGTGCCGTCGATATCGAGGGCGACGAGCCAGGGAGCGTCGGTCTGCGGCGTCATCGGATGGGTGTGAGCACTTCGAGCCCGCCGAGGTACGGTCGCAGCGCCTCAGGCACAATGACCGACCCGTCGGCCTGCTGGTGGGTCTCCAGAATGGCGACGATCCAACGGGTGGTGGCCAGGGTGCCGTTCAGGGTCGCGACCGGCGCGGTCTTGCCCGATTCGGTGCGGTAGCGGATGTCGAGGCGCCTGGCCTGGAAGGTCGTGCAGTTGCTGGTGCTGGTGAGCTCGCGGTACGCGCCCTGGGTGGGCACCCAGGCCTCGATGTCGAACTTGCGGGCAGCGCTGGAGCCCAGGTCGCCTGCGGCCACATCGATGACCCGGTAGCTCAGGCCGAGGGCCTGCAACATGCTCTCCTGCAGGGCAACGAGGCGGTTGTGCTCGGCCTCGGCGTTCTCGGGCAGCACATAGGTGAACATCTCGAGCTTGTTGAACTGGTGCACCCGGATGATGCCGCGGGTGTCCTTGCCGCCCGACCCGGCCTCACGGCGGTAACAGGTGGACCAGCCGGCGTAGCGGAGCGGGCCGTCGGTGAGGTCGAGGATCTCGTCGCTGTGATAGCCGGCGAGGGCGACCTCGCTGGTGCCGGTGAGGTAGAGGTCGTCGGCGGGCAGGTGGTAGATCTCATCGGCGTGCTCGCCGAGGAACCCGGTGCCGTCCATGATCTCGGGGCGCACCAGGGTGGGTGTGATCATGGGGATGAAGTCGGCCGCGAGAGCGTGGTCCAGGGCCATGTTCATCAGCGCGATCTCCAGCCTGGCGCCGATGCCGCGCAGGAAGTAGAAGCGGGCGCCGGAGACCTTGGCCCCGCGGGCCATGTCGATGGCTCCGAGCATCTCGCCCAGTTCCAGGTGGTCGCGGGCTTCGAAGTCGAAGGTGGGGATCTCGCCGTGCGTGCGCAGGGTGGCGAAGTTGTCTTCGCCACCGGCGGGCACGCCGTCGATGATCGGGTTGGCGATGGTACGCATCACGCTCGTGAAGCGGGCTTCGGCTTCTGCGGCGGTCACGCCGGCGGCCTTGACCTCGGCGGCGAGGCTCTGGGCCTGGGCCACGAGGGCCTTCTTCTCGGCCGGGGGCGCCTGCGCCACGGTCTTGCCGAACGCGTTCTGCGAGGCGCGCAGCGCTTCGAAGGTGGTGATCGAGGATCGCCGCTCGGCGTCCGCGGCGAGCGCGGCGTCGACGGCCTCGACAGAGTCGCCTCGCGCCTCCTGCGATCGCTTGACGAGGTCGGGATTTTCGCGTAGCAGCACCGGATCAATCACCCGGTCAGTCTACAAGCGCCAGCCGTTGCCCCCTTGCTAGCCTGTGCGGGTGCCAGCCTCGAGTTCCGTACCCAGCGACATCCCCTCGAGTGTGCGCCGCGCGGCGGTGGTCTACAACCCGGTCAAGACGGATGTCGACAGGTTGCGCCTGGCCGTGAACGCCGCCGCGGCCGCGGCGGGCTGGGCGGAACCGCTCTGGCTGCAGACGAGCGTGGCCGACCCCGGCCAGCGGGTGACCCGGCAGGCTCTGCGCCAGGGCGTGGCGATGGTGCTCGCCGCGGGCGGCGACGGCACGGTGCGCGCGGTGGCCGAGGCGCTGCGCGGCTCGGAGGTGAGCCTGGGCATCCTGCCCGTGGGCACCGGCAACCTGCTGGCCCGCAACCTGCAGCTGCCGTTGAACAGCCTCGACGAATCCATCGCCATCGCCTTCGACGGGGCCGACAAGGCGATCGACCTGGGTGTGGCCTCGGTGACCTACGCCGACAACAGCATCGACGACCATGTCTTCTTGGTGATGGCCGGCCTCGGCGTGGATGCCCAGATGATCGCCGCCACCCGCCCCGACCTGAAGAAGCAGGTGGGCTGGTTGGCCTACGTGGATGCCGGCATGCGCGCCATTCCCAAGGCCGAACCGTTCCGGATCCGGTACAGCCTGGGCACCCGCAGTGAGCACCAGGCGCTGGTGAGCACCATCCTGATCGCCAATTGCGGCGTGCTGCCGGGCAACATCCAGTTCCTGCCCGACGCCCTCCTCGACGACGGCATCCTCGACATCGCCGTGCTGCAGCCCAAGGGTGTGCTCGGCTGGCTCAAGATCTGGCGCCGGGTGACCTGGCAGAACGGGGTGCTGCGGCGCTCCGCCGTGGGCCGGCGGATCATCGAGCTCACCGAGACCGATGACGAACGCGCGATGACCACCCTGGTCGGCACCGACATCCGCATCGTGCCGGACCACGCGCAGGAGTTCGAGCTGGACGGCGACGAATTCGGGCTGGTGAAGAGCGTGTTCCTGCGGGCCGACGCCGGCGCCCTGCTGGTACGGGTGCCGGCCGGCCGGGTGGCTGCGCGAGACGCCGGAGTCGGGCTCAGTCCGGCCGGGTGATGGTCCCGCGCCGGGCCTGCCAGGTCCAGGCGTGCCAGAACAGCAGGCCGGCCATGGTGACCAGGCTCGCGATCAGTATCGGCGGGGTGATCGAATAGCTCAGCTGCTGGAGCAGCATGCCGAACGGGACGGGCCCGTTGCCGCTGTAGGAGTAGTTCGCGAAGGCGTTCGTCGCTGCTTGCCACTGCAGGGTGAGGGCGGCGACGACGAACAGGATGCTGGCCGTCCAGAGGGAAACGATGAACGGGTTCTTCTTCGGGCTGGCGAACTCGTCCTGGAACGCGTCGGCGTCGAACGGGTCGGTGTCCAACGGGTCGGTGTCCGACAGGTCGGAGTCCGTCGGATCGCCGCCGGGGTGGCCGCCAGGGCGCACGCCGTCGAGAAGGTCGGGCCAGGACGGCTCGGTGGGCCTGGCCGGCGCCGGCGGGGCACCGATCAGGGGCGCACGCGCGGGAGGGCGCGGCGCGTCGCCGGGCTGGTATCCGCGCTGGAACCTGGCGTCGTGCCGTGGATCGAACGTCGGCGGCTCGAGCGCCGACCCGTCGTTCGCCCCCCGGCCGGTCATGCCGCCGGCTCCCCCGTGATGAGGCCGCGCAGCCAGTCCCTGGCTTCGATGAAAACACCGTCGTCGTAGCGGTCGGTGAACACGTTGAGCTGTTTGTCGGCCCGCGGATAGGAGCCGAGGAAGATCACCTTGGGGCTGAACCGGCGAAGGCCGAGCAGGGCGTCTGCCACCCGTTCGTCGAGGATGTGCCCGTCGGCGTCGATCACGAACCTGTAGCGGCCGAGGGAATCGCCGATCGGGCGGGACTGGATCAGGCTGAGGTTGACGCCGCGGGTGGCGAACTGCTCGAGCATCTCCAGCAGGGCACCGGCCCGGTCCTCCGGCAGTTCCACGATCACGCTGGTCTTGTCGGCGCCGGTGGGCGCCGGGATCACCGTGGTGCGGCCGACGAGCACGAACCGGGTGACGGCGTTGGGGTTGTCTCCGATGTTGCGCGCGAGCACCACCAGGTCGTGGTGCTTCTCGATGCCGGGCGGCGCCACGGCGGCATCCGCCGGCCCTGGCTCGAACAGGGCGGCTGCGGCGGACACGTTGCTCGACGACGGGATGTGGCCGTGCCTGGGCAGGGTGGCCTCGAGCCAGCTGCGGCACTGCGCATACGCCACCGGATGCGCGTTGACGATCTTGACGTCGTCGAGGGTGGTGCCTGGCCTGGCCACGAGTACGAAGTTGACCGGCACCAGGTATTCGCCGATGATCCGCAGGTTGGGCACGCTGGCCAGGGCATCCTGGGTGGCGCTTACCCCGCCGTCGACCGAATTCTCGATGGCGATCATGGCGGCGACGCTGCGTCCGCTCACGACATCGGCCAGGGCCTCCCCCACGTTGTTGACGGCCCGCCATGGCAGGCCCTGGGCCTCGGGTACCTGGGCGAGGGCGGCCTCGGTGAAGGTTCCCGCCGGTCCCAGGAAGCTGTAGTGCACATCGGGAGTCTCTGGCATGGCTCACAGCCTAGTTGGAGTGCAAGACTGGGCAGTATGAACGCACGCGCAGGCACCCCGGCCCAGAAATCCGATCTGATCGACGTTGAGGCTCTCATCAGGGCGTATTACGACCTCAAACCGGATGTCACGGTTGCCGCCGAGCGGGTCGTCTTCGGCACCTCCGGGCACCGAGGCAGCGCGTTGAACACGGCGTTCAACGAAAACCACATCCTCGCCACCACGCAGGCCATCGTGGAGTACCGCACCGCCCAGGGCATCACGGGGCCGCTGTTCATCGGCGCGGACACCCACGCGCTCAGCGCTCCGGCCACCACCAGCGCCCTCGAGGTGCTCGTGGGCAACGGCGTGCGGGTGCTCGTGGACGAGTTCGACGACTTCGTGCCCACCCCGGCGCTTTCGCACGCGATCCTGGCCTACAACCGGGCCGGCCACGACGACCAGGCCGACGGCATCGTCGTCACCCCCAGCCACAACCCGCCCATGGACGGCGGCTTCAAGTACAACCCGCCGCACGGCGGACCGGCCGACAGCGACGCCACCTCCTGGATCGCCAACCGCGCGAACGAGATCATCGTCGACGACATGCGGGACGTGCGCATGGCCGAGCCGAGCGCCGTCGAGACCTACGACTTCCGCGGGCACTACGTCGACGACCTCGAGAACATCATCGACATGAAGGCCATCAAGGCCAGCGGCATCCGCATCGGCGCCGACCCGCTCGGCGGCGCGAGCGTGCACTACTGGGGCGCCATCCGGGACCGGTACGAACTTGACCTCACCGTGGTGAACCCACTGGTCGACCCCACCTGGGCCTTCATGACCCTGGACTGGGACGGCAAGATCCGCATGGACCCGTCCAGCCCCTCCGCGATGGCTTCGGTGCTGGCGCACAAGGACGATTTCGACATCCTCACCGGCAACGACGCCGACGCCGACCGCCACGGCATCGTCACGCCGGACGCGGGCCTGATGAACCCGAACCACTTCCTGGCCGTTGCCATCGAATACCTCTACAGCCACCGCGACGGCTGGCGGGCGGATGCCGCGATCGGCAAGACGCTCGTCTCCTCCACCATGATCGACCGGGTCGCCGGGTTCCTCGGCCGCGAGCTGTGGGAGGTGCCGGTCGGCTTCAAGTGGTTCGTGCCCGGACTGATCGACGGCTCCGTCGCTTTCGGCGGCGAGGAGAGCGCCGGAGCGAGCTTCGTGCGCTTCGACGGCACGGTCTGGACCACAGACAAGGACGGCATCCTGCTGGCGCTGCTTGCCGCGGAAATCGTGGCCGTGACCGGCAAGTCGCCCAGCGTGCGGTACGCCGAACTGGCCGAGCACTTCGGTGCCCCGGCCTACGAGCGCATCGACGCCGTCGCCACACCCGCCCAGAAGACCGCCCTCGCCAAGCTGGACGGAGCGGCCATCACAGCCACCGAGCTGGCCGGCGACAAGATCATCGGTGCGCTCAGTCACGCGCCGGGCAACGGCGCGGCCATCGGCGGGGTGAAGGTCTTCACCGAGTACGCCTGGTTCGCGGCCCGGCCCAGCGGCACCGAGGACGTCTACAAGATCTACGCCGAGTCGTTCAAGGGCCCGGAGCACCTGGCCCAGGTGCAGATCGAGGCGAAGGCCATCGTCGACGCCGCGATCAGCTAGCCCAGCGTCTGACTGGCCCATTTTTGCTAGTGCGGAACCCCGCCCAACTAGCAAAAGTGGGCCACTCTTGTTTGCGGATGTGGGGCTAGGGGATGCTCCAGTAGTACGCGGTGCCGCCCGGGTGCTTCTCGGTGATGGCGTAGTCCACCGAGAGGTAATCGGTGTTGTCGGTGTGCCCGGCGTAGGAGATGACGATGTCGTCACCGGTTCCCTCGATGCGCGAGACGATGGCGGTGTGATCGCGGTCGCCGGAGTTGTCCCAGTCGAACTGCACGACATCACCGAGCTTCACCTGGTCGCGCTGGTCGTCGGTCAGGGCGGTGGCACGGCCGGAGTCGGCCAGGTAGTTCATGAACGCGGTTGAGCTCACCCAGGGCGAGGAGAAGTCGAAGTCGGAGCCGGTGCCGCTGGTCCACCAGGCGTCGTCCATGGCCCAGCCTCTGGCGACGAGGGACTGGCTGGTGAAGTTCACGCAGTCGTTGCCGGTGACGACACCGTACGCGTCGGTGTTGTACTCGCTCCAGTACGTGAGCGCGTAGTCCAGCTGGGCCTGCACGGCGGGGTCGACGTCGACCGGTTCGGCTGTTGTCGCCGGGGTCTCGCGCGGCAGATCAGTCGTCTCGGCGGAAGCGGCCGTCGCGGCCGAGTCGTCCCGGGTCGCACCGGCGTCGCCGGCGCCGGATGTGGCCAGTGCCACGGTCCCCACGACAAGTCCGCCGAGCACCAGGGCGACGACTCCGATCCGTGCTGGTCGAGCTAAAGCCACAACTACCTCTATTCGAAGGGGGAATCCTTAAGCCAACCACATCACTTGGTGAAGAGTCTGTGACCGGGCTATGAGCAGCCGATGCACCGTGAGGGCATCGGCCGGAGCACGTTGCGGTCTAGACAACGCTCCAGTAGCTGACGCTGCCTCCGGCCAGTGCCAGTGACTCGTCGACCGACCTGTAATCAGTGTTGTTCGTATGTCCCGCGTAGTAAACCTCCACGCCGACGTCGGTCTTCTCGACTCGTGTCACGATGCCGGTGTGGTCCTTGTCGCCGGAGTCATCCCAGTCGAACTGCACGATGTCACCGACCTTGACCTCGGCGCGCTGCTCGGCGGTGAGCGGCGTCGCGCGTTCGGGATGGGCCGCGAGGTAGGCGGCGAAGGCCGTGGAGCTGGCCCAGGCCGCGCTGTACTGGCCGGTGCCGAATGACCACTCGGCGTCCATGGCCCACCCTCGTGCGATGAGGGACTGGCTGGTGAAATTCACGCAGTCGTTGCCGGGAATCGCGCCGTACACCGCTGAGTTGTAGTTCTGCCAGTGCGCCAGCGCGTAGTCGATCTGCGCGGTGATCCTGGGGTCGGCCACGTAGGTGAAGGTGAGGGCGGGCGGGGCCGGTTGTGATGCCGTCTCGGGCGCGGCAATGAGGGCGGCGGCCATCGGTTCGACCGCCTCGGTCACGGCGGCAGTGGCGGCGGCGCTAGACGCGGTGTCGTCGCCGTTCAGGCTTGCTCCCCCGGCCACCGGCACGGGGTCGCCGGCACCGGAGAACAGGCTGACCGGCACAGCGCCGAGGCCGGCCGCTGCCGGCGTCTGCAGGGTCACGGTATCCGCTGTCGCCGACACCACCTGGGCCGGGTTGTCGCCGAAGCTCGCGCTCGTCACACCCTCGAGGTCGGTGCCAGTGACGGTCACGAGGGTTCCGCCGGTCACCGGCCCCGCCGGCGTGCCATCGGTCGCCAGCACCGTACTGCGGATGATCGGCTCTGCCGGCGTGATGACGGTGGGCATGGAGATGGTCGCCGAGGGGGTCGGGCTGGACGTCACGGCCGAAGCGGCGGCCACGGGGCCGGCGTCGGCCCGGAACGCGCCGCCATCAATGACGAGGCCGGCAACGATGGCCACCGCGGTGGTAGCGGCGGTGAGGCTCCCGACAATCACGAGGTGGCGCTTGTGCTGTGCCTTTTTCCGCTGGTGTTGCAGCTGGCGTCTGGTGGGGTTGCGGGAGTCAAAAGGGGAAGCGGGGCGCACAGAATCGTTTCTCGTTGGCAGAGTGGGGACCTGTCAGGGAATCATCCGCGCATGACAAGAGCCTGTGCCCCACCTCCGAAACCCATGCATGAGCATGAATGCGACCGAGGGTTTCAGCCGTTTCAGCCGTAGGAGGGTGCGGCGGGAAGACCGAAGAACTCCTCGAGAGTGGTGACGCCCGTGTTGTGCATTTCGGTAGAAAGGTCGATTCCGATGTACCGGAAATGCCAGGGTTCGAACTCGTAGCCGGTCACGGGGATCTTGTCGGCGGGGTAGCGCAGCAGGAATCCGAACCGCCACGCGTTGGCGGCGAGCCATTGGCCGTGCGGCGTCTGGGCGAAACAGGCGTCGAGGGAACACTGACCGGGCTGGGCGCTGATGTCGATTGTGAGGCCGGTCTGGTGCTCACTCGTGCCCGGGCGCGCGGTGCTCAGGTCGGCTCCGGCCTGGCCGAGGTTGCCGACATCGTTGTTGTACACCCGGGTTTGGGAGTCGAAGCTGCGATACGCGCTCTGCGACTGCAGCGCCAGTCCGGTTTCGGCCGTGAACGCCGCGAACAGTGCTACGACGGCGTCGGAGGCCTCCTGCCGGAGCTTGGGCGGATTGGCGAACGGAACGGGCACGTCGACGAGGTCAGCCGGGCCGTAGTCGGTCGGGTTGAGCGGACGAAGCTTGTCGACGACCACCCAGATGCTGTCGGGGTCGTCGATCGAGCGTGCAGTGCGGTCGAAGGCGGGCGCAGGGACCGGCTCTGGCGTGGCGGAGGGAAACGGGCGAGGCGGGTTGGGCGACGCGGTGGCCGACGGCACCGGCGTCGTGGTCGGGTCGGCGGGCAGAGCCCCGGCCCGGCCCGTGATTCCGCCCAGAACCATCGCGCCACCGCCGGCGAGCACGAGAAAACCTGCTGCGAGCGCGATGAGCGTGCGACGACGGCGCACGGCCGGCGACGCCCCCCGGCGCGATTCTTCAGACACGATGCCGAGCATATCCTGCGCCGTCGACCAACTCTGCGTCCACCGGGCGGATCGGGAATTCCATCGGACAATGACCTGTTGTACCCGACATGCGAATTGTTGTAGCTGGTGCCCACGGAAAAATCGCTCGTTCTCTCAGCCGGGAGCTGTCCCGGGACGGCCACACCGTGGTCGGGCTGATCCGCAATGAGGAACAGAGCGCGGATCTGCTGCTGGACGGAGCCCAGCCCGTGGTCCTGGACCTGGAGAACAGTTCGGTAGACGCCTTGGCTGCGGTTCTTTCAGGTGCCGACGCGGCGGTGTTCGCGGCCGGTGCCGGAGCCGGCAGCGGCGACGCGCGCAAGAGCACGGTCGACCTGGGCGCCTCAGTGCTGCTGGCGGACGCCGCCGAGGCAGCCGGCGTGCGCCGATTCGTACAGATCTCCTCCACCGGCGCCGACCTGGTGCGCGACGGCGTCGTGCCCGAGGGTGTGCCGGCAGACTTCGTGGCGTACCTGCGAGCCAAGCTCGGCGCCGAAGAAGACCTGGTACGCCGTGACCTGGCGTGGACCATCGTGCGCCCCGGCACGCTCACCGACGATGAGCCGACGGGCAGTGTGCGCCTGGAGCGCACCGGACCCGACAAGAGCGGCGCCGTGCGCCCCGAGACCACGGGCAGCATTCCCCGCGCCGACGTGGCCGCGGTCCTGGCCGCGCTCCTGGGCACCGGAGCGGGCGACCACGCCATTTTGCACCTGATCTCCGGTCCCACGCCGGTGGCCGCGGCGGTCGCGACCTTCGCCTGACCCGCGTGGGCCGCCCGCGTGTAGCCCGACCGAGAGTGCCACGGCCGCGTAGGCGTCTGTTTTGACCCTCGAACAGGTGTGTATTTCGGCATCAAGGTAACGAATCGCACATCAGTGCCGGTTCGTGAGAGCGCTCTCTTGACATCGGCTCCCAGCGGGTTCTATGGTGGGCATCACACGTGAGAGCGCTCTCACAGCTTTTCTTCGGCGGCGCTCCACACCACCAGCACCACACACACACAAAGGAGTGACCGTGAAGCGTTTCCCGCGCCCCACGATTGTGGCCGCCGTTGCCGGCGCCGCAGCCTTCGCCTTGCTTGCATCGGGCTGCGCGCCCGCCGGCGGCTCGAACGAGGCAGAGGGCGGCAAGATCAAACTGACCGTCGCCACCTTCAACGAATTCGGCTACGAGGGCCTGTTCGAGAAGTACATGGAAGAGAACCCCGACATCACCGTCGTGGCCAAGAAGGCCGCAACGTCGAACGAGGCCCGCGACAACCTCACCACCCGGCTCGCCGCCGGCAGCGGCCTGGCTGACGTCGAAGCCATCGAGGTCGACTGGCTTCCCGAGCTGCTTCAGTACTCCGACCAGTTCGTCGACCTGTCCAGCGACGAGGTCGAAGGTCGCTGGCTCGACTGGAAGGAAGAGTCCGCAACCGACGCGGACGGCCACCTCATCGCCTACGGCACCGACATCGGCCCGGAGGGCGTCTGCTACCGCTCCGACCTCTTCGCCGCCGCCGGACTGCCCACCGACCGTGCCGAGGTTGCCACCCTCCTCGGTGACAGCTGGGACAGCTACTACGCCGCGGGCGCGACCTTCACCGCAGCCGGCACCAACGTGCCGTGGTTCGACTCGGCCGGAGCGACCTGGCAGGGCGTCATCAACCAGTTCGACAACGCCTACGAGAAGGATGACGGAACCGTCATCGCCACCGAGAACCCCGACGTGAAGGCGGCCTACAACAGCGTCCTCGACGCCAGCGGCACCCTCTCGGCTCACCTCCAGCAGTGGAGCGACGACTGGACCGCGAGCTTCCAGAACGACGGCTTCGCGACCATGCTGTGCCCGGGCTGGATGCTCGGCATCATCGAAGGTAACGCCGAAGGCGTCACCGGCTGGGACATCGCAGACACCTTCCCCGGTGGCGGCGGCAACTGGGGCGGTTCGTACCTGACCGTTCCCGCTCAGTCCGAGCACCCCGAAGAAGCCCAGGCGCTTGCCGCCTGGTTGACCGCCCCCGAGCAGCAGCTCTCGGCGTTCGCCTCCAAGGGCACCTTCCCGAGCCAGGTCGAAGCTCTCGAGAGCCCCGATCTGCTCGAGTCGACGAACGAGTTCTTCAACAACGCACCGGTCGGCCAGATCCTCGCCACCCGCGCCGCGGCCGTTGAGGTCACCCCGTTCAAGGGCGTGAAGTACTTCCCGATCAACGACGCCATGCAGCAGGCCCTCACCCGCGTCGAAGACGCGACGATGACCCGCGAACAGTCGTGGGAACAGTTCGTCACTGACGTGAACGCACTGGGCTAACCAGCCGGTTCACCGCTCGTCCGCAGTACCCGCCAGGTGGAGGCACCTGCCTCCACCTGGCTCCCTTTCGTTTCACCTGCTACCACCCCCCAAGGACTCGAATGACAGCCGCGACCGAAGTCGATGCCCGCGCGATCCGCCGCATCGCCTTCAACCACCGCCTTTCCCACTGGGATGTGAAGTTCTCTCCCTACCTTTACATCTCACCGTTCTTCATCGTCTTCGCACTGATCGGACTGTTCCCCCTGGGGTACACGGCCTGGGTGTCGCTGCACGACTGGAACCTCATCGGCGGGCAGGGCGACTTCGTCGGCCTCGAGAACTTCCAGACCGTACTCGCGCAGCCGTACTTCTGGATCTCGCTGCGCAACACATTCAGCATCTTCCTGCTCTCGGCCGTGCCCCAGGTGATCGCGGCCATCGCCATCGCCGCCGTTCTCGACTTCAACCTGCGCGGCAAGACGTTCTGGCGCATGGGCGTTCTGCTGCCCTACGTGGTGGCCCCGGTTGCCGTCGCCCTGATTTTCAACGACCTGTTCGGTGACAAGTACGGCGTCATCAACCAGCTCCTCAACACGGTCGGCATCGACTCCATCCGCTGGCACGTGGACATCATTCCCAGCCACTTCGCGATCGCCACCATGGTGAACTTCCGCTGGACCGGCTACAACGCCCTCATCTTCCTGGCTGCCATGCAGGCCGTGCCGCGCGACTTCTACGAGGCCGCCATCATCGACGGCGCCGGCCGCTGGCGCACCTTCTGGTCGCTCACGGTTCCGCTGATGCGCCCCACCATCATCTTCGTCATCATCACCTCCACCATCGGTGGACTGCAGATCTTCGACGAGCCGCGCATGTTCGACCAGTACGGCCAGGGCGGCGCCAGCCGGCAGTGGCAGACGCTGACCCTCTACATCTACGAGCTGGGCTGGAACCAGCGGAACTTCGGCAGGGCATCCGCCGTCTCGTGGCTCCTGTTCCTCATCATCATCCTGATCGCGGCGCTCAACTTCTACATCAGCCGGCGCATCAGCGCCACGAGCGACAAAGCCATCAAGGTTCGACCCATCAAGGCACGAGGAAAAATCTCATGAGAAAGTCACGTTCAATCGGCGGCCACGACCGCCGTCCGGGCTTCTGGGTCTATGGCGTTCTGATTGCCGTGCTGGTGGGATCGTTCTTCCCGATCTGGTGGTCTTTCCTGATCGGCAGCCAGGATGCGGCCGCCATCAACAAGAACGGCATGATCTTCGTGCCCGGCGGCAACTTCTTCGCCAACGCCGCCACCGTCATCGACAGCATCCCGTTCTGGAACGCCCTGTTGAACAGCGTCATCGTGTCGTCGGCCGTGGCTCTGAGCGTGGTCGCCTTCTCCACCCTGGCCGGCTACGCATTCGCGAAGCTCAAGTTCCGCGGCCGCGAAGGCCTGCTGGTCTTCGTCATCGCCACCATGGCCGTACCCACCCAGCTGGGCATCGTGCCGCTGTTCATCGTGATGTCACGGCTCGGCTGGACGGGCAGCCTCTGGGCCGTCATCGCGCCCGGCCTGGTCACAGCGTTCGGCGTGTTCTGGATGACCCAGTACCTCAAGGACGCCCTGCCCGACGAGCTCATCGAGGCCGTGCGCATGGACGGCGCGTCGATGATCCGCAGCTTCTGGCACGTCGGCCTGCCCGCCGCCCGGCCGGCCGCCGCGATGTTGGCCCTCTTCGCCTTCATCGGCACCTGGACCAACTTCTTCTGGCCGTTCATCGTGCTCGACCCCGGCAACCCCACCCTGCCGGTGGCCCTGCAGCAGCTGCAGGCCGCCTACTACGTGGACTACTCGCTGGTGCTCTCCGGCGTCGTGCTCTCGATCATCCCGTTGATCGTGCTCTTCGTCTTCCTCGGCAAGCAGCTGGTCGCCGGCATCATGCAGGGCGCGGTCAAGGGATGACCGAACAGCCGCGCGGTGACCGGCGCGAATTCCCGGCCGGTTTCCTGTTCGGTGCGGCCACAGCCGCGTACCAGATCGAGGGTGCCGCCCACGAAGACGGGCGCACCGACTCGATTTGGGATGCCTTCAGCCGCATCCCGGGAACCGTCGTGAACGCCGAGAACGGCGACGTCGCCTGCGACCACTATCACCGGTACGCCGGCGACGTGGCCGTGATGAAGGAGCTGGGCCTGCAGACCTACAGGTTCTCCACCTCGTGGTCCCGGGTGCGCCCGGACAATGGGCCGGTCAACCCCAAGGGCGTCGACTTCTACTCGCGGCTCGTCGACGAACTTCTCGGCGCCGGCATCAAGCCGTGGCTGACCCTGTACCACTGGGACCTGCCGCAGGCCCTCGAGGAGAAGGGCGGCTGGGCCAACCGCGACACCGCCGAGCTGTTCCGTGACTACGCCCTCTCGGTGCACGATGCGCTCGGCGACAGGGTCGGCGTCTGGACCACGCTCAATGAGCCGTGGTGCTCCGCCTTCGTCGGCTACACCGCCGGCGTGCACGCCCCTGGGCGGCAGAGCAAGACCGACGGCCTCGCCGCCGGCCACCACCTGCTGCTCGGCCACGGCCTTGCCGTCCAGGCCCTGCGCGAGCGCGACAGCAGCCTGGAACTGGGCATCACCCTGAACCTCACGGTGGCCAAACCGGTGGACCCGACCAGGTCCGGCGACGTGGACGCGGCCCGGCGCATCGACGGCCAGCTCAACAGGTTCTTCCTCGACCCCATTTTCCGCGGCAGTTACCCGGCGGATGTGCTCGACGATGTGGCCCACCTGGGCTTCACGGAGTTCGTGCGTGACGGCGACCTCGCCCAGATCAGCCAGCCGCTGAATAGTTTCGGTGTGAATTACTACAACGGCTCCGCGGTCAGTGACCGGCCCGTCGCATCTCCGCAGCTCTCGCACGACCCCACCAATCGGGTGACCAGTTCACCGTTCCCCGCCGCGGACGGCGTGTACAACCACCCCCAGGGCCTGCCACTCACCGCCATGGACTGGGAGGTGCAACCCGACGGGCTGCGCGAGCTCCTGGTGCGGGTGCAGACCGACTACACAGGCCCGGCCGGTACCGACCTCTACGTCACCGAGAACGGCGCCGCCTACGACGACGTCGTGGCGACGGATGGCGCCGTGCACGACGCCGACCGCACCCGGTACCTACAGCTGCACCTCGGCGCCGTCCTCGACGCCATCAACGAGGGCGTGGACGTGAAGGGCTACTTCTACTGGTCGCTGATGGACAACTACGAGTGGGCCTGGGGCTACCAGAAACGCTTCGGCATCGTGCGCGTGGACTACGAGACCCAGCAGCGCACCATCAAGGACAGCGGCCTCGCCTACGCCGCCATCATCGCGGCTCGCTCGCTGCCCACGGCAGCGGAATTCGCTGTCACAAAATAGAATGACCTCCATGACAACCGGAACGCGCCAGTTGCGTCCAGCGCAACCGACCCTCGAGTTGGTGGCCGAGGCCGCTGGCGTGTCCCGTGCCACCGTGAGCCGGGTGGTGAACGGCTCCACCAAGGTGAGCCCGGAGATCGTTGCTGTTGTCACCGAGGCCATCGAACGACTCAACTACGTGCCGAACCGCGCCGCCCGGTCGCTGGCCAGCCGGCAGACCCAGGCCGTGGCCCTCGTCGTTCCCGAAGACATCACCAGATTCTTCGGCGATCCGTACTTCGCGGCCATCGTGCAGGGCATCACCCGGCGACTGGACGAGAGCCAGTACATCCTCAACCTGCTCGTCGCCTCCAGCGATCCCAGCCACAAGACCATGCGCTACCTGCGCAGCGGCAACGTGGACGGCGCCTTCGTGGTCTCGCACCACACCCGCGACGAGTTCCTGACCGACGCCGGGTCGCTGATTCCGCTGGTGTTCGGTGGACGGCCCTCGCACAACTTCGGTGAGAACACCTTCTACGTCGACGTTGACAACGTCGCCGGCGCGCAAGCCGGCACCCAGCACCTGCTCGACATCGGGCGGCGGCGCCTGGGCTCCATCACCGGCCCGATCGACATGCCGGCCGGCATCGACAGGTTCACCGGCTTCCAGCGCACGCTGGAGCAGGCCGGCCTGCCGACGGATGCCGTCGAGCACGCCGACTTCACGGCGGTGTCCGCCGCTGCCGCCATGCGACGACTGCTCGAGCGCAGACCCGACCTCGACGGGCTCTTCGTGGCCAGTGACCTGATGGCCACGGGTGCCCTCGACGTGCTGCGCGAGCAGGGCTATTCGGTTCCCGATGACATCGCGATCGTGGCGTTCGACGACAGCCCGGCCGCGATCGGTGCCGCCGTTCCCCTGACGACGATCAGCCAGCCGTCGGCCGAGATGGGCTTCGCCATGGCCGACATGCTGCTGCGGCTGCTCGCCGGTGATACCGACGTGCCGCACCGCAACATCATGCCGACCCGGCTCATCCAGCGCGCCTCGGCCTGAACCCCGCGCGGGTCGGCGTTCGGGCCTAGTCGAGCTGCGGCACGACCTCGCGGGCGATGAAGTCGAGGTGGTCGAGGTCGGCCAGGTCCATGATCTGCAGGTAGACGCACTCCACGCCGTCGGCCGCGAGGGCGCCCAGCCGGTCGACGACCTCACCGGCAGTGCCGGCGATCCCGTGCTCACGAAGCTCGGCGGGCTCGCGGCCCACCGCGGCGGCGCGGCGGCCGAACTCGGCCTCGTCGGCGCCGGTCACCGCGATCAGCGCCGCAGAGTAGACGAGCTCCCGCGGGTCACGTCCCACGGCTTCGCACGCGGCGCGCACCCCGGCGAACTTGCCCGGGATATCCGCGAAATCCGGGAACGGCAGGTTGAACTCGGTGGCGAACCGTGCCGCCAGCGCCGGGGTGCGCTTGGCTCCGCCGCCGCCCACGATCACGGGCACCCTGGCCTGGGTGGGCTTGGGCAGTGCGGGCGAGTCGACGAGAGTGTAATGCTCGCCGGCGAAGCTGTAGCTGTCGCCGACCGGGGTGCCCCACAGGCCGGTGATGACCTCGAGCTGTTCCTCGAGCATGCCGAACCGCTTGGCCGGGAACGGGATGCCGTAGGCCAGGTGCTCCTGCTCGAACCAACCGGTGCCCAGGCCCAGCTCCACGCGCCCGCCCGACATCTGGTCGACCTGCGCCACCTGGATCGCGAGGACCCCTGGCGGCCGGTAGGTGAGCGACGAGACCAGGGTGCCGAGGCGGATGCGCTCGGTCTCGCGGGCCAGGCCGGCCAGCGTGGTCCAGGCATCCGTCGGCCCCGGCAGCCCGGTGACGTGGTCGCCCATCGCCAGGTAGTGGTCGGAACGGAAGAAGGCATCGAAGCCGAGCGTCTCGGTGGCCTGCGCGACCGCGAGGATGTCGTCGTAGCTGGCACCCTGCTGGGGCTCGGTGAAAATGCGGAGTCTCATGCTCCCAGTCTTGTCTCCAGTTCGGCGTCCACGAAATCCACGCCCGGCAGGGCGCCGAGTCTCTCGTGCATCACAACGAGCGATTCAGGGTTCTGGTCGATCAGCAGGAACTTGCGGTTCAGCGCCGCCGCCACGGCCCCCGTCGTGCCGCTGCCGGCGAAGAAGTCCAGCACCCAGTCGCCCTCGCGGCTGGATGCCTGGATCATGCGCCGCAGGATGCCGACGGGCTTCTGGGTGGGATACCCGGTCTTCTCCTTGCCCGTGGGCGAGACGATGGTGTGCCACCAGACATCCGTGGGCAGCTTGCCCTTGGCCACCTTCTCCGGAGTGACCAGGCCGGGCGCCATGTAGGGCTCACGGTCGACGGTGCTGGAGTCGAAGTAGTAGCTCTTGGGGTTCTTCACGTAGACCAGGATCGTGTCGTGCTTGGTGGGCCAGCGGTTCTTCGATTTTGCGCCGTAGTCGTAGGCCCAGATCAGTTCGTTGAGAAAGCAGTCCCGGCCGAAAAGCGCGTCGAGGAGCACCTTGGCGTAGTGCGCCTCGCGGTAGTCCAGGTGCAGGTAGAGGGTGCCGTCGTCGGCGAGCAGCCGCCAGGCCTCGATCAGGCGCGGCTCCAGGAAGGCCCAGTAGTCCTCGAACTGGTCGTCGTACCCGAGCAGGTCACCCTTGATGCGCTCGTACCGCTGGCCCTTGAACCCGGTGATGGTGCCGGTGGCGTGCGCGCCGCTGGCCAGGGTGCTCCGCACCGAAGTGGTGGCCTGCCGTTTCTGGCTGCGGCCGGTGTTGAACGGGGGGTCGAGGTAGATCAGGGTGAATGCGGCGTCGGGCAGCGTCGGCAGCACGGTCAGGTTGTCTGCCTCGATGACTCTGCTGGGAGAGGACTGAGTCCACGCGTTTGGCATTCCCTCATTCTGTCAGTCGGCCTACGCTGTTCCGATGACCAGTCACGAAGCAACCATCCAGGTCGAGCACGAGCCTGACCTCTCGCGGTACACGCTCCGGCAGGACGGCGAGCCGGTCGGGCTGGCCGATTACCGGCTCATCGGCCAGGAGTTGCGCTTCACTCACACCGAAATCGACCCGGCCAGGCGCGATCTCGGGCTGGCCGGCATCCTGATTGAGCGTGCTCTCGATGACGTGCGCATCCGCACCGACCTCACCGTCGTCGCGGACTGCCCGTACGTCGCGGAATGGATCGACCAGCACGCCGAGTACCAGGACCTGCTCAGCCGCGGCCGGTAACGCCCGTTCTGCCCGCTAGGGCACCCGTCCGATCCACGCGTCGGTGCTGAACTTGCTCTCGACGAGGTCGGCGGCCTTGGCGTACTCCTCGTCGGTGATATCGCCAGGCGTCGCGCCGTAGAGGCTGGTGAACGTCTGCTTCATGCGGTCGATGATCTCGGCCCGGGTCAGGCCGGTCTGGCTGCGCAGCGGGTCCACCCGCTTGGCGGCGCTGGTGATGCCCTTGTCGCTGAGCTTCTCCCGGCCGATGCGCAAGACTTGCACCATTTTTTCGCCGTCCATGTCGTAGCTCATGGTCACGTGGTGCAGCACGGCGCCGCTGCCGAGCCGTTTCTGGGCTGCCCCACCGATCTTGCCGGTGGGGCTCGTGATGTCGTTCAGCGGCTGGTAGTGCGCGTCGATGCCGAGCGACTTGAGCGCCGTGATGACCCACTCGTCGAGGAAGGCGTAGGAGTCGGCGAAGCTCATGCCGTGCACCAGTTCGGTGGGCGCGTAGATCGAGTACGTGATGACGGAGCCGGCCTCCATGAACATCGCGCCGCCGCCGGAGACCCGGCGCACCACTGTGAAGCCGTGCTTCTCGGCGTTGACGGGATCGACCTCGTTCTTCAGCGACTGGAAGCTGCCGATCACGACGGCAGGTTCGTTCCACTCCCAGATGCGCAGGGTGGGGGCGCGGCGGCCCTCACCGACCTCGACGGCGAGCACCTCGTCGAGCGCCATCTGCATCACCGGCGGCACGGCCTTGGTGTGGATGAGCTGCCACTCGTAGTCGCGCCAGCCGCTGGCGTGGGCGAGTGAACGACGAATGGCCACGGCGACCGACTCCGGGCTGAAGCCGAGCAGGGTGGCCGTGGGCGGCAGCGCGGCCCGAACAGCGGCGGCGATCGTGGCCGCGTCGCTGTCGGCGGCGAGGCCGTTCACCGCGGCATTGATGTCTTCGAGGGCGTCGTCAGGCTCGAGAAAGAAATCACCGGCCAGGCGGAAATCGGTGATGATGTTGTCGACGACATTCAGATCGACCACAACGAGTTTGCCGCCAGGGACCTTGTATTCACCATGCATGTGCTCAGCCTAATCGTCGGCAGCGGCCGCCTGGGCGGGGGCAGGGAGGTGACTGTCGAGCCAGGTCACCAGGTCGGCGAGCACCTCGTCGCGGTTGACCTCGTTGAAGACTTCGTGCCTGGCGCCGGGGTACACGATCAGGCGCACATCCCGCAGGCCGGACCGGCGCGTGTACGCCGCCACGAGCTTCTGAGCGCTGCGCTCCCCGCCCACCGGGTCGTCGCCGCCGACCTGGATGAGCAGGGGAAGCTCGGCGGGCAGCCGCCGGGCGGGGCGTCCGAGAATGCGCACGGCGTCACGCAGCCCGAAGAGCTTGGCCAGCGGCACACTCGTCGTGAGCGGATCGGCCACGAACGCCCCCGCCACCGCAGGGTCGCGGCTGAGCCACTCGGCACCGGTGGTACCGAGGTGCTTGTGCCTGCGGTTGAGGTCGCCGCTCTCGAGAAAGCCGGGCCAGCGGTAAGCGGTGCCGGTCAGCACCACCGCCTGGTAGTCCTCCGGATACCGGTTGAGGATCATCTGCACCATGAACGAGCCCCAGCTGTGGCCGACCAGCACCAGCGGCACCGGCGAGCGCCCGGGTGCATCCTGGGCCCCAGCGTCGTTGACCTCGGCATCGTGCGCCTCGGCCTGCTGCAGGGCCGCCTGCCGGATCACGCCGGTGAAGGCGTGCACGGCGGCGACCGCCGCCCGCAAACCGCCGACACCGAGCCGGCCGAGCTGGCCGGCGTCACCGCCGTGCTGCAGCATCCCGGTCTGGCCGTGCCCGCGGTGGTCGTCGGCGTACACCGAGTACCCGGCCGCGTTCAGCGCGCGGGCCACCTGTCGATAGCGCAAGGCGTGCTCACCCACCCCGTGCACAAGCTGCACGATGGCGCGGGGGTTGTCGACCGGCCAGGCGTAGTAAACGATCGGCACGCCGTATTCATCGGTGAAGGTGGGCACGGGCTCATTCTGCCGTAGAACCGGCCTCGCCAGCTCCCCCCACTTTCCGCACTTTCCCGCACAAGTGTTGCCCGTGCGGACAAGTGCACCCGGCGCACCGGGGGCATTTGTCCGCATCGGCAACAGTTTGGGCGTGAGGTGGGGGGAACGGAGGGAGCGGGAATCATTAGCATGGCTAATTTGTTAGGCTAAGTAATCATGTCTGAGAGTCCTCTTGCGCCCACCACCCCAGCGTCTGCAGCGCACCCCGTGAACGCCGCGCACCCCGTACACCCCGCGGCCGCGCACCCCGCGGCCACGCCGGCGCATCCGGCGTTGGCGACCTTGCACTCCAAGCGGCGCACCGTGGCGGAGTTGAGCCACGACTTCAGGCTCGCCAACGGCCGGCTCGCCCGCCGGGTGCGCCAGGAGCAGGCCGACAACGAACTCACCAGCGGCCAGTTCTCGGCACTGGGCGCGGTATTCAGGCTCGGACCGATGACGCTGAGCGCGCTCAGCGAAGAGGAACGGGTGACCCCGCCCTCGATGAACCGCACCGTCAACGCCCTGGTCGAGGCCGGCCTTGTCGACCGGGCCGGCTCCGCGGAGGACGGGCGCAAGGTTGTGCTCACCGTCACAGCCGCCGGGCTGACCCTCGTGCGCGAAACCCGCAGGCGCCGCGACGACTGGATCGCCCAGCGCATCCTGCGCCTCACCCCCGAGCAGCGCCAGACCCTGGCCGCCGCCACCGAAATCATGAAGGAGCTCGCCAACAGTTGAGTGCAATGTTCCGCTCTATGAGCGTGGTCAACTACCGGATCTGGTTCGCCGGCGCCCTGGTGTCCAATGTGGGCACCTGGATGCAGCGCACGGCCCAGGACTGGATCGTGCTGACCCAGCTCACCGACTACAACGCCACAGCGGTGGGCATCGTGATGGCCCTGCAATTCGGGCCGCAGCTGCTGCTGATGCCGTGGTCCGGCCTCATCGCCGACAGGTTCGACCGGCGCAAGCTGCTGATGCTCACCCAGACCCTGATGGGGCTGCTCGCCCTGGGCCTGGGTCTGATCACCGTGACCGGGGTCGTGGAACTCTGGCACGTCTACCTCTTCGCCCTGGGCCTCGGCATCGTCGCCGCCATCGACGCTCCCGCGCGGCAGACCTTCGTCTCCGAGCTCGTGCCCGACGACAGCCTCTCGAACGCCGTCGCGCTCAACTCGGCCTCGTTCAACGGCGCCCGGCTGATCGGCCCCGCCGCGGCGGGCCTGCTCACCGTCGCCGTCGGCGCCGGCTGGGTGTTCATGATCAACGCCGTCACCTTCGCCTTCACCGTCTTGGCCATGACCCTGCTGCGCACCAAGCAGCTGCGCAAGCAACCCCGCGCGCCGCGCGAACGGGGCCAACTGATGGCCGGCTTCCGCTACGTCTGGCATCGGCCGGACATCGTCGCGGTGCTGATCACGGTGTTCCTGGTGGGCACCTTCGGCTTCAACTTCGCCATCTTCACCTCGACCATGGCCACCGTGGAGTTCGGCATGGGTGCCAGCGAGTTCGGCATGCTCAGCTCGATCATGGCGGTGGGCAGCGTGGTCGGCGCCCTGCTCTCGGCCCGGCGCAGCCGGCCCCGGATGCGCCTGGTGGTGGGCGGTGCCTTCTTCTTCGGCCTCACCTGCGCCATCGCCGCCGTGATGCCCAGCTACCTCAGCTTCGCAATCTCGCTCGCGTTCGTCGGGCTCACCTCACTGACCCTGATGACCACGGCGAACGCCTACGTGCAGACCACCACCGAACCGGCCATGCGCGGCCGGGTGATGGCTCTGTACATGGCCATCTTCGCCGGCGGCACCCCGCTCGGCGCTCCGCTGGTCGGCTGGGTCGCCGACCAGTACGGCCCACGCTGGGCCATCGGCGTCGCTGCCGCCTCCGGGTTGATCGCGGCCGCAGCCGTCATGTTCTGGATGGTGCGATATCAGCGTCTACGCGTGCGCATCCGGCCTCGCACCGCGCACCGCGGAGCGCCCAGGCTGCGCGTGCGGCACCGCGGGGACGGTCAACCACTCACCTCGGCCATCCGCACCGTCACCACCAAGGCCGATGCCGCCAGTCAGGAGCGCGACCGGGAGACCGCCACCCGCGAAATCGCGGTCGTCGAGGCCACCACGCCGCGCTGACCGACGCATGCGCCGCACAACCGCCGCCCGACAGCATTCTGCGAGGCCGCGCGCGATAACATTTCACCCTAGGCAGGGCGACGGGAACGGCGGGCACGGGTGGAGCTACACGACATCGTCTCGATGCTCAGCGAGATCTTCACGATCGTCGGCCTCCTGGTCGGCGTTCCGCTCTACATCATCGGCCTCTCGGTGCGGGGGTTCGGCCACCGCTGGATCGAGGCGGATGGTGTCGTGGCGGCCACCAAGTCCGGCTCCGTCATCCGCTGGTTCGACAAGACCGGCGAGGTGCACGAGGCGCGCGCCGACAGCCACGAGACCGAGCACCTCGAACCCGGCGACGACGTGACCGTCTGGTTCAACGCCAGGTCCCCCGAGCGCTGCCGCACCCATTCCCCCGACCACGACGGCAAGGCCCTGCGCCTCACCGGCCTGATCTTGACCGGGCTCGGCGTGGGCTCGGCGATCCTGGGGATCGTGCTGCTCTTCGTCTGAGCCGGGTGCTACGGGCTGCGCTGGGCCGATAGCTGCCGCCAGCGGAGCCGACCGGCGAAGGCGACCGCGACCGCGTAGCCTGTACTCAAGGCACGCGACTCGCGCGTGCGGCAGAGAGGATGCCCGTGGACACCACACTGCTCCGGCGTTTTGTCGCCGTCGCCGAGGAGCTGGACATTGCCCGCGCCGCGAAGAACCTCAACGTGTCGCGCACAACGCTGATGAAGTCGGTTGCCTCGCTCGAAACCGAACTGGGTGTGCCGCTGTTCGAACCGGCGGCGGACAACCCCTACCTCACCGAGGCCGGCATAGCCTTGCTCGCCGAGTCCAAGGGGCTGCTTGCCCACATGCCGCCGGCCGGCGGACCGTCCCAGGGCTCCGGCAACTCGTCGGGAGGCGGCGGCAAGGCCAAGGCGTCCAAGGGCCGTGGCCGCGCTCCCGCCGTGAAGGGCCAGGCCGCGCCCGGCAAGCGTCGCCAGTCCCGCTGAGCCGACGGTTCGACGTGTGGCCGGGTTCTCCGCCCTGAGCCGCTGACCTGCTGACCTGTTGATCCGCAACCGCACCGGTTGCGCGGAGGTGCCCGCGTGGGCACGAGTCGCCCCGGCGCGACCGGGGCAACTCGTGCGCGACAGGGCGCTTCGCGGGATCGGGCGCCTACGCGGCGCCGAACTCCTCGAGCACGGCGGCGAGCTGGTCGACCGCCCAGTCGAGGTCCTCCGCCGACACCACCAGCGGTGGGGCGAGGCGGATGGTGGAGCGGTGGGTGTCCTTCGCGAGCACACCGCGCTCCATCAGGGCCTCGCAGACCGCACGCCCAGGCGCCAGCGCGGGGTCGATATCAATGCCGGCCCAGAGGCCCGCGCCGCGCACCTCGAGCACACCGTGCCCGACCAGGCCGAGCAGCCTCTCGTGCAGGTGGGCGCCGAGGTCGCGGGCGCGCTGCTGGTACTCGCCGGTGGCGAGCAGGTTCACCACGGCCAGGCCCACCGCCGCGGCCAGCGGGTTGCCGCCGAAGGTGGAGCCGTGTTCGCCCGGGCGCAGCACGCCGAGGATGTCGGTGTTGCCGACCACGGCGGAGACGGGCACGATGCCGCCACCCAGGGCCTTGCCGAGCAGGTAGAGGTCGGGCACGACGCCGGCCTGCTCCACCGCGAAGGTGGCGCCGGTGCGACCCAGGCCGGACTGGATCTCATCGGCGATGAAGAGCACATTGTGCCGGGTGGTGATCTCCCGCACGGCGGGCAGGTAGTCCGCGGGCGGTACGACGATGCCGGCCTCGCCCTGAATGGGTTCGAGCAGCACCGCCACGGTGTTCTCGTCGATCGCGGCCTCCAGCGCGGCGGCATCCCCGTAGGGCACCGTGCGGAACCCCGGCGTGAACGGGCCGAAATCCGCTCGGGCGGACTCATCGTCGGAGAAGCTGATGATGGTGGTGGTGCGGCCGTGGAAGTTGCCGCCGGCGACGATGATGTTCGCCATCCCGGCCGCGACACCCTTGACCCGGTAGCCCCAGGCGCGGGCGACCTTGACCCCGGATTCCACGGCCTCCGCGCCGGTGTTCATCGGCAGCACCATGTCTTTGCCGGCCAGCTTCGCCAGGGCGGTCACGAACGGGCCGAGCTGGTCGTTGTGGAAGGCCCGACTGGTGAGCGTGATCCGGCCCAGCTGCGCGCGCGCGGCATCCAACAGCACCGGGTTGGAGTGGCCGAAGTTGACCGCGGAGTACGCGGCCAGGCAGTCCAGGTAGCGCTTGCCGTTGATATCGGTGACCCAGGCGCCGTCTCCGGACGCGACCACCACGGCGAGCGGGTGGTAATTGTGGGCGGCGTGCTCGTTCTCGAGCGCGATCGCCGCGGTCTGGTCGGAGAGGCCCACCTGGGCGGTGAGGCCGGACTGGTCGGTCAGGGCGCTCATCGGCGCAGCTCCAGAGTGCAGCATTTCACTCCTCCGCCGCCGAGCAGCAGCTCGGACAGGTCGACGCCGATCGGGTTGAAGCCGCGCCCGCGCAGCTGGCGTTCGAAGTCCTTGGCCTTGGCGGCGATCACGACGTTGTAGCCGTCGGAGTAGGAGTTGAGGCCGAGGATCGCGGCATCTTCCTCGGTGACGATGATGGCGTCCGGGAAGCGTTCCCGCAGGATGGCCAGGCTCGGTTCGTCGAACGCGCTGGGCAGGTAGGCGATCTCGCCGTTGCCGGACGTGGGGGACGCATCCAGCACGGCGATGGCGGTGTCCAGGTGGTAGAAGCTCGGGTTGACCAGTGTGAGGGTGATCACCTGACGGCCGTAGATCGCCGAGATCTCCTCGTGGCTGTTCGACGCGCTGCGGAAACCGGTGCCGGCCAGGATGACGTCGCCGACGAGCAGGAAGTCCCCCTCGCCCTCGTTGATCTCGACGGGCTCGCGCACGTCGAAGTCGTTGGCGCCGAACCAGTCCATGTAGGCGGGACCCTCGGGCTGGCGCTGCGGGTAGGTGAAATTGGCCCCGTAGGCGATGCCGTCGATCACAAAACCACCGTTGGCGGCGTAGACCATGTCGGGCAGGCCGTCGATGGGCTCGATCAGGTGCACGTCGAAGCCGAGTTCGATGTAGGTGTCGTACAGCGTCTGCCACTGGGCGACGGCCAGGCTGGTGTCGGTCGGCAGGGCCGGGTCCATCCACGGGTTGATCCGGTAGACCACGGTGAAGAATTCTGGTTTGCACATCAGGATCGTGCGTTTGACCGGGGTGCGAGTCAGTGCGACGGGCGCGACCGATTCGTCCGGGTTGGCGGATGCGACATCAATTGACACTGGAGCTCCTCTGGGGGCAGTCCGTCGGCCGAGGCGTAGACGGAACGCGGGTGGGTGGCGGACCAGGTCGCTCTCGTGAGCCCGGTGTGATCGGTGAGGCCGGTCGCACAGGGACGCCGGTTCTAGTTTCACACAGCATGAATCAACGTTTCGTGCGAATTGGCGCATGGAATGCGCGTTGGCCCCGATGATCACGCAACTTCGCAGCGTAGACTGGTCGGATGGACAACCTCGATCGCGGCATCCTCGACCTACTCCGCCAGAACGCCCGGGCGGGCTACGGCGACATCGGTTCCGTGGTGGGCTTGTCGGCCTCCGCGGTGAAGCGGCGGGTGGACCGGCTGGTCGCCGACAAGGTGATCCGCGGGTTCACCATCCAGGTCGACCCGTCGATCGACGGCATGAGCACCGAGGCGTACGTCGAGCTGTTCTGCCGCGGAACGGTCGCACCCGATGAGCTGTTGCGCATTCTCTCCGGCGTGCCGGAGGTCGTCGACGCCGGCACCGTGACCGGCAGCGCCGACGCGATCGTGCACATTCGGGCCCGCGACATTCCGGGCCTCGAAGCGGCGCTGGAGAAGGTGCGACTGGCCCCGAACGTGGACCACACCCGCAGCGCGATAGTGCTCACCCGGCTGATCCACCGCAGCGCTGAGTAGCCGCATCAGGCCTTGACGGGCGCACCCCGGCTTGTTAGCTTGGTACAAACACCAAACAAACGAGGATGCCCGTGGACCTGTACGAGATCACCCTGCTGGTCGTGGCTGGACTGCTGACGGTCGTCTTCGCGTGGCAGCTTCGGCCAGGTGCCGCCATTCGCCCGGATGCGCTGCGAGATACCGCGCGCCGCGCCGGCTTGGCCATCACACCGGAGGTCGAGCCTGTCCTGATCGCGCGCATCCGCTCGCGCACCCGCGGCGTGTTGGTCGGCACCCTGATCGCTCTGCTCGTTGCGACAGCTGCTCTTATCGCGCTACCGGAATCACCGGACGGCGGCATCTGGTCCGGGCTGATGCTCATCGTTCTGACCGGCCTGGGTGGCGCCGTCGGACTGTGCGTGGCGGAGTTCAGGTCGGCGTTCGTCTCGCTCGGCGATCGTCCTCGCGTGGCGCGGGCGCCCACGCCGAGCCGTGCGGACTATCTCTCTACCGTCGACCTCTGGTGCGGTCCCGTTGCCATGGGTGTCAGCGGAGTGGCACTGGCCGCCGTGGCCGCGCTGATCCTGGTCGATCCCGACGACGCGCTCAGTGGCGCGAGCATCCCTTCTCTGTGGTGGCCCGGCTTTGTGCTGTGGATCATCTCGCTCGCATCGGCCGGAGTCGGCCGCATCCTGTCGACTCGCTTGGTGGGGCGGGGCCAGCCCGCCGGCAACGACATGGAGTTGGCGTGGTCCGACGCTCTTCGCAGTTTGACGCTGCGTGCGCTGGTGCAGACTCCCGCGCTGGGGGCGCTCTGCAGTGTGATCGTGGTGCTGACCTCCGTCAGCGCAGCGGTGACACCCTCGTCGGGAACCGGAACCGCCATAGCTGTGGCCTTTTCCATCGTGCCACTGGTCATGGGCCCGGTGGGTGTGGCTCTACTCTCGATGGGGTCACGCCGTCCGCCGCACTACCTCACCCGGCTCTGGCCGGACGTGGCCGTGGAGCTGCGCCGCGGCGCACACGGAGGAGCCGCTCCGGTCGAGAGCCGCCGCCCGTGAGACTGGTCGTCGACCCGCACTCCACGACACCCCCGTTCGAGCAGATCCGGCTGCAGGTGATCGAGGCCGTTCGAACCGGTGCGCTCACACCCGGCGACAAACTGCCCACGGTGCGGCGGCTCGCGGAGGACCTGGGCCTGGCGCCGAATACGGTGGCCCGCAGTTATCGGGCCCTCGAGCAGGACGAGGTGATCGAGACCCGCGGCCGCCTCGGCTCGTTCGTCGCCGCCACCGGGGATGCCACGCACCGGCAGGTGCAACTGGCCGCCGTGGCCTACGCCGACCGTGCCAAATCGCTCGGGGTGGGCCCGGACGAGGCGCTGGCGATCGTGCGGGCGGCACTGGGGCTGTCGGACTGAGCCGGATCCGCTGAGGGACGGTGCATGCGCCGCCCTGGCGCGGCGGCTCAGGCGCCGCGCAACTCGGCGAGCACGGCGTCGACCCGGCGCTGCCGGGTGGCGTCGGTCTTCGCGCCCTCGATGGCCAGCACGTGCCGGCGCTGATTGCTGAACGAGAGCTTGGCAAAGGCCGCACGGGCCGCCGGATCCGCATCCAGCGCTTCGGTGAGCGGTTCGGGCTCGTCAACGGTGCGCGGCTGATCATCCAGCTCGACCGTCACCTCCACCTCATCGCCGCCGGCCACGCCCGCCTTGGTGCGATTCTCGGCGCTCAACGCGATCATGTAGGCGCCCCGGTACGGTGCGACGGAACTGCGATAGCTGTGCCCGTTGATGGTGACGGTGATGGCATGCCGCTTGCCCGGGCCGAGCCCGGCCACGACGTCGTCGGGCACCGGGATGCCGGTGGCGGTGGCGCCGGATTGCTCGATGACCGTTCGGAAGTCCATAGAGCGAGTATGTCGCCGTCGGCCGGATGTCGACAAGCGCGCTCCGCACATCCACCGCGTCCGCGAGTTACGGCGTAGTACCCCTTCAGCAGGCCCGAAGGGTCACATTGGCGCGACTCCCCACATCCCGCTCTCGCGAGTTGCGCCAGGATGTCCCGTCGGAGCGGCCAATGGGGCACCTTGCCGCAACTCGCGGACGCTCAGACGGCGCGGTAGTGCTCGGCCAGGCGCGCCAGGCCCTCGTCGAGGGTCACCGCCGGCGTCCAGTGCAGGTCGGCCCGGGTGCGGCGCTGGTCGAACCAGTGCGCGGTCGACAGCTGCTCGGCGAGGAACCGGGTCATCGGCGGTTCGTCTGCGCCAGGGAACACCCGCCACGCCGCCTCGATGGCGGAGCCGGCCGCGCGGGCCACCCCCGCGGGCACACTCCAGGCGGGCGCGGGCACGCCGGCTGCCGCGCAGATGCCGGCCAGCAGGTCGGCCACCGGCCGGGGCTCGCCGTTGGTGATGACGTACGCGTTGCCGTGCACGGCATCCACCCGCTCGAGTGCGGCCGCGATGGCGCCGGCGGCATTGTCGATGTAGGTGGAGTCGATGAGCGCCGCGCCGTGCCCGAGCAGCGGCAACCGGCCGGCCCTGGCGCGTTCGACGATGCGGGCGATCAGCTGGGTGTCGCCGGGGCCCCAGACCAGGTGCGGCCGCACGACGACGACCCGCAGCCGGGGCGAGTCGGCGGCGAGCGCCAGCAGCTCGGCGGCGGCCTTGGTGCGGGCGTAGTCGCCGCGCGCCCGCTCGGGGTCGGCCGGCAGCGCGTCGGTGCCGGTGATGGATGCCCCGGCGTGCGCCACCGACGGCGACGACACGAAGACCAGGCGTTCGACGCCGGCCGTGCGGGCGGCGTCGATCAGGGTGCGGGTGCCGCCCACGTTCACGCTCTCGAACTCGGCGGGCGGGCCGGCCAGGGAGACCTTGGCGGCGAGGTGCACGATGGCGTCGACCCCGGCGACGGCCGCGGAGACGTCGGCCGGGTCGGTGATCGAGCCGAGGGCATCCGTGGCGCCGGCGACCCCGCTGGGCCGGCGCTGGAAGCAGCGCACCTCATGGCCGGCGGCGACGATCGCCGCGGCGACGGCTCGACCGAGGAAGCCGCTGGCTCCGGTGACGAGCACTCTCACGGCTGGCCTTCTCTCACGGCTGGGTGAGCCTGGCGCCGGTGAGGATCCCGTGCGCCCAGCCGGCCAGGCGGGTGCGGTCGATCTTCGAGTTGTGGCGGATGTCGGTGGGCAGGTGCGGCACGACGAGCACGGCCGCGATCGGCTGGCCGGTGACCGCGCGCACGTCTCTGGCCAGCTCGGCGTCGGCCAGGCCAACCCGCGCGGCGGGCGGCACCGTTTCGACGACGATGACGACCTGCTGCGTGCCGGCGGGGCCGACACCCACGGTCGCGGCACGGTCGACGCCGGCCAGGGCAGAAACGGCCAGCTCGGGTCCGACGGGGGTGACGACGCCGTGCGCCGTGGTGATCACGTGCGGCAGGCGCCCCTCCACCCAGAGCCGGCCCGCGGCATCGAGGTGCCCGACGTCACCGGTGCGGTGCCAGCGCTCCCCCGCCGTGACCTCACGGGTGGCGGCCAGGTCGGTGAGCCAGAGCCTGTCGTAGTGGTCCTTGACGTGCGGGGCCGAGACCACGATCTCGCCGGTGACCTGCGGGGCCTCGGAGAGGGCGCCGACGGCGGCGCCGGTCTCGTCGAGGGCGCTGATGCGCACCCGGGTGGTCGCCGTGGGGCGTCCGACGCAGACCCCGCCGGGGCCGCGCGCCGCGTCGTCGCGGGCAGCCTCGCGGATGCCGTCGAGGCTGATGTCGGTCATCAGCAGGCCCTCGGTCATGCCGTAGGGAGTGTGCGCGGAGGCGCCGGGCATCAACGCGGCGGCGGAAGCGAGCAGCGGTTCGGACACGGGGGCGCCGGCCGACAGGAAGCTTGTCACGCGGGCGAGGGCGTCGTGGTCCGCGGGGGTCAGCTCGCCCTGGGTGGCCACCACGTTGGCCAGCGCGGCCGGGGAGAGGAAGACGACGGTGGCGTCGATGGCGGCCACCGCGGCGGCGACCGCGACGGCGGTGAGCGTCTTCGGCGCGGTGACATCCATGTCGGGCGTTACCGAGCGGGCGCCCAGAGCAGGGCCGAGCAGCGCGAACGGCGCGAACCCGGCGACCAGGCCGGTGCCGCGGCCCACGCCGTACTGCCTGTGCAGAGCGTCACTGACGGCGGACAACTGGCCGTGCGTGTACACGACGCCCTTCGCGGGCCCGGTCGACCCCGAGGTGAAGAGCACCGCGGCTACGTCACCGGGCTGCGGCGGCTCGGGCAGCTCTTCGTCGCGGCCCAGCGAAATCAGGTCGGCAAGAGCGAAGGAGACGCCGAGGGCACGGCGGCTGGCCGCGGGAAGCCGGTTGACCGAGATCTTCTGGCCCGGCCAGCCGAGGGCACGGGCGGCCATCAGGCCGGGCAGCGCTCCGATGACGTGGTCGGGGCGGGCGCCGCGCACCGCGCGGGTGAGACCGGTGAGGCCGAGGCCGGCGTCGGCCACCACCACGATCGCGCCGAGGCGGATGCAGGCGTAGAGCACCGCGGTGAGGTCGGCGCTGGGCGGAACCAGCAGGGAGACCCTGTCGCCGCGCCGCACGCCGATCTGGTGGAGTCCGGCCGCGATCTCACGCACCCGGCGGGAGAGCAGCCGCCAGGTGACGACGCGGGGGCCGGCGCCGCCGGCGGGGGCCATGTCGATGAGGGCGGTCTCGTCGCTGTCCCGCAGCTCATCGAGGTAGTGCCACAGGGGCGGGTTGGCGAGGTCGACCCGCGGGGTCTCGTCCAGCGGGGCAGGCTCGGCCAGCGGGGCAGGCTCGGCCAGCGGGGCCGGCTCGGCGGGCTCGGCCGGGCTCGCGGCGAGCCAGGCGAGCGCGGCGCCGGCGTAGTCCACGTCTTCGGCGATCAGGTGCCCGGCGCCCTCGAAGCGGTGCACCGCGGCGTGCGGGAGCCTGTCGATGAGGTCGTCGAGGTACCGGTCGCTGAAGATCGGGTCGCGCGGGCCCCAGAGCATCAGGGCCGGCACCGTGAGCGACCGGAGGGACTCGGCGATGCGGTGCAGTTCGGCGTGGCTGTCGTGGCGGGCGTCCACGGGGATGTCGGCGACGAAACCGCCGATGCCGCCGCGGCGGGTGGCCGTGCGGTACGGCGCCCGGTACGCGTTCTTGACCTCACTCGTCAGGGCCGGATGCCCGAGCGCGAGGGTGGTGTCCAGGAACGCCGGTGTGAGCACGGTGCCGGCGCTGAGCATCCCGCGGGCCAGCGCGAGGCGCAGCGGGGCCGGGATGTCTTCGGTGGCGCTCTGGTGGATGGCCGTGTTCAGCAGCATGACGCCGGCGAGCCGGTCGGGGTGGTCGACGGCCCAGCCCAGGGAGACCACGCCGCCCCAGTCGTGGCCGAAGGTGACCACGGGTCCGGTGAGACCCAGACCGCGGGTGAGGTCGTCGAGGTCCTGCACCCGGCGCGCGAGTGGGCGGGCGACACCGGTGCGCTCCGAGAAACCCATGTCGAGCTGGTCGACCGCGATGACGCGCCAGGCGGGCCGGCCGGCGGCGGCAGCGGCGGTGGCTTGGGCCACGAGGTCCCGCCAGAGGTAGGACCAGGTGGGGTTGCCGTGCACGCACAGCACGGTGCCCACCGGCTCGACGCCGAGCGCGGCCAGCTGCTCCCCGTTGTCGAGCAGGTGCCACGCGTGACTGACGCCGGCATCCGCGCCGTCGTGCGGGCCGCTCTCGACCACATCGACGATCCGGGACCACTCCGGGTCGAGCCCGGGCAGCCCGCTCGGCGGAACGCTCGCCGGAGCGAGGGCCGTCGCGGTACGCGGCAGCCGGTAACTCACCACTGGATCTCCATCATGGCCGTGTTGAGGCCGGAGCCGACGCCCATCAGCAGCACCCGGTTGCCGGGCTGGAGGCGCGCGGCCTCCTCGGAGAGCGTGATCGGGATGGAGGCCGGTCCCACGTTGCCGTAGCTGGGATAGGTCAGCGGCACCCGGCTGCGGTCGAGGCCGGTGGCCTTCACGATGGCGTTGGTGTGCACATCCGACACCTGGTGCAGGATGTAGCGGTCCATGTTCGACCAGCTCCAGTCCCGCTTGGCTTCGGTCCAGGCCGACACGACCAGTTCCATTCCGCCCTTGAGCAGCGCCTTCGCGTCGGTGAACATGCCGTCGACGCTGCCGACGCAGAGGTCGTTGAACTGGGTGGCCGCCCGGGTCACGCCGCCGAGGATGCGGTGGCCTTCCGGGTGCGCGTCGGCCCGGCCGAGCACGGCCGCCGCGGCGCCGGAACCCAGTGTGAGGCTGGCGAACTCGCTCATGAAGTCTTTGCGGCCGATGTCGGGCCGGCCCAGGCGCTCAATGGTGTTGGTCTGGATCTCGTCGGCGTCTTCGCCGTCGATGATCACCGCGTAGTTGATCTGACCGGAGTCGATGAGCTGGGCGGCCAGGGTCATGCCGTTCACGAAGCCCAGGCAGGCGTTGGCGATGTCGAAATTCGTCGCCGACGACGGCAGCCCGAGCCCGTGGTGGATGCGAACCGCGACCGACGGCTCCAGGTGCTTGCGGGTGACCGACGTGTTGATCATCAGCCCCACCTCGCTGGGGTCGATCCCGGCGGCCGCCAGGGCGCGCTTGCCGGCGGAAACGGCGGCGTCATCGAAGGCCTGCCCCACGTCCCAGTTGCGTCGTTCGTGCACGCCGGCGACGCGTTGCAGCAGCCCCTTGGGCAGGCGCAGACGCTTCAGCGCCGGTTGCAGGCGAACGTCGATCTCTTCAGACGTCGTGATGCGGGGGGCGATGGTCGTGGCGACCGACAACAACGCGACATTGCGGTGCATCGTTGTTGCGTTTCCGTCCAACGGGGTCCCCTGTCGAGTTATGGATGGCGACAAATCAAGTCCTATCGATTTTCTCCCAGAAGTCTGGGTGTCAACCGTGCGTCAGCTGATGCCCGCAGCGGCGTGGAATCCGGTGGCTGCCGCGATGGCTACCTTCCATTATCAGCCTTTCAGACGGTGCCGCCGTCACCCGCCCTTCGCCCGCGTTCGGCAGGTCAGGACAGACGCGGCGTGCCGGGTCGGGTCAGGGCGGCAGCCACCAGGAAGCAGGCGCCGCCTGCGATGGTGCCGACAGTAGCCCAGCTGGCGAGAAACTGTTGACCGGACTCCGAAATCGGGTACGCGCCGACCGCGGCGACCCCGAATGCCACCGAGCCCAGCAGGTTGAGCCAGGTGCTCCGCCAGGTGCGCGCCTTCGGATCCCACAGGGCATCCCGACCGGTGGTGGCTGCAACGGCGAGGAGGCCGGCGAGCAGGAAGCAGACCGACCCGTAGGCATCCGGGCGCCAGCCGGTGCGGCCGGTGCCGCCGATGCTGGCGGCGAGCGCCGTGGCCGTGCTCAGGTTGAAGAACAGCGTGCCGGCGAACTGGATGGCCGCGGCCCACCAGTCGAACCGGTCCGGCCGGTTGGTGGTGGTGCGCGGTGGCCGACGACCACTGAGGTTGAGCTGGATGAAGGCGGCGACGGTGAAGAACAGCGAGCCGATGAAGAAGGTGAGATTGTCGAGCACGGGGCCGGCCCAGGCCACAAAGCCCGGCACGGCTCCCACGATGAACAGGGCCGAACCGACGATGAATCCCCACGCCTCACGGCGCAGCCGAAGGAACTTCGGTGTCGCCACTGGATCACCTCGCCTTCGGCCGCCGCCATTATGGCGCTAGATGACGTCGTCCGTGAGGGTGCTCGGGTTGCCGAACCTGTGAGCGGTGATCGAGATCGCCTGTTCCCGCAGGAACGGCAGCAGTTCGATTCGTCCGGCCTGGGTGACCGCATGCGCGTACACGGCGATGTCGGGGCTGCCGCCGAGTGCGCGGGCGAAGGCGGTGGCTGCTTCGGCGGCTCCGGTTCGCGGGTCGCCGCCGATCAGTCGCACCCGGCTGGTCGTGATCTCGCCGGCGGCGGCTCTGGCCAGCCATTCCTCGTCGTTTTCAATGATCACCGGGATATCGCGGGGTGCCAGTACGGCTCGCACCTTCGGTGGCACCGGTAGCGCGCTGGACACGATGAATCTGGATTTGGAGAGCAGGCCGGCCGCGATCACGCGCAGCAACAGCGCCAGGCTGCCGTCCTCGCCCAGCCGCACGGTCACGGGAAGCGGCCGGTAGCGGAACAGGTTGCGCTCCAGGCCGAGCGCGGAGACGTCGGCGACGACATCGAATTCGTCGCGCCAGGCGAGGGCATCGCTCAACGCCGATCGACGCAGCACGTCGAAGTCCTCATAGGGCAGCGAGGGCTGGGATGCCTCGATGAGGTCGGTGATCCGCTGTTCGAGGCCACGCAGGTGCAGGGTCGAGCTGTTGCGCCCTGGATCGGTGATCCAGCCGCCCAAGCCGAAGAGGTAGTTGGGTCCGCCGGCCTTGGTGCCGGGACCGACCGCCGAGCGCTTCCAGCCGCCGAACGGCTGCCGCCGCACGATGGCACCGGTGATGCCGCGGTTGACGTAGAGGTTGCCGGCCTCGACGGTGTCCACCCACTGGGCGATCTCGTCGGCGTCGAGCGAGTGCAGCCCCGCGGTCAGGCCGTAGTCGACGGCGTTCTGGTAGCGGATGGCTTCCTCGAGGGTGCGCGCGTGCATGACACCCAGTACCGGACCGAAGAATTCGGTGAGGTGAAAGTATGATCCGGGCGCGACGCCGCTGCGGATGCCAGGCGACCACAGTTGGCCGACGCCGGTCTCCAGCTCGTCGTCGAGCAGCTTCGGCTCGACCAACCAGCTCTCCCCCGCGCCGAGCTCGGTGAGAGCGTGCAGCAGCTTGCCTTCGGCGGGCTCGATGATCGGGCCCATCTGGCTGTCCGGGTCGGCGGGGCGCCCCACCCGCAGCGACGAGGCGGCATCCACCAGTTGCCCCAGGAACCGGGTGGACCTGGCGACGGAGCCGACCAGGATCACCAGGCTGGCGGCGGAGCATTTCTGGCCGGCGTGGCCGAACGCGCTCTTGATCACGTCGGCTGCGGCCAGGTCGAGGTCGGCAGACGGCGTGACGATGATGGCGTTCTTGCCGCTGGTCTCGGCCAGCAGTGGCAGGTCGTCGCGGAGGCCACGGAAGAGCGTGGCGGTCTCGTAGGCGCCCGTGAGGATCACCCTGTCGACGTCGGGGTGGGCCAGCAGCCGGCTGCCGAGTGCCCGGTCGGGCAGGTCGACGAGCGCGAGCAGCTCTCGCGGCACCCCGGCCTCCCAGAGTGCTTCGACCATCACGGCGCCGGTGCGCTGGGCCAGGGTGGCCGGTTTGATGATCACGCCGGAGCCGGCGGCGAGGGCGGCGAGGACGCCGCCGGCCGGGATGGCCACGGGGAAGTTCCAGGGCGGGGTGATCACGGTGAGCCTGGATGGCACGAAGATGGCACCCTGCACGGCGTCGAGGTCGCGGGCGCGTTCGGCGTAGTAGTGCGCGAAGTCGATCGCCTCACTCACCTCCGGGTCGCCCTCGGCGATGGTCTTGCCGGTTTCGGAGGCCATCACCTCGATCAGGCGGTCGCGGTTGGCCGCCAGGGCCAACCCGGCGCGGTGCAGCACGGCGGCCCGTTCGATGCCGGGCTTCTGCGCCCAGGCCTCGCCGGCCCTGGTGACGGTGGCGATGACCTCGTCGAGCCTCTCGGCATCGTCGATGCGGGCTTGCCGGATGCTGTCTTTGCCGAGCATCGACGTCTCGACCCTGGCCAGGATGCTGCGGCCCCAGGCCCGGTTCGCCGGGAGTGACGGATCGGTGTCCGGTTCGTTGTGGAAGGCACCTAGGATCGACCGGCTCCGGGAGACGGAGCCCCGGGTGAGACCGAGCACCATGGCGGTGAGGTTGGGGTCGTCGGCGTCGGCCGGCGGTGTCGTCAGCGGGGGCAGGTCGACATCGGGAGCGGGCTCGAGGGGCACGATCACCGAGCGGTCCTGGTCGCGGTTCGGCGGCGGCACGAAGACCGTGCCGCCCTGGGCGGCCGGTGTGGGCTCGAGGGCGGCCAGCGAGTCGAGAAAGCGCTTTTTCTCCCGTTCGAAAAGGGCCGGGGTGTCGGCGAGTTCAAACACCGCCGACATGAAGTTCTCGTCGCTCGCGTTCTCTTCGAGCCGGCGGATGAGGTAGCTGATCGCCACGTCGAATTCGGCCGGGTTCACGACCGGCGTGTAGAGCAGCAGGCGGCCGACATCCTTTTTCACGGCCTCGGCCTGGCTCGTCGCCATGCCCAGCAGCATCTCGAATTCGATGCGGTCGTCCACGCCGCGCTGCTGGGCGAGCAGGTGCGCGTAGGCCAGGTCGAAGAGGTTGTGGCCGGCCACACCGATGCGCACGGCGTCGGTGTTCTGCGGGGTGAGCGCCCAGTTGAGCACCCGCTTGTAGTTGGTGTCGGTGTCCTGCTTGCTGGCGTACGTGGCGAGCGGCCAGTCGTGCACCGTCGCATCCACGTGTTCCATCGCGAGGTTGGCGCCCTTGACCAGCCGCACCTTGATGGGGGCGCCGCCGCCCGCCCGCCGGGCATGCGCCCACTGGGTGAGGCCTTGCAGGGCCCCGAGGGCGTCGGGCAGGTAGGCCTGCAGCACGATGCCGGCCTCGAGGTTCAGCAGGCGGGGCTGGTCGAGGATGCGCTCGAAGACCGCGATGGTGAGGTCGAGGTCGCGGTACTCCTCCATGTCGAGGTTGATGAACTTCGGGGTCGGCGACGCCGCGGCAAGTTCGTACAACGGGGTCAGGCGCTTGACGACACGGTCGACGGCTTCGTCGAACGCCCACATCGACAGCTGACTGGCGATCGAGGAGACCTTGATCGACACATAGTCCACGTCGTCCCTGGCCAGGAGCTCGCGGGTGCCGGCGAGGCGCCGTAGGGCCTCCTTCTCACCGAGAACGGCTTCGCCGAGCAGGTTGATGTTGAGCCGGTTGCCCGATTCTTTGAGGGCCTCGATGGCGGGGCCGAGCTTGGCCGGCGTGGCATCCACCACCAGGTGGCCCACCATCTGGCGCAGCACCTTGCGGGCGGCGGGAATCACCACCCACGGCAGCACGGGGCCCATCACGCCGCCCACGCCGATGGCGCCACGCAAAACCGGCGGCAGGAACGCCGGGGCCAGTTTGGCTACCCGCTGGAGGTTGTAGCCGGCCACCATCACGTCTTCGGGTCGCATCACACCATCGACAAAACCCACCGTGAAGTCGAGCCCGTTCGGGTCTTTAAGCACCCCGGCGAGCCGCTCGGCAGACACGTCGGAGGGAATGGTCGCGCTATCGGCCAGCCACTTGGTGACGAGGGCGACGACCTCCACACCGAGGTCCTGCTGCACGTTCGGGAGGGGATTGGTCATGCTCACGAGGTTAGTCGCAGCAGCCCCTCAAGGTGCTCGTCCACGGCCGCGATGTGTCGGCGTTTCTCAGCCTCCGGCAGAAAAGCTGCCCGGAACGAGTTGCGGGCCAGGGCGGCCATCTGGTGGTGGTCAAGGTCGAACTCGCGCTGGATCGCGTGGAGGTTGTCGTCGACATAGCCGCCGAAGTAGGCGGGGTCGTCGCTGCTGATGGTCACCAGCAGGCCACCGGCGAGCATGGCGGGCAGCGGATGCGCGCCGAGCACCGGAATGGCCCGCAGGCACACATTCGAGAGCGGGCACAGGGTGAGCGGGATCTGCCGCTCGCGGAGGATCCCAACGAGGTGGGGGTCTTCGATGGCGCGGATGCCGTGGTCGACGCGTTCCACGCCGAGCAGGTCGATGGCTTCGTGCACGTAGTCCGGCCCGCCCTCCTCGCCGGCGTGCGCCACCCTGTGCAGCCCGAGGGCCGCGGCCTTGGCGAAGACCTCGGTGAAGAGGGAGGGCGGAAAGCCGACCTCGGCCGAGTCGAGGCCCACGCCGATGAACTGGTCGAGGAACGGGATGGCGGCGTCAAGAGTCTCCAGCGCCGCCTGGCCCCCGAGATGGCGGAGGAAGCAGAGGATCAGGTCGGCCGAGATACCCAGGTCGGCTCGGGCGTCGGTGAGGGCACGGGTGAGCCCACCGAACACGACGTCGAGAGGGATGCCGTTGGCCAGGTGGGTCTGCGGGTCGAAGAAGATCTCGGCCCGGCGCACTCCGGCGGCAGACGCCCGGGTGAGGTAGGCCATGCCGAGGTCGTAGAAGTCGGCCTCGGTGCGGAGCACCGCCAGGTTGGCGTAGTAGATGTCGAGGAAGGACTGCAGGTCGGTGAACCTGTAGAGCTCCCGCAGGAAATCGGGGTCGTAGCTCGGCAGCGGCACGTCGTTGCGGCGGGCCAGGACCACGAGCAGCTCGGTTTCGAGGGTGCCTTCGATGTGCACGTGCAGTTCCGCGACGGGCCAAGCGGCAACAGTCATATCTCTCCCGCGTGTTCAGGTGGGTCCCCACGTTACCGCCTCCCCGACCCGCCTTCGGCCGGGGGTTAAACGCAGAAAAGCCACCCCGTGGGGTGGCTTTTCTGGTGTTGCTAAGTTAAGTCCGGCGGTGTCCTACT
>NZ_JBGQOH010000023.1:0-56490 GCF_052113745.1 Cryobacterium sp. W22_MBD10_FK3
ACCGCACCGATCCGGCCAACCCGATGGGACCACCCCGGCCGCGGCCACCGACGGTGGGGCCGACCACCCGGAAGCGGACCGCCGATGACAGCTACCTGCTGCCCCGGCATCGGCCGAAGCGGCGCCCGACGCCACCGGTGCCCGACAACCCGCCGTTCTAGCGCCCCAGGCGCAGGGCCCACGAGATCATGAGGAGACCCGTGGCGGCGGACCTAGCGGAGGAGACCGACGAGAGAAGACCGACCACAGGAGACCGACTAGAGGAGACCGACTAGAGGAGAAGCTTGAAACCCACGTGGGAGGGCGCAAAACCGAGGCGTTCGTAGAACCGATGGGCGTCAAGGCGGGAGACGTCGGAGGTGAGCTGAACCATTCGGCATCCACGCGCGCGGCCGTATTCGACAGCCCACGAGAGCATCTCGCTGCCCAGGCCGTTGCCCCGCAAGGCACTGCTCACCCGCACGGCTTCGATCTGCAGCCGGGTAGCCCCCGAGCGGGCGAGCCCGGGCAGCACCGTGAGCTGCTGAGTGGCCACCACCCGCCCGGCGGGGTCGTCGACGACGACCAGAAGCTGATCGGGCGACTCATCGATCGCCGAGAAGGCAGCCAGGTATGGCGCGAGACCCTCGGCCGAAGTGGATTCCTCGCTGGAACGCAGCTGGTCGTCGGCGAGGAGCCCTACGATCGCCGCCACGTCCTCTGCGCACGCCCGCCGCAGGGTGAAAGGTCCGCCGGGTAGATCGAAAACAGCCTCAGTCATCAGAACAGCATGCCATCGCGGGCGACGCCACCGGCTCACATCCGCCTGCGCATGTCGCCTCACGCCTGCGTGGCTGCGTGCCTGCGTGCCTGCGTGGCTGCGTGGCTGCGTGGCCGCGTGGCCGCGTGCGTTCACAGACCTGGCAAACCCGGCAGACGCAGATCGCCCGGACCGCCACAGCCCACGCGTGGTGGGATGCGGCGGTCCGGGCGAAGGCGGCGCGCCTTGCGGCCGGGCTAGTAGTCGGTCGAGAAGACCGGAGCGCCGTCGACCATTTCGACCATGCCGTTGATGGTGAAGTCCACAGTGGACGTCTCCGCCTCGGCCTGGCCGCTGTAGTTCGTGTTCGTGTAGGTCACGGTAGCCGAGCCGCGATCCTCTGTGGAGACGTACCACTCACCGTCGTACGAGCTGTCCAGCGTCGTCACGGCCGGTTCGTCGATCGTCCAGACGACATCGGTGATGGTGCCGTAGTCGAACACGTACATCGGGCAGTTGTCGGCGTACAGCGTCTTCTGGGCGGCGCAGGCGGCCAGGTACTCCGCCACCTGCTGATCAACGCTGGAGGTGAACTCGTCGGTCGGTTCCAGGGCGAGTTGCGCCCCGTCGGACGCGTTCATGACGCCGACCTGAACCGTCTGCGACTCGGCAGCGAGCCACTTGGAGTCGCCCGCCGTGCCGACGACATAGTCGCCGGCGAAGGCCAGCACGTCCAGATAGCCGGCTTCCTGATCTTCACTGGTCAGCTTGATGGCGGTGCCGTTGACGTCGATCTCGTCGATGCCGGGCGAGAAGGCGATCGACAGCGACGGCAGCCAGACCGGGTCCAGGGTCCAGTTGTCGAAGAACAACGCCGTCGTGCCTGTCTTCTGCAGCGTGTAAGAGGCTTCCTCCTTCACCCCGTCTTGATCGACAGTGGCATTCACCACGGCGGAGTCGCCGCTGGTGGACACGTCGGTGATCCGATAACCGGTGATTCTGCCGTCGGTCTCCTTGAGCACGGCGTCGGTGAGCAGCACGCGCTCCGCCGCCGAACCATCGACATCGCCGATCTTCAACGCGGCAGACGCATCGCCGGCCACCAGAGCGTCCAGGTAGCTTTCCACCTGGTGCTCGGCGCTGTAGACCACCTGGTTGACCACGGAAATAGCAATCGACGCTCCGACAACGACAACGACAGCGCCACCGACGGCGGCGAGGACGATCCGAACCCGGCGCTTCTTCTCCGGAGTCATCGGCACGAAGGCCGGCGCACCATCGACAAGGGGCTCGCCAAGCGGGCCCCCAGAGACCTGCACAGTGCTCGGAGCGGCCTCGGCCCCGACGAGAACGGGTTCTCCGTCGGCGGCGGGAGCTTCACTCACCACGGGAACCGCGGTCGGTTCAGGCAGGACGTAGGTGCCGGGAATCGCGAACGGCACGCCGACCAGTCCAGTGATCTTGGCCGTCCGCACGACGAGAGCACTCGGGAGGAGCTGTACCAGCGTCGGCGCGGCAAAGACCGCGACGACCTCCACCAGCGCACCCAGCGCGGCGAAGACGATGAACGTCCACGCGGCCAGACCGACGGATCCGGACGCCGCACCGGCACCCTCGATCAGTGAGCCGGCACCCCCGAGGAGACCATCGAGATCCGCGCCGGCACCGCCGGTGTCGATGCTCGTCCAGCCGGCGATCGCACCGATGATCGAGATGACGATTCCTGCACAGGCGAACGTCACCACCGTGGTCGCCCACGACACCGCGGCAGGCAACCTCAGCTGCGCGCGACGGAGCCGGAGCACGGTACCCGTGACCAGGATGAGCAGCAGGTTCACGGCCAGGATGAGCACGGTTGCCCAACCGGGCAGCTCGGCGGGCATCCAGAAGCTGGTCGGCGAGCCGGCCATTCCGCCGACGGCGGCAAGTGCGCCACCGAGTGTGATCGGCGCGAGGTTCACGAAGCCCAGGCCATCGACCACGGCGGTCGGAAGCCAGAAGAACGCGGTCAGGAGGGCGTTGACGCCGCCATTGACGACGGACCAGATCAGCAGACCCACGGTGACCAGTGTCGCCAGCACACCGAGGTGCAGGCCCACCACGGGCAGGGTCGAACGAACGGATGCGAACACAGACGTGGCGGCCGGTGCCACCACGGCGGGCGTGATGCCCGCAGCCACTCGGGCCACCTTGGCTCGGGCCAGGTACGACGCGAGCGTTCCCAGAACGAGCGCGCCGAGGAATGCGGTGAACGACACCGACGACGCTGTGCCGGTTCCGGTCAGGACTCCGAATGCGGTGTCGGATCCGTCGCCGAGGGCATAGGTCAACGGTGTCACTGCCGCGATGACAACAACGACAACCGCCAGGACCACACCGCTGAGCGCCGACAGCAGCCAGCGACTGCCGCGAGTCGCACTCGGGGTGATGCGTTCGTCCCTGCGCGCCACGAACGCGGTGGCGACGATGAGGAAGGCGGTGACCAGGAGCGGAAGCCAGAGCAGCGAGACCGCGGCCGAGATTCCCATCACCGTGGCGCCGACGGTGAGAGTGCCGCCGACGGCCAGCCCCACAATCTGGGCGGGCGCCTGGAAGGCGAGGCCCCAATCCAGGGCGGCGTCCGCTGCGGCTACGAAGACCAGCAGGGTGAAGACAAGCGCGAGCAGCCAGGCGGCGGCGTAGACGACGACGGGCGCGATCGCGGCGGCGATGTATCGCTCACCGGGAATTCCGCGAACCAGTGCGGCGACGCGGGTGCCGACCGTCGGACCGGTGCGTACCGGCACTGCCGGTATCGCAGCGCCCGGAGTGCCGTATGCGGCCGGAGCAGCGCCAGGCGCTGCGGTCGGGACCGAATCAGCGGCAAGCGGCGCTGCGGCTTGCACCGGCGCTGCGGGTTGCAGCGGCTCGTCGGCAACGGCGGTGTCCGCGGCCGGCTCTGCTGCTGCGGCGGTCTCCGCTACCGGCTCTGCTGGTGCCGGCTCTGCCGCTGCGACCGGCTCTGCTGCTGCGCTGTTTGTGGTGTTTGTGTCGTCGGTGCTCGCTCCGGAATCGTCTCCGGAATCGAGATTGCCACTCAATTTTGAATTATTAATGCTGCCCCCAGGTTTCGTTTCGAAGCGTAGCGGAAAAAAGGCTGGCCAGCGGGCTAGTCCGATCCCGAAGTGACGCGGTTGACGCCCCTCGGTGCGAGCCGCCGACATCGCCGCACTGCGCACCTGCAGAATGGACGAATGCACATCACCGACGTCTCCCCCGCCGATTTTGATGCCGTGATCACTCTGTGGGAGGAAGCCGGCCTCACCCGCCCGCGGAATCCGCCGGCCACGGACCTTCGTCGCGCGCTGGACGGCTCGACGTCGACGGTGCTCGGCGCCTTCAGCGACGACCGGCTGGTCGGAACGGTGATGGTCGGCCACGACGGTCACCGCGGCTGGGTCTATTACCTCGCCGTGACCATGACTGAGCGCGGCACGGGACTCGGCCGCCGGCTGATGCAGGCTGCCGAAGCCTGGCTCGTGCAGCGGGGCGCCGTGAAGCTGCAGCTCATGGTGCGAGAGACCAACACCGCCGTCATCGGCTTCTACGACCGGCTCGGTTTTGCGGATGCCGACGTGCGCGTGCTCGCCAAACGGCTCGACTGATCTGCCCTCAGCGCCGCAGAGCCGACCGAATGTCGGGGCAGAGCAATTCCCGGCAGCCTGCGTGCTTGGCTTTCCTCCGGGAGCGTGATTCGCTGGGGTTATGTCGATACAGGGGAACCCTCCCGACGAACCCGAGATCCCGGCCGGCGACGACGCCGACGCCGCCGATGTCGGCGCGTCCCGCCTGCCGATGTTCCCGCTCGGGTCGGTGCTCTTCCCCTACATGCCGCTGCAGCTGAGGGTGTTCGAGGAGCGTTACCTGATCATGTTGGCGAGCATCCTGGAATCCGAGCCCGCCGAATTCGGTGTGGTTCTCATCGAGCGCGGCCAGGAGGTTGGCGGTGGCCAGCACCCGTTCAGCACGGGAACCGTCGCGCAGGTGCTGGAGCTGGTGGCGCCGGAAGGTTTTGTCGGCCTGGTTGCGCAGGGCGACCGTCGAATTGAAGTCGTCGAGTGGCGCCAGGACACCCCCTATCCGCAGGCTGTGGTTCGGGAGCTGCCTGCCCTGGTCTGGGACGACGCGCTGACACCGCTGCGGGTGCTCGCAGAGCAGACCGTGCGCCGCACTCTGTCGCTGGCCAGCGAGTTCACCGACGACGCCTGGTCGGCCAATGTTGCGCTGTCGGAGGATCCCGTCGAGGCCGCCTGGCAGCTGGCCGGCATCGCCCCGGTGGGTCCGCTCGACCAGGTCGCGATGCTGCGCTCCACGACCATGGCCGGCCTGCTGCGCTCGATCTTCGACCACACCGAAGCGGCCGCCGACGCGTTCCGGGTGCCTGGTCCCGGCCAGATCGACCCGGATGGCTTGGACACCGACGAGCTCGACACCGATGAGCTGGACACCGACGAGCTGGACTCCGACGAGCTAAACACTGACGAGCTAACCACCGACGAGCCTGACCCTGACGACGTGGATCCCGACGACCCAGACCCTGACGACCGCGCCACCTGAACCCGGCGCATCCTGCCAGCCGACTAGTCGTGGCTGAGGCTCTCCACCGGCGAGCGCCGCGCGGCTCCGCCGGCCGGCACGACGGTGGCAAGCAGCCCGGCCACCAGAGCCCCGAGCAGCACGATGGCCAGCTGGGTCCAGGGCAGGTGCACGCTCAATGCGAGTTTCTGCGCCTGCAGCGACACCGCCGACAGGCCGGCCCACGCGTACAACACGCCCAAACCGATACCGCACGCCGCGGCCACCACCGTGATCAGCGTCGCCTCCAGGCCCAGGGTGGTTCGCAACTGGCCGCGAGTGAGGCCGAGGGCACGCAGTAGCGCGGACTCGCGACGCCGCTCGTAGACCGACAACGCCATGGTGTTGGCCACCCCCACACAGGCGATGACCACGGCCATGGTGAGCAGGGCAAGCACGATGAGGAGCATCACATCGAGAATCTGTTCGTAGTAGGTGCGCTCCGGCGCACCACCGCCCACCGTGAATTGCTCGCTCACCGACAGGATGTCGGTGCTCAGCTGCTGCACCTGGCCACTGGTGACCTCGTCGCCCAAGCGCAGCTGCACCTGTCCGGTGACCGGCGCCGCCACCAGCGTGAGCAGGTCATCTTTGGTGAGAGTCGCCTGCTTGCGCGGAGCGGTGGGCTCCAGCGCCACGGTCAGCTCGGCCGCCGCCGCGTCGCCGGTCACCGTCACGGTGTCGCCGGCTCGCATGGCTCCCGCATCGGCGGGATTGAGCAGCAGCTGGCCGGATTGCGGCACGACCACGCTCGAGCGTGCCACGTGCTGCGCCTCGGCCGAGTCGATGCCCCTGGCCGGCAGCACCATCGGCGTCCCTGAGTCCGGGGTGATGGTGACCAGAGCCGAGGCCACCGAGGTCGCGTCCTCGACGTCGGGCATCGCGCTGATGCCGTCGAGCTGTTCCGCGCTGATCCCGGCCGGGTCCACCGACTGCACGGTGAGGTCCACCGGCCGTTTCTCGTCGATCTTGTCGCCGATCGAGGTGCGCACAGACGCGACACCCACGACCATCATCGTCACGAGGGTCACCCCCACCAGCAGGGCGGCGGCCGTCGACGCCGTGCGCGCCGGGTTGCGGGTCGCATTGAGAGCGGCGAGCCGGGCGGGCACCGACGTCCAGCCGATCGTCGAACCGACCGCACGCACAATCCACGGAACGAACAGGGCAGAGGCCAGCAGGATTCCGAGAAAACTGACCACTCCCGACCCGACAGCCAGCGCCAGCCCGGACCGGGTCGCCCCGACGTACAGCCCGAAGCCGCCGAACCCGATCAGGATCATGGCGATGATCGCGCCGAGCACACCCTGGCGCAGACCCGCCGGAGCGGCGACGGCGCGCAGGGCGGCCACCGGGCGCACCCGGGTGGCCCGGTTCGCCGGCGCCAGCGCAGACCCCAGAGTGAGCACCACCCCGAGGCCGAACCCCGCCATCACCAGGACCGGGTCGATCACGAGCCGGCCGAGGTGCAATCCGGATGCGCCGGCACGGCTGAGATCTGCCAGCACCCCGGCCCCGGCCAGCCCGATGCCCACTCCGACCGCGGAGGCCACCAGGCCCAGCAGCAGCGCCTCGCCCAGGATCAGCCTGCGCACCTGACCGGCGCCGGCACCGACGCAGCGCAGCAGGGCCAGTTCCCTGGTGCGCTGGCTGACGAGAACCTGGAACGTGTTCGCGATCACGATCGCGGCCACGAACAGGGCAATGGCGGCGAAGGCCATCAGGATGCTGGTGAGCACGGTGGCGCTGCCGGAGAGCTGGGCGGTTTGGTGGTCGACGGCCTGGGCTCTGGTCTGCACCATGATGCCCGGTCGCTCGCCCACCGCCGAGGCGACCGACGCCGCAACGGCCTCGGCATCCGCGCCGTCGCCGGCATCCGCACCCGCCACCAGAATGGACGTCGACAGAGCGAACAGTGCCGGGTCGGTGAGAGCCTCTGCCTGCATGAGGAGGGTGGGAGCACCGGTCCCCACACCGGCGGCCTGCGCCGCGGTGATGCCCACCACCGTCACGGTGCTGGGGGTCACCCCGGAGGCGACGGCGGCGACGGACACGGAGTCGCCCACGGCAACCCCCAGCGAGTCGGCGGCCGGTTGATCGAGGGTAGCCTCGCTGGGCGTCTGGGGCCAACGGCCGGAGGCCAACGTCTGCCAGCGCACCGACTCCTCGAGCACGGCGTTGATCTGAGCCACGCTGCGGGTCTGGCCGAACCTGAGGTCCACATAGGCGAGCCGTTCCACGTCGGCGCCGGCCACCGCCGGGGCCGCCCGCACCGCCGGCAGCAGGCCGAGCAACTCGTCGGTGGAGGTGCGCGGGTCGGAGCTGGCCAGATCGGCCACAGTCTGGGTGACCAGAACATCGGCCTTGGCCATGCTCGCCGCCAGGGAGTCCTCGGTCGTGCGGGTGAACGTGGCCGAGAGGGTGAGCGTTGCCACGACGAACCCTACCGAGAGCGCCACGGCGAGGCCTGTCGCCAGCAACCGGGTCAGGGTGGCGCGCAGGCCAGAGAAGAGGACCCTGATCACGGGGTCGGCCGAAAGCCGTGCAGGGCCGACAACACGGAGCCGACCGTCGGTTCGTGCAACTCACCGGTGAGGCGCCCGTCGCCGAGGAGCACAACCCGGTCGGAGGCGGCCGCGGCGACGGCATCGTGGGTGACCATGATCACGGTCTGGCCCCATTGGCTGACGCTGGCACGCAGCAGAGCGAGCACCTCCGCGCCGGCCACTGAATCGAGGTTGCCGGTGGGTTCGTCGGCGAAGATCACGGCCGGCCGGCTCAGCAGTGCCCGTGCCACCGCCACCCGCTGCTGCTGCCCGCCCGAGAGTTCGTGCGGGCGGTGTTTCAACCGGCCCGTGAGCCCGAGAGTCTGCACCACCTCGTCGAACCAGGCGCGGTCCACCCGGCGCCGTGCCAACGCCAGCGGAAGCACGATGTTCTGCCTCGCCGTGAGGGTCGGCACGAGGTTGTAAGACTGAAAGACGAACCCGATCTTCTCCCGGCGGAGCCTGGTGAGTCCGCGATCACGGAGCCCGGTGATCGGGGTGCCATCGATCCATATAGTGCCGCTGCTCGCGGTGTCGAGTCCGGCCAGGCAGTGCATCAGGGTGGACTTGCCCGACCCCGATGGCCCCATCACCGCCGCGAACTGTCCGCGTGGAAAACCCACGGAGACCTGGTCGAGGGCGACGACGGCCGATTCCCCGCGCCCGTAGGTCTTGCGGAGGGCGTCTGCCACCACTGCGAAGCCGTGCGTACCGTTCGATTCGGTCATTACTGTCCCCCGCGTGATGTCGATGCTGGGGCGAGTGCATCCGTCTGGCATACCGGATGCGCGGCCGCGCGTTCACCGGCACCCCATCAGGCCGAGAACGGTTTGTCAGCCGGTACTGCGCCCCCAGGGCCCGGATGGCGACCTCACGCTGTCCCCACCGGCATCCCCCCGTTTGGGGTTCAACACTACGCCCGTCGCCGGGTGCGATTTACCCGCTGGTGAGCTAACACTTTCCGGGGCAGCATGGGGACATGTCCGCTCCAGCGTCTTCACCCGCCCCCTCCCCCTCCGTCGGCACCCCGGTCCCCCGCCACGACAGGTTCTCCGACGGGTCGGTGAAGGCCAGCGGGTTCGAACTCGACGGCGAGCTGCACGGCCACTGGGAGTGGTTTCGTCTTGACGGTTCGCTGTTGCGCTCCGGCGAATTCGACCTTGGTCATCAGGTGGGCATCTGGCGCACCTGGGACCGCGCCGGCCGGCTCGTGAAGGAGACCGCATTCGGACCATCCCACTCGACACCCCCTGTGGAGCCGCACCCGGACGAGACGGATCCCGTCACGCCCACGGACCAGGACGCCCCGCACTGACATGCCCGGTGGCAGGAGGTCAGGACGCACAGTCGGCACCGGCACCTCCTTCGACGCCGACGTCCTGATCGTGGGAGCCGGGCCAACCGGGCTCGCTCTCGCCCGGGAACTGCACACCCTCGGCGTCACGGCGATGGTGGTCGACAGCGCGGCAGCCCCGGTGCACGAGTCCCGCGCCCTGGCCATTCAGGCGCGCACCCTCGAAGTCCTCTCCCGCAACGCTCTGGCAGACGATCTGGTGAGCGCCGGCAACCCCACCGGCACGTTGCTCCTGCATCGGCGCGGCCGACGGCGCCGCGGCCACATCTCAGCGGCACCCTCCTACTCGGTTCCACTGTTCGACGAGGCCCTCCGCGACACCCGGTTCCCGTTCCTGCTGTTCCTCTCACAAGCCGGCACCGAACGGGTGTTTGTCGACCGCCTGTCCCGCGCGGGGGTCGGGATCCGCCGGGGACTCACGCTGACCGGCCTCAGCCAAGACCCGGACGGGGTCACCAGCACCCTCGAGTCTCCCGGAGTACCCGCGCGGACCGTGCGCACCCGGTATGTGGTGGGCTGCGACGGGGCACACAGCAGCACCAGGCACAACGCGGGCATCGGTTTCGCCGGTCGCGCCTTCCCGCAGCGCTTCCTCCTGGCCGACCTGCAGGCCGACGGCCTGGAACCAGGCCGGGTGCACGTCTACCTGGCCGGAGCCGGACCGCTGTTCCTCTTCCCTCTCGGGGCACCGGCCGGCTGGCGACTGCTCGTCATGCTGCCACCGGGCAGGCGCACCGGTCCCGTCACCCTGGAGCTCGCGCAGGCGGCCGTCACCAGGTACACCCGCGCCCCCATCGTGCTTCACCACCCGGTCTGGCTCACCGAATTCACCATCAGCAGCCGGCTCGCCGAGAGTTTCTCAAGCGACCGGGTGTTCCTGGCCGGCGATGCGGCCCACATCCACAGCCCGGCAGGCGCGCAGGGCATGAACACAGGCATTCAGGATGCCGTGAACCTCGGCTGGAAACTCGCCCTCGTCTGCCGGGGAGACGCCGCGCCTGCGCTGCTGCAGAGCTACGAGCACGAACGGCGGCCGGTGGCCCGCTCGGTTCTGACACTCACCGACCGGGCCTTCGTGGTGGCCACCAGCCAGCACCCGGTGCTCCGATTTCTGCGGGCGGGGCCGGCCATTCGGGTGGGTGCCACGTTGATGCAGAGCCGGGCGGTGCGTCGCGCCGGCTTCCGGCGGGTCTCCGAGTTGGGCGTCCACTATCGAAGCGGCCCGCTGTCCACGAACGGTCTCCCCCGCCTGGCCAGCGGTCCACGTCCGGGCGAGAGATTCCCCCAACCCGGCATGGGCGTCACCCCGATCTCCGAGGTGCCGCCCCCGGCGACCGGTGCAGGCGCAGCCCCGGGGCCGCGGGTGTTCCGGATGCTGCTCTGCGGCCCCTCCGCGGACTGGCCGGACACCCTGGTGCGCGACTTCCAGGCGCGCTGGGCGCATCTGCTCAGCGTGGAGCTGACCCCGGCCGCACCGCGGTCCCGCTGGTCAGCGGCTCCGCGCGCCGGCTCGTCCTCCCGCCGCCGCCCGGACGTCGCCCAGTACCTGGTGCGGTGGGATGGCTACGTCGGCTTTCGATCGGGCGGCACCGACCTCTCCGGCGTGGCGGCATACCTGCGCGGCATCGGCGCCCATCCGCTGTTTTAGCCGGGTAGGGCGTACGGCCCGCCGTGTCACTCCATGGCCACCGTCGAGGTGTCGCCGTCCGGCAGGCCGATCTCCCGGGCCTTCAGCAGGCGGCGCACGGTCTTGCCGTTCTGGGACTTCGGCACGGCATCTATGAACTCGAGCTCGACCGGCGCCACGTTGGGGCCCAGCCGGTCGACCGCGAACTCCAGAATCTGCCGGCGCAGCTCGTGGGTGGCGGTGACGCCCTCGTTCACCTGCACGAAGGCCTTCACCACCTCGCCGGCCACCGAGTCGGGGGCGCCGATCACCCCGGCGTCGGCCACCGCCTCGTGCTCCATCAGCGAACTCTCCACCTCGAACGGGCTCACCAGCTGACCGGCGGAGATGATCACGTCGTCGCCGCGGCCGACGAACCAGTAGTAGCCCTCGGCGTCCCGCCTGGCCAGGTCCCCGGTGAGGTACCAGCCGCCGACGAAACAGGACTCGTACAGTTTCTCGTTGTGCACGTAGCCGCGGAACATCGACGGCCAGCCGGGGCGCAGAGCCAGCTCCCCGACCACCTCTGGCGCGTCGATCAGCACGGCCTCGCCGCCCTCCACCCGCGGCGCACCGTTCTCACCGCGCGCCACCAACGCGGCCTCGACTCCGGGCAACGGCCGGCCCATCGAGCCGGGCTGGATCGGTTCGGCCGCGACATTGGCGATCATGATGGCGCCGGTCTCGGTCTGCCACCAGTTGTCGTGCACCGGCTGCCCGAACACCTCCTGGCCCCAGACCACCAGTTCGGGTTCGAGAGGCTCGCCCACACTGGCCACGAAGCGCAGCGCCGAGAGGTCACGGCCCGTTGCCGCATCCGCCCCGGCGAGCATCAGCAACCGCAGCTCGGTCGGCGTGGTGTACCAGACCGTGACCCGCTGGTCGGCGAGGATGCGGAAGCAGCGGTCGGCATCGAAGTCGCCCTCGTCGACGATCGCGGTGATCCCGTGCACGAGGGGTGCGAACACTCCATAGGACATCCCGGTGACCCAACCGGGGTCGGCGGTGCACCAGTAGATGTCGTCCTGGTGCAGGTCGAGGGCGAACAACGCGCTCACGTAGTACGCGGTCACGGCGTCGTGCACGTGGATTGCCCCCTTGGGCGCACCCGTCGTGCCGCTGGTGAAGTGCAGCAGGGCCATGTCCTCCCGCTGCGTGGCAACGGTGTCGCCGAACGGCGGGGCCTCCTTCATCAGTGCCGCGAAGTCGAGGGTTCCTGGGTCGGGGTCGCCGTCGGCGTCGACGAGCAGCACGTGCACGAGTTCGGGCAGCCGCAACCGCACCGGGGCGACGTGCTCGCGGAACAAGGCCCTGGTGGTGACGAGCACCCGGCCGGAGCCGATCGCCAGCCGCTGGCGCACGGGGTCGGGGCCGAAGGCGTCGTAGAGGGGGCAGAAAACGCTGCCGTTCTTCAGGGTGCCGAACGCCGCCACGTACTGCTCAGGCACCCGCCCGAGCAGGGAGAACACCCTGTCTTGACGCTCCAGCCCGAGCCGGTGCAGCACACTGGCGAACCGGCTGATCTGATCGGCCAGGGCGCCGTAGCTGACCGGCAAGGTACTCTCGTCGACCCGCACGAACCGCAACGCGTCGGTCGTGGCGTGCGCGCCGTGAGCGTGCCTGTCGACGGCTTCGTGGGAGATATTGACGCCGCGCCCGCCGGGCAAACCGGAAATGGCCTGCCTCGCGTTCTCCCAGTCGAAGTCGGCGTACGTGCTCTCGTAGTCCAGGAGGTTGGGCTGCACAGCGGTTGAAGCCGGGTCTTTCGGGATGGTGGCCCAGCGGGTCGGAGGTTCCGTTCCTGCCGTCATGCCCCCATAAAACTCCCTCCCGGCCAGGCTGAAAAGGGGTGCTTCAGCGCGTCAGCCCAGGGCCGCAGCGTTCAGGGCCTGGATCAGCGCGGCAGCGACCGGGGCGTACGATTCAGGCGCAGGGTCGGACGTGCCGTAATAGCTGATCTCCAGCCAGTTCGGGCCGTCGAACACCTGCGCCAGCGCATCCGCACCGGTTCCGACGAGCACAGCCCGCTGCACGCCGTCGATCCTCAGCTCGGTTCCAGGAGCAAGGCCGTCCTGCGCCCATGCGCCGCCCGGCAGCCACTGGGTTTCGAACGCCGCGAGTTCGCCGGCCCCGTCAGCCGGAGGACTCCACAAGCAGGTCGTCGCTCCGGCCGCAGCCTCCGCGCGCAGGTACCCCTCCGGCCGCTCGCCGGGGCGATTGCCTTTCGCGGCGTTCCAGCCGGGCAAAGCAGCGGCAACCGGGGCCGACGCGCCGAGTGCTGCGCAGTCGACGTCGTCTGGCCACGCCGCGTCGAGCGCGGCGGAAGGAGTGAAGGCCGCTGCGGCGGCGGTATTCGCCGAGAACCGTTCGGCGAGTCTGGTGATCGCGGACCGCGCTGCCGCTTCCGTGCTGCCTGCCGGTGGGTAGACCACCCCGCTGAGCCAGAACCCTGAAGCCGTGAGGTTGAAGCTGCAGGCCGCGCGGATCGCTTGCGGGTCGGTGCTGGACTCGTCGCTGGACGCATAACACGCCGGTTCAGTGCTCTCGAATTCGGAGCTAAAAGCTTCCGGAAGGAGCACAGCGCTCAGGGTCGCCGCGGCCGCCGAATCGTCCTGCGCCCAGTCACACGGCATGCCGCCGACCGCGGCCACCGCGGCGTCCATCGGGGTGGCCGGCGAGGTTCGTGCGGCTATGACCATACCCACGTCCAGTGCGGCGCTCACGTCGTCGTTCGTGAGGACCCCGGAGCAGTCGCCGTCGAAGGCCTGAGCAGGGTCGGTCACGAGTGCAGGGCTGGGGGCGGGCGTGTCCGTCACCGAAGGTGAGGCCCCGGGCGCCGCGACCGAGCTGCCGGGCGTGCACCCGCTGAGAGCGAAAGTGCTGAGAGCGACAACGCTGAGAGCTAGGAGGGTCATGAGTGGGTGGACTGAACGTCGGGGAATCACGTTCGCAAGCTAACAGCCGGCGTGCGGCGGCGAACTCCCCCAGTCCGGGGTCTCTCAGGAGACGAGTGACAAAATTATCTGCAGCACCACGACCACCAGCGTCACGCCGACCAGCACGAGTGCGGCCAGGGTCAGGCCGCTCCCCCTGGCGCCGGCCGGGATGACCCGGCGAGCCTGCAGCGTGAAGGCAGCTCCGATGACGGCCACCAGAAGCGCGGGAACAGGGAAGACGAACGCGACGACGAGTCCGAGCAGCGCCACCCAGAATCCGGGCGCCCGACCGGGCGCCTTCGTCCAGTCTGCTTGCGGGGCGCCGAGTGCGAGAAGGCGATTGCCCTCCATCTTGGCTCGAGGGTCGTTCACTGTGCGGCTCCTTTGAGGGTCCGTTGGACCGTTTGGGTCGCGACCGCTCTTCGTCCCCATTCTCGTGCACACGGCGAGCCGCCGACAACCGATCAGGCCCGACGCAGTCCCGCGGATGCCTCGATTTCCAGTGGGGTGGCCGTCGCGAGCGGCACATTCAAAAAGTCCACGAACGGGGTCAGCGCCGCGAACCGTTCCACCACAGAGTCGACGAAGCCGTCTTTCAGGGCCACGTCGCCAGGCAACTGTGCGAACAGCGCCCAACTGCGCACCCGCAGCAGGTCGGCCGCCGGATGTTCAATGGGGAAGCCCCTGGGCGCCCGCACCAATGGGCGCCCGTCGAAGGGTTCGGCGAGTCGAACTACTGACTTCTCTGCCAGCAGCTCCCTCGCCTGCTCGTGGTGGTCGAGCAGATACTCCCGAATCGCCCGCAGCTGCGGTGAGCCCGGCGAATAGGCTCCGCCGGCCACCATCACCCCGTGCACGCCCACCTGCAGGAAGAACCCGGCGCCACCGGCCTTCTCCAACCCCTGCCGCGGCCAGCTCGCGGCGAGGTGGGTCTTGTAGGGGGTCTTGTCGTTGGAGAAGCGCACGTCCCGGTAGATCCGCAGCATGGCCTTGGGAGCGGGACGCAGGTAGTCGGGAGCGAACTGGACCAGACGGGAGTTGACCGCCTCGATCACCTCGAGCATCCGCGCCTTCAGTTCGGTCTCATAGATGGGCTTGTTCTCTTCGAACCACGCCCGATTGTTGCGGTGCTCGAGTTCTTCGAGAAAGTCGAACGCCTGCTCGCTGAAATGTGGACCCACCTGGGCGCTCCCCTGTTCGTTCCTTTTTGTCGGATCCCTCCATTCTCCGCCTTGTCCGGGCCGTTCCACCGGGCTAGATTCGCGCCAACCGCGCCCCCATGCGGTCCTTGCGGCACCATCAACGGCACCCGAAGGGATCATCATGACCAGCGACACGGCAACGCCGAACACCATCGTTCTCATCCACGGACTCTGGATGACCCCACGCAGCTGGGAACAGTGGGTTCCGTACTATGAGGCCAAGGGTTACCGGGTGATCACTCCCACCTACCCTGGCTTCGACATCGAAGTGGAAGCCTTGCGGGAGAACCCAGACATCATCGCCAATCTCACGGTGCCGGAGACCGTCGAGCACCTCGCCAGCACCATCCGCGCTCTCGATACCCCGCCGATCATCATGGGTCACTCCTTCGGCGGCACACTCACCCAGCTCCTCACTGCGCAGGGGCTCGGCGTGGCGTCAGTCGCCATCAACTCAGCCCCCACCGAGGGAGTGCGAGTGACCCCGCCGTCCCAGATCCGGTCGTTCTTCCCCATTCTCAACAACCCCGCCAATTACCACCGGGCAGTCGGCTACACCGCGGAGCAGTTCCACTACGTCTTTGCCAACACCCTCAGCCGGGATGACTCCGATGCCGTGTACGAGCGGTACCACATTCCCGCACCGGGCAACTGGGTATGGGCATACGGGCTCATCGCCAACTTCAAGCCGGGCAAACAGGAAACCTGGGTGGACTACTCGTTCAACGACCGGGCACCGCTACTTTTCCTCGCGGGCGGCGCCGACCACATCATGCCCCCGTCGGTCAACCGGTCCAACGCCGATCACTACGACAAGTCGCAGGCGCTCACCGAGTTCCACGAGTTCCCCGGTCGTTCGCACTGGACTTGCGGAGAACCAGGCTGGGAGGCCGTGGCCGACTACGCGCTGGACTGGGCCGTGACACACGCCAGCGCCGCTCATATCCGACGCGCAGAACTCGCCTGAGCCGGGCGGGGCTACTTCGCCGTCGCTTCCTTCGCTGCGGCCTTCGCCGCTCGTTTGCTCTCCCGCACGCGGGCCAGCGACTCCGGGTCGACGATGTCGGCCACCGACTTCAACGAACCGTCCTCACCGTACGGGGCCGATGCATCCCGCCACCCGGCCGCCGCCAGGCCCAGCCGTTTGCCGAGCAGGGCCAGGAAGATCTTCGCCTTCTGCTCCCCGAACCCGGGCAGAGCCTTCAAGCGGCGCAGCACCTCGGCGCCATCGGGGTCGCCAGCGGTCCAGATCTCCGCCGCGTCACCGTGCCAGTCGTCGGCCACGACCCCGGCGAGGGTCTGCACCCTGCCGGCCATCGACCCTGGAAACCTGTGCACGGCCGGCGTCTGCCGGAAAACCTCGACGAAGGCATCCGGCTCGTAGTCGGCGAGGGTCCTGGCATCGAGGGTGCCGACCCGGTCGCGGATCTTGGCCGGACCGGCGAAGGCGGCCTCCATTGCGATCTGCTGATCGAGCAGCATGCCCAGCAACAGGGCGAATGGGTCTTCGCTGAGCAAGGTGTCGGCCGCGGCGTCGCCGGTGAGATGCAGTGTCATCGCGCCATTCTGCCACCGCACGGCGGCACTTTGGGGGGTGACCGCGCCGTTGGCACCTGACCGGGTCGATGCCACGATGACACCAGCCGGCGCACCCGGCAGGGAAGGGCAATCATGTTGGACGTACCCGCAGGGAGCGTGCTGCGCAGTTGGACCGGGTGGATCCGCCCGGAATCGCGCGCCGCATACGCCGCGTACCTCGAACGCACCGGCCTGGCCGACTACAGGTCGACCCGTGGCAACCTGGGTGCTGCCCTCATCTTCCGCGACCTGCCCGACGGTCGGTGCGAGGTGCGCACCATTTCGGCGTGGCGGTCGTACCGCGACATCGTCGCCTTTGCCGGGGATGACATCGAGATGGCCGTCTTCTATCCCGAGGACGACAGGTTCCTGATCGACCGAGAGCTCACCGTGGCGCACTACGACGTCGCCTGACCGCGGGCGATGGGCGCTGAGCTCGTCTGCCGGCTCTCGATTCAGGCCAGCGAAAGCACGAACGACAAGACGAATCCGGCCGCGGTGCTCAACGCCACTGCAGGTCCGCCGTGTTCGTAGGCCTCGGGCATCAGCGTGTCGGCAAGCGACGCGATCACGGCCCCGGCGGCGAAGGCCAACGGCAGTGAGATCGTCTCGGGGTCGCTGCCAGACAACGGGCCGGCCCCCACCATCACCGCGACGACCAGCAGGGCCGCGCAGGCCCCCCACAGCCCGAGGATCTTGCCGGTTGATGATCCCTGGCTGCGCATTGACGCCGCGCCCACCAGGGACTCCGGCAGGTTGGAGACGAAGATGGCGGCGAGCAGCGCGAGCCCGCCGGTGCCCTCGGTCAGGGAAACACCCAATGCGACGTTCTCCGGCACCCCATCCAGCGTGACAGCGGCCAGCAACGCCACCCCGGCCGCGCCCCTGGTCGAGGCCGCTGTTGGCGCCTTCTCCATCGCTGCCGCGTTTGTGTCGAGTTTGACACTGCCCGGGTGCTCGCCGGCCGGCACGCTCTGGGATCTCGGCTGTGCCCAGCGGTCGAGCAGCGCACTGAGGGCGGTGAACACCACAGCTCCGGCGAACAACCCGAGTGCGGCACGCCAGATACCGCCGCGTCGATACGCGTCTTCGAAGAGTTCGAACGCGAGGGCGGTGATCAGCGCCCCCGCCGCGAAGGAGAGCAGGATGGCCAGAATCCGCTTGGGTAACTGAAACCGTGCCCCGATGAATGCGCCCAGCACGAGTGCGCTGGAAGCCACGACTCCGAACACCAACGACGTCATCACGCAACCAGTATGGGCCGAACTCGCCGCGGCCGCTGTGGGGCCGTCGGTCTCAATCCGGCTGGCGCGCCGGCCTCGCGGGATCGGCCGGTTCGGGCTGATGATGGCTGCATGGATGCCGTCGACGCGTTGAATGAGATCGCTTTCTGGCTCGAGCGTGAGCTCGCACCATCGTTCAAGGTGCAGGCCTTCCGCCGCGCTGCCGTCGCGATCGGTGACCTCGACCGCCAGGAGCTCGCCGACCGTGTGCACGACGGCCGGCTGCAAGCGATGAAGGGCATCGGCAGCCGCACGGCCGAGGTGATCGGGCAATCGCTCTACGGAATGCCCGACTACCTCGAGAACCTGCGCCGACAGGGCTCTGAGCCGCTGGCGACCGGCGGCCAGGAGGTGCTCACAGCGGTGCGGGGCGACCTGCACGCGCACAGCGACTGGTCGGACGGCACCACCTCGATCGATGTGATGGTGGCCACGGCCGCGCTCCTCGGCCGGGAGTACCTGGCGGTGACCGATCACTCACCCAATCTCACCGTCGCCCACGGGCTCACCGCCGACCGGCTGCAGCAGCAGCTCGAGGTGGTCGCCGGGCTGAACGACGCGCAGCGAGCCAAGCCGCACGGCGGGGTGCGGGTGCTCGCCGGCATCGAAGTCGACATCCTCGAGAACGGTCAGCTCGACCAGACGCCGGAGTTGCTCGGCCGGCTCGACCTGGTCGTCGCCAGCGTGCATTCCAAGCTGCGGGCCGACTCCATCAGCATGACCAGGCGGATGCTCGCGGGCATCCGTGACCCGCACAGCAATGTGCTCGGGCACTGCACCGGCCGGCTGCTGAGCGGCACGCGGGGAACCAGACCGCCGTCGACGTTCGACGCCGGCCGGGTCTTTGCGGCCTGCGCCGAGAACAATGTGGCGGTGGAGATCAACTCGAGGCCGGAGCGACAGGACCCGCCGGACGACCTCATCAAGGTCGCGCTCGACGCCGGTTGCCTGTTCAGCATCGACAGTGACGCGCACGCCCCCGGCCAGCTGGACTTTCTCTCCTACGGCGCGGAACGGGCGAGCGCGAACGGGGTTCCCGTCGATCGAATCGTCAATTCCTGGCCGGTCGAGCAGCTCCTGGAGTGGGCTTCCTCCCGCCGTTGAGACGTTCCGGCCGTTGATGTCGGGCCGGCACCCGGTCAGGATGCTTCGATAGGTTGGATGCCGGCCACACCGGCTGCCCCGGCAACTCACGAGGAGCTCCATGCCCATCACCGTCACAGGCGCGATCGCCCGCTCGAAGGGGGCTCCCGTGGAGCTCACCGACATCGTCATCCCCGACCCCGGGCCCGGCGAGGTCATCGTCGACATCGAGACGTGCGGTGTCTGTCACACCGACTTCCACTACAAGGAAGGCGGGATCAACGATGACTTCCCGTTCCTGCTCGGCCACGAGGCCGCCGGCCGGGTGAGCGTCATCGGTGACGGTGTCACCCACGTCGCCGTGGGCGACTTCGTGGTGCTCAACTGGCGTGCGGTCTGCGGTGACTGCCGGGCCTGTAAGCGCGCCGAGCCCTGGTACTGCTTCAACACCTTCAATGCGACGCAGAAGATGACCCTGGTCGACGGCACCGAGCTCAGCCCGGCGCTGGGCATCGGCGCGTTCGCCGAGAAGACCCTCGTGCACGAACGTCAGTGCACCACGGTGAACCCGGATGCCGACCCCGCCGCCGTCGGTCTGCTGGGCTGCGGCATCATGGCCGGCATCGGCGCCGCCATGAACACGGGCAACGTCACGCCCGGCAACTCCGTGGCCGTGATCGGCTGCGGCGGCGTGGGCGACGCCGCGGTGGTGGGCGCCAAGCTCGCCGGCGCGAGCACCATCATCGCCATCGACCGCGACGCCAAGAAGCTGGCCAAGGCCACCGAATTCGGCGCCACGCACACCATCGACTCCGCCGGCCTCGACGAGGACGGCGTGGTCGCGGCGGTGCAGGCTCTCACCGGCGGCTTCGGTGCCGACGTCGTCATCGACGCCGTCGGCCGCCCCGAGACCTGGCGGCAGGCGTTCTACGCCCGCGACCTGGCCGGCACCGTGGTGCTCGTCGGCGTGCCCACCCCCGAGATGATGCTGGAGATTCCGCTGCTGGATGTCTTCGGTCGCGGCGGCTCGCTCAAGAGCTCCTGGTACGGCGACTGCCTGCCCGAGCGCGACTTCCCGATGCTCACCGAGCTCTACCTGCAGGGCCGATTGCCGCTGGCCGACTTCGTCAGCGAACGCATCCGCATCGACGAGATCGAGGCGGCCTTCGCCAAGATGGCGTCGGGCGATGTGCTGCGCTCGGTGGTGATGCTCTGATGACCGCGCGCATCGAACACCTCGTCACCGAGGGCACCTTCGACCTCGACGGCGGCAGCTGGGCGTTGGAGAACAACGTCTGGATCATCGGCGACGACACCGAATGCGTCGTCATCGACGCCGCCCACAACGCCGAGGCGATCCTCACGGCGGTCGGCGACCGCACGCTGCTGGGCATCCTCAGCACCCACGCGCACAATGACCACATCGGTGCAGCCGGTGCCGTCGCGGCCGCCAAGAACGCCCCGGTCTACCTGCACCCCGACGACCGGATGCTCTGGGACGTCGTCTACCCGGATGCGGCGCCTCAGCGAGAGCTCGCCGACGGCGACCAAATCGCGGTGGCCGGCATCGAGCTGCTGGTCGTGCACACGCCGGGACACTCCCCCGGATCGGTGTGCCTCTACGCGCCCGCGTTCGGCACGTTGTTCAGCGGCGACACCCTCTTCCACGGCGGACCCGGAGCCACCGGTCGCTCGTACAGCGACTTCCCGACGATCATCGAGTCGATCACGACGAAGCTGCTCAGCCTGCCGCCCGAGACCGTCGTGAACACCGGCCACGGCGAGTCGACCTCGATCGGCGCCGAGGCTCCCGACCTGCCGGACTGGATCGCGCGCGGCCACTAGCGCGCTCGCGAGCTTGGGAACTAGTCCGAGCGCTCGGGCATCGAGTCCTTGGCCCGGTGCGCGAACACGCCCTCGGTCACGGCCCGGTGGGACTCGGTGACGATCTGCTCGAGCACGGCGAGGTCGACCTTGTCGAGGTTGGTGATGTACAGGCAGGCCAGTCCGGTCTTGTGCGGACCGAGCCGCCCGAGGGCGTCGGCGTGCGCGCCGACCCCGTCGGGCAGGTAGATCGTGGTGGATGCCTTGCGGGGCGAGAAGCCGGCCGCACCCGCGTCGCCTTCGCGGCCGCTCTCATACTTGTAGTGGTAGCTGCCGAAGCCGATGATCGACGAGTACCACATGCGCGGCGGCTCGTTGGTGATGCGCCCGAACATCTCGAGCAGGGTTTCGGCGTCCCGCCGCCGGGTGGCCCCGGGTACAGCGTCGATGAAGGCGCGCACTTCGGCGTCGGCGGCATCGTGGTCGGCGCGGTCAGCGGGGGTTCCTGTAGCCATACCCATACGCTAGCGCCGGCGGCCCCGCTCGACCAGTGCCGGCACCAGCCGGGCGGATGCCCCGTCGGCCGCGCCCGACTTCCTTCGTCATAGTGCTTCTGATGAGGCCTTTCCTCGGCAAGGCTGTTCACCAGGACATCAAACCTCAACGGTTCGACATCCCCATCGCGGTGTGCCCGAGAGGCCAGGGAGCAGCCTGCAAAGCTGTGTACGCGGGTTCGAATCCCGCCATCGCGTCGCCGGCGCCGGGGCCTCTGGAGCGACCCCGGCGTGCGCCACAACGTGCGGGTCAGGCGTGCTGCTCGGTTTTGGCCAGCTGCCTGGCCAGGTCTTCCGGTGACAGGTTCGCGTCGCGGAACGCATCCGTCAGCGGCAGTTGCAGGCGCAGGTCGGTGCCTAGGCAGAGCGCCGCGCTACCGCGCTTGAGTTTGAAGTCGAGCACGTGGCCGCCGCCGGTGCGGTCGTCGGTGATGAAGTGGGTGTGGCAGCCGGGCACGCCGATGCCCTGCTCATAGAGCGGAGTGCGGAAGCCGACGAGGGAGCCGGACACGTCGTGCAGCTCGACGATGGCGTCTTCGTCGGTCGCCTCCACCATCGGGCGGTACGGCTTCTGCTGTTTGACGACGGTGCGCATCCGGATCCACTCGAAATCGCCGTCGATGCGCAACGCGTACATGTAGTTCTCGGATGCCGTCATGTGGTCGATGAACGCCGACGCCTCGGAGCGCACCACGTTGTCGGGCAGTTCGCTCTCGATGTGCGGCACGAAGTTCGTCACCACCGCGTAGGGGGTGTACGCGCCCAGGTCGGCTTTGGTCACCCCGCCGTCGGCGCGCAGCTGGTAGCACTTCCCGTCGACGATGAGCATCTCGCCGTCGAGGCCGTTGAAGGTGCCAATGCCGAAGCTGCCGTGGCCGAGCAGGTCGCGCACGGTCATCTCGCCCTCGTAGACGCCGTCGAGCAGGGCGCTCATCAGGCTGGTCTGGAAGATCTCGTGCCTGGACACCGTGAAGGTGGAGGTTGTCGCGTCGCTCACAGCAGCACATCGCTTTCCAGGTCAGCCATGAGCTCATCGCGGTTGTTGCGGTAGTCCACCCGCACGTCGATGATGCTCGGGCCGTCGTCGTTCATGGCCTGCTCGAGCACCGCGGCGAAGTCGTCCAGGTGGGTGACCCTGTAGCCGTGCGCGCCGAACGACTCGGCGTACTTCACGGCGTCGTAGTCGCCGAGCTGCACACCCGAGGTGCGGCCGTACTTGCCCTGCTGCTGGAACGCGACCATGTCGTAGGTGCCGTCGTTGAAGATGATGTGGGTGAACTTTGAGCCCAGCCGCACCGCGGTCTCCAGCTCCATCGCGGAGTAGAGGAACCCGCCGTCGCCGGACACCGAGACCACCGGCGTTCCTGGGCGCACCAGGGTCGCGGCGATCGCCCAGGGCAGGGCGACTCCCAGGGTCTGCTGCCCGTTCGAGAACAGCAGGGTCCGTGGGTGGTAGGTGCGGAAATGCCTGGCCATGTAGATGTAGTGCGACCCGACGTCGCAGAGCACTGTGGTGTCGTCGGGCAGCAGGGCCCGCATCGCCAGGGTCAGTTCGGCGGGGTGCACTCCCTCGGTCTCGTCCTCCTGGCGGGCCGGCCGGTCGGCTTCGGCCAGGCGGGCCCGCTCGGTGGCGACGACCGCAGACGCGGATGCCGACAGGGTGAGGCCGTCGATCTGTCGGGCGAGCGCATCCATCGTCTCGGCCACGTCACCGCGCAGCTCCACCGTGGGGCGGTAGAAGTCATCGAGGTCGGCGGACAGCTCGTCGAGGTGGATGATGCGGCGCAGGTGGTCCTTGTTCCACTTCGCCGGTTCGTACTCCACGAAGTCGTAGCCGATCGCCAGGATCAGGTCGGCCTTGTGCAGCAGCACGTCGCCGGGCTGGTTGCGGAACAGGCCCACCCGGCCGAGGTAGTGCTCCTCGAGCTCGTGGGAGAGCACGCCGGCGGCCTGGAAGGTCTCTACGACGGGCAGTTTGGCGGCGCCAAGCAGACGGTGCAGGGCCGCGACGGCGCGGTCGGAGCCGGCCCGGGCTCCGGCGAGGATCACCGGGAACTGGGCGTCCTTGAGTAGCTGGGCGGCCTCGGTGATGCTGGCGGCCGGGGCGGCGCCGAGCTGCGGCACCCAGTGCGGGGTGGTCATCGACACCGTGGTGGAGTCGGTGAGCACGTCGTAGGGCAGCACCACGGCCGCGGCGCCCTTGGGCTCCTGGGTGGCCTGGCGGAACGCGTTGGCGATGGCCTCCGGCACGTTGTCGGCGACGCTCACCTCGCCGGCGGACTTGGTGACGGCGGAGAGCATGCCGACCGCATCCATTGACTGGTGGGTGCGCTTGAGCCTGTCGCCGCGGGAAACCGCGCCGCAGATCGCCACCAGCGGGTCGCCCTCGGTGGTGGCGGTGAGCAGGCCGGTGGCGAGGTTGGCGGTACCGGGTCCGCTGGTGACGAGCACGACGCCGGGTTCGCCGGTGAGGCGCCCGACCGCCGCGGCCATGAAGGCGGCGTTCTGTTCGTGGCGCACCACGATCAGCTGCGGGCCGCCATCGAGGAGGGCGTCGTAGACCGGGTCGATCTTGGCGCCGGGAACGCCGAAGATCCACTTGACGCCGTAGGCCTCGAGACATTCGACCACCCGGTCGCCGGCCCGGCGGGGCGAGCCGAGCGCCCCCGTGCCCAGCCCGAAGGCCGCTGCGGCGCTCGTTTCGGTCGTGGGGGCCGCCGCGGGTGCGCTGGTGGGCCGAGCGGATGATGTGTTCGCCATGTTGTACCTCCGTGCCGGCGTTCCGGCGTCTGAGTCAATGCTCCCGCGTCAACCGATCCAGAACAACGTCAATAGAGGATGGTAACCATCTGACAATGAGATGATTGATCAATGGACCTCAGGCAGCTCGAATTCTTCAGCGCCGTCGCCGGTGAGCTCAACTTCACCCGGGCGGCCGAACGGCTCACCATCGCCCAGTCGGCGGTGTCGGCCGGGGTCCGCTCGCTCGAGGGCGAACTCGGCGTCGAGCTGTTCGACCGCAGCCGCCGCCAGATCCGGCTGACCTCCACCGGCGAGCTGCTGTTGCCCAAGGTGCGCGAGGCGCTCGACGCCGTGAACGAGGTGCGGGATGTCGCCCAGCAGTCCACACACGCCATCACCGGGTCCATCGTGATCGGGCTGATGACCTCGGTCACGCTGGTGAACGTGCCGCGGCTACTCGGGCTCTACCGCACCGCGCACCCCGGGGTGGGCGTACGGCTGCGAGCGGCCCGGCGCGGGTCGGCCGACCTGGTCGAGGAACTGGCCACCGGCGAGCTCGACCTTGCCTTCCTGGCTCTGAGCGGACCGGTGCCCGCGACACTCTCTGCCGTACCGATCGCCTCCTCCCCGATGGTGCTCGTGGTGCCGGCCGGGCATCCGCTGGCCGCCTCGCCCGGTGTCGACCTGGCCGCCCTCGCCGCCGAGGAGTTCATCGACCTGCCGCCCGGGTACGCCAGCCGGCAGATCGTGGACGACGCGTTCGCCGCCGCCGGAGTGGAGCGCCGGGTGATGATCGAGGTCTCCGACATCGGTACCGCGGCCGAATACGTGACCAACGGCCTGGGTGTGGCGCTGCTGCCCGAGTTCGCCGCGCACGCCGCCCTGAATGTGCGCCGCATCCCGGTGGCCCACGTGCCCGACTTCACCGTCTACCTGGCCGCCTCCCGCAGGCGCCGGGCCTCGGCCGCCGTGCGCGCGTTCGTCAACCTGGCCCTCTCCGGCGAGTAGCCCGGCGACCCCGGTACCCCCGCGGCGCCGCCGTGCCCGCGCCGGCGCCGGCGTCCGCGCCCAAGTGGTCCCGAAGCGGACAATTGGTGCCGGCACACCGGCCACAATTGTCCGCACGGGAAACAGTTGTGGGCGCAGCCGCCCTGCTCGCCGCCGGCTGGGATCCTCCAGCGTAAGTCGATAGGACGACGCGGAGTACGGCGCGATTGGGCCCGTGCAGCTGCGTTCACGGATCCGTGTCATACTCCGCCGGTGACACTCTTCGAATCTGGTCCCACCGGGCTCGGTCTGTCGGCCCAGCGACCCCGCCGGTCGGGATTCCGGGTCGCGGTGTTCTGGGTCGTACTCGTTCCTGCGATCGCCGCCGCCGGATTCCTCGGCCTGTCTACCCTCCCGTCCGATGCCGCGTGGCAGCAGATCACGAACACCATGTCGGCGGAGATGGAGCACCTCGCCGAACGGATCGGCTTCAGCGAAGAGGGCCGGGCGCTCTTCGCTGACTCCGGCCCCCAGCTTCTGGACAGCGCGGAGTTCCTGGACACGTGTGTCACCGTCGAGGACGGAACAGACGCCGGGGCGGACGACGGCATTGAGGACGAACCCAACGACGGGCAGCTGGCCACAGTCGGTTGTTACTACGGGAACGGAGCCGGCTTCGGACAGATCGCGATATTCCGCCCCACCGACGACCGCCTCGCCGACCAGACCGTCGTTACCGCTGCCCACGAGTTCCTGCATGCCGTCTACGCCCAGTTGCCCCCGGATGATCGTGCCGTTCTGGACCCCCTGCTGGAGACGCGCTGGTCGTTGGTACCCGCCGACGATCCAATACAGGCCAGCCTGACATCCTCGGTGGGCGCAGTGGGCGAGAACCGCGCCACCGAACAATTCGCCTACCTCGGCTCCGAGATCGCCGACGCGGGCGACCCAGCGCTTGAGGCCTTCTACGCGCCCTATTTTGTCGACCGCCAGGCCGTCGTGGCGATCAACGGCAGCCTCCTGGCGATGTGGGACGGGCTGTGGGCCGATTACCAGGCGAAAGCGGATGCGTTGCTCATTCACGAGCAGGCCGACGCCGATGCGGGCGCCCAGTTGTCGGCCGACCGCGAACAGCTGGACGCCGACCGCATTACGCACAACCGGCAGGTGGGCGAATACAACGCATTGACCCCGCAGGGTCGAGCCCGCCTGTTTGTGATGAATGCCGACGGCACCTTGGGCGATGAGGCGTGGGGAAGCTATCTGGAACGGGTCCTCGGCGAGATCAACACGAAGGAGGCAGGCTTCGTCGGACGACAGGCAGAACTGGATGCCTCCGTCACGGCCGCACAAGCGGAGCGAGCCGCTTTCGATCTCGTGGAGGCCGATCTTCACGCGCTCAACACGGCATCCGTGCCCGCGGCAGGCTAGCCCAGCTGGGTAGTTGATGCTGCGCCGCGCCGGCTCTGGTTCCCTTGTCGCGGGCGCGACGGTCTGCCTATCATGCTGGCAACCACAGGCTCGGAGGGTAACGCATGGCAATCGAGGTGACACCCGCGCACGATTTCGACGACATGGCCACCATGTTCGCGCCGAAGAAGCCCGAATCGTCGGTGTGCTGGTGCCTCTCCTGGCGGCTGGATTCCAAGGAGAACCGGGCGCTCAAGGGAACGGCCCGAGCCGACAAGGTGCGGGAACTGTGTTCCCGCGAGCGCGCACCAGGTGTGCTCGCGCACATCGACGGAGAGGTGGCGGGCTGGGCCGGCATCGCCCCGCGCGCCGAGTTGTACCCGTTTGCGCACTCCCGGAAGATCCCGCACGTGGACGATCTGCCGGTCTGGTCGTTATGGTGCCTCCGGGTGCGCCCCGGATACCGCAAACAGGGCGTCACCCCGGCACTCATCGCCGGCGCCGTCGACTACGCGCGGGCATCCGGTGCACCCTGTGTGGAGAGCTACCCGGTCGACAACGACGGTCGCCGGGTCGATCTGACCATGGCCTTTGTCGGCACGCGCAGCATGTTCGAGCGGGAGGGCTTCGCCAAGGCCGCCGACACCGATTCCGTCGCGGGCGGTTTCCCCCGCATTCTCATGCGGCTCATGCTCGACCGACACTCGACTGATGCGCACTCGACGGACAGAATGTAACGATGACAGCCACTGCGAACGGCATCGACCCCACCGCCCGACCGGGCAGCACCGGATGCCTCAACTGCGATGCGATCGACTCCTGGTGGCTGCACCTGCGACGGTGCGCCGCCTGTGGCCACATCGGCTGCTGCGGCGACTCGCTCAACCGGCACGCGACCGCACACGCCGCCGAGACCGATCACCCGGTTATCCAGAGCTTCGAGCCCGGCGAGGACTGGTTCTGGGACTACAGCGAGAACACATTCATCGAGGGGCCGCGCCTGCTGGATCCCCAGCATCATCCGGCGAGCCAGCCCGTGCCAGGGCCGGCCGGTCGAGTACCCGCGGACTGGCAGGAACAGCTGGGCGGCTGAGTAGAGCCGTGTCGTGCCCGGCGTCGAGGAGCGCCGCAGCGCGGCGCCGATGCTCGTCTCGAGTGTTCGGGTCCATCTTCTCCAGCAGGGACAGGACCATTCTCGTGCGCGGATTGGCCTTGAAGACCGCGTGATGGTCATCGATAAACGTCCAGTACAGCCCGTCCCAGTCGCGCATCCACTCACCCGCCGGCAGGTCCGACATCTTGCGCAGATAGTTGCTGCCAGACACATAGGGCTTGGTGGTGATCTCGTCCCCCGCGGCGAACTGGCTCATCGCGTAGACGTTGGGCACCATCACCCAGTCGTAGGCGTCGATGAACATCTCCATGAACCACTCGTAGACCGCGTCCGGATGGATCCGCAACAGCGACATGGCGTTGCCGAGCACCATCAGCCGCTCGATGTGGTGGGCGTACCCGGTGTCGAGTACCCGAGAGATGACCAGGTCCACCGGCGCCAGTCCGGTGGTCGCGTCCCACCAGCCGGCGCCGAGTTCACGATGGTGGTCCAGCCGGTTGGAGGTGCGCATTGCGCGGCCCCGGGTGCGGTAGGTGGCGCGCATGTATTCGCGCCAGCCGATCACCTGCCGAATGAACCCCTCCAGTGAGGCGAGCGGGGTGCTTTCGGCGGCTGCCTCGAGCACGGCGTGCACCACATCACGCGGGTCCAGCAGCCCGATGTTCAGCGCGGCGGTCAGCAGACCGTGAGCGATGAACGGATGCACCGTGGAGATCGCGTCCTCATAGGGGCCGAAGTCGTTCAGGCGTTCCCGCACGAATTCATTCAAGTGCTCACGCGCCTCGTCGGCAGTAGTGGGCCAGGCGAACAGATGGGGGTCTCCCGGGGCATCCGGGAACTCGGCACTGACCCAAGCGATGGCCGATGCGACGTCGCGGGGTACCTCGACGGTGTCGGCGTCCGCCATCAGCGCGTCGATATCGAGGGTGTCCTCCCGCTGGAGGACCGGATGGCGCGCGAAGCGGCCGACCGCGCGGGGCGTATACCCGCGCGGAAGCTTCTTGCGGTTCTCGGCGTCGAAAGACCATTTGCCGCCCACCGGCTTGCCGTCCTCGACCAGGATGTCGAGCCGTCGCCGTTGCCACACGTAGAAGTCCTGCATGCGGGAGCCGTGCTGGGAGAACCAGTCATCGATCTGCGCCCGGTCGGTGAGGAAGTTCGGTGTCTCCAGCACGTCGTCCTGGCGCATCCGGTACCCGCCGTCGGCGAGCCCGGCGAGCAGATCTTTCTCGAGCCAGTCGTCGACCACGTCGAACCAGGTCACCCGCACCGGGTCGCGGTTTCGCACGAACTCCGCGAGCTGGTCGTGTGAGGTGCGCTCGGCATTGCTTGGCAGCACGACGACCTCGTAGCCGCGCTCGCGCAGCCGACGGGCGAACCGGGTCATCGAAGCGCGATGCAGCACCAGCTTGTGGGAATGGAACCGGTACCGGCGAAAGAGCAGGTCATGCTCGATGAGCACGAACACGGTGCCGCCGGCCGCGTCGAGGTGCTGCTCGAAGAGCTGGTGCGGCAAGACGAGGCGAACGCTCTGGCCGATACTCATGCCCCCTCTATTCGAGACTATTGCTGCTCTCTGTCGAGTGATGCCTGGACTTCATTCTGCCAGGAGCCGCTCAGCACCGAGGAGTCCAACGATTCATCGTGGGAATATTGCGGTTCGTACTCGAACTCCGCATCGAGCGACCCTGACTGAACGGAGTAATGAAGCTTCAGTTGGGTCGATACGACAAGGCCGGATTCCTGACCCGCGTCATAGAGTCGCCTTAGCTGCGCAGTCCCGTACTTCACCATTGCCCTTTGGCGAGGAATAGAGGCATCCACTTCGAGAAGCTCTCCCCGGGTCATAACTCTGCCGCGCACAACGAAGAACGGGTCAAAGAAGAGGGTCCGGTCCTCCACCGATGCATAAACGAAGATGTCACTCGCGGCTCCGTCTGCGTACTCCAAACACACCGCGATCATCTCGGTCTGCGTGTCCGCGAGAAGTTCCTCCAAGGAAGCCATGTCATTACCCCACAGAAATAGTGCGCAGAAGAGCTACCGCTCGTCACGCAAGCAGGAATGAACTTCGGACTGCCACTTCTTGCTGAAATCTATGTTGTGCAGCGACGTGTCATGCGAGTACTGGGAGGTGTACAAGAATTCAGAATCCAACGACCGCGTCTCGGCAGAGTAGTGGAGTTTGAGCTGAGTCGGAACCGCAACACCCAACTCCGTGAACCCGTCATAGAGGCGCTTCAGCTGCGCGGTTCCAAAGTTCACCAATGCCTTCTGGCGTGGGATCGATGTGTCGACGCCAGGAACCTTGCTCTTGGCCACGAGCTCTCCCTGAACCACGAAGAACGGGTCGAAGAAGAGTGTGCCGTTCTCCATCGACGCGTAGACGAAGATATCGCTCGCCGCGTCCCCGACGTATTCCAAGCTCAGGCCGACAAGTTCGGACTGGACATCGGCAAGGAGATCCTCAATGCTGCTCATTTTGTGGTTTCCTTCGCGGCCCGATTCAGGTTGGTCGTCCGTTGTCTTCACACCGGCTCTAGCCGCTTAGCCGCATAATTCTCGGGGAATGTCGGGGGCGGGGCGAACGACGATCTTGTTCACCAGGCCTTCAAACACGGCGAAATTGATCCAATTCCCGTCGCCGTCAGACAACGCGTAGTGGGGGGTGAAATGGTCGTCCTGGTAGATGATCGCGGGGTACGCGGTCTTGAGTTCATCGAGCGTGGCGCCGATTCCGATGCCATCGGTCGTGCGCGGCGATGTCGCGGTGTAGTCCGACGAGGTCGCCCCTCCCTCCAGGGCGATCAGCTCCACGAGGCCGTTGTCGGACCTGTCGGCGACGACCAGACCGGGGAATTCGGGCCGGTCGAAGGAGAGAATCGACGGGCAACCGTCAAAAACGGTACCGCTGGAAAATGCCGTCATCGACTCGTCCGTCGCGCTGAGCTCATCCCCGATCACCAGCGGTCCCACGCCGGTGAAGGCGATGATCCACGAACCAGGGTCGGCCAGGTCCATCGCAATCGGTGTCGGCGTCGGTATGGGTGTGGGTGCAGCCGTACTGACCGTCGTGCCGACGGAATGGGTCGGATTCACGACCGGCGCATCCGCCCGCGGGCCCGAGCACCCCGCCAGCAGCAGCATCCCGATGGCAGCTACGGCTACCACGGGAAGCCGCCCACACCTGGAAACATGAACGAACACCCGGTTCCCCCCGATTCAGTTCTTAGAACCTGGCTTCACCCTAGTGGCTATCAATCGGACTACTACTGCTAGTTGTTGAAGCGGAACTCCACCACGTCGCCGTCCTGCATGACGTATTCCTTGCCCTCGATGCGGGCCTTGCCCTTGGCGCGGGCTTCGACGACGGAGCCGGCGTCGATGAGGTCCTGGAACGCGAAGACCTCGGCCTTGATGAAGCCCTTCTGGAAGTCGGTGTGGATGACTCCGGCGGCCTGCGGGGCGGTCCAGCCCTTGTGGATGGTCCAGGCCCGCGTTTCCTTGGGGCCGGCCGTGAGGTAGGTCTGCAGGCCCAGGGTGTCGAAGCCGATGCGGGCGAGCTGGTTGAGTCCACTCTCCTCCTGGCCGGTGGAGGCCAGCATCTCGGCGGCGTCCTCTTCGTCGAGTTCGGCGAGCTCGGATTCGAGCTTGGCGTCGAGGAACACGGCCTTCGCCGGGGCGACGAGAGCGGCCAGCACGGCGAGCTTCTCGGCATCCTGCAGCACGGCCTCGTCGACGTTGAAGACGTAGATGAACGGCTTGGTGGTGAGCAGGCCGAGTTCGCGGATGGGCTCAACGTCGATGGTCGATGCCGACAGCGGCTTGCCGGTGTCGAGGAACGCCTGCGCTTCGAGCGCGGTCTTGAGCACACTCGGGTCGAGCTTGCGACCCTTGGTCTCCTTCTCGTACCGCACGATGGCCTTCTCGAGGGTCTGCATATCGGCGAGCACGAGCTCGGTGTTGATGGTCTCCATGTCGCCGGCCGGGTTGACGGCACCGTCGACGTGAACCACGTCGGGGTCGGCGAAGCCGCGGATGACCTGCGCGATGGCGTCGGCCTCACGGATGTTGGCCAGGAACTTGTTGCCCAGGCCCTCACCCTCGCTGGCGCCGCGCACGATGCCGGCGATGTCGACGAACGACACCGGGGCGGGCAGCAAACGCTCGCTGCCGAACACCTTGGCCAGCTTTGCCAGCCGGTGGTCGGGCAGGTTGACGATCCCAACGTTCGGCTCGATGGTGGCGAACGGGTAGTTCGCCGCGAGCACGTTGTTCTTGGTCAACGCGTTGAAGAGGGTGGACTTGCCGACATTGGGCAGTCCGACGATTGCAATAGTAAGAGCCACGAGCATCCATCGTACCGGCTCTGCCGGTTCGGCGTTCTGCCGCGGGATTTCACGGCGTTGACGGGGCAGCGGGCGCGGCAGCGGATGCCTGCCGCGCGGCGACGTCGGTGGCGCGTGAGACCATGAGGCGTGCCCGTCAACTTCACCGCCATCGATTTCGAAACCGCTAATTCTTCGGCCGCCTCGGCCTGCTCCGTGGGGCTGGTGAAGGTGCGGGACGGTGTCGTCGTCGACAAGATCGGCTGGTTCATCAAGCCTCCGCTGGGCCACGACCTGTTCCAGGAGTGGAACATCAAGATCCACGGCATCCGCCCCGAGCACGTGGCGGCGGCGCTCAGCTGGTCGCAGCAGCTGCCCAACCTGGTCGACTTCGCCGACGGTGACGTGCTCGTAGCGCACAACGCGGGCTTCGACCTGGGCGTGATCAAGACCGCCTCCGCGATCACCGGCATGACGGTGCCCGACTTCCGCTACGTCTGCAGCCTGCAGGTGGCCCGCAAGACCTACCACCTCGACTCCTACCGGTTGCCGGTCGCGGCGATGGCCGCCGGTTTCGAGGACTTCTCGCACCACAATGCCCTGGCCGACTCCGAGGCCTGCGCGGCGATCATGATCCACGCCGCCGACCGGCACGGCGTCGACAGCATCGAAGACCTGGCCCGCATCTGCGGCGTGAACGTGGGCGTCATCGGCCCGGTCGCCACCCGCGAGCACCGCGCCACACACGGCCCGATGGCGTTGAACTAGCCGCCGGCCTCTCCCCCGGCCGCTCGCCCCACCGCTCGGCCCGTGCGACGCGCGCCCGGCCTGCCGGCGGTGTCGGTGGGCGCTGTCAGACTGGCCGCATGGACCTCCTCGCGCTTTTCCTCGGCCTTGTTCTCGGTGCGGTGCTCGGCGCTCTCGTGAGCGTCGTGCTCCTGCAACGCCGCCAGTCGGCCACGCCGGCGGGCGCCGACCCGGCCGTGCTCGAGGCCCGGCACCAGGTGGTGCTGGCCGAGACGCGCGCCCGTGAGGCCGCCGTGCAGTCGCTGCTGCGGGAGGAACTCGCGTCGATGCAGGCCACCGCCGACGGCCTGCGCGACCAGATCAGCGACCAGAAGCGCCAGTACCGGGACATCGTCGACCGGCAGCGCGACGATCAGGCCGCCCGCACCGAACGGGACCGGCAGGAGAGCCAGGTGCTGCAGGCCCTGGCGCCGGTGAAAGACAGCCTGGTCAGCATGCAGCAGAAGGTCGCCGAGCTCGAGCAGCAGCGCAGCCTGCAGCACGGTGAGCTCACCGAGCAGTTGCGCTCGGCCACCGAGTCCGAGGAGCGCCTGCGCAGCACCGCCGAATCCCTCGCCTCGGCCCTCCGCGCCAACAACACCCGCGGCGTCTGGGGCGAAACCCAGCTGCGCAGCGTGGTCGAGGCCGCCGGGCTCATCGAGCGGGTCGATTTCGACGTGCAGTCCAGCATCAGCTCGGATGCCGGCGCCGGCCGGCCGGACATGGTGGTGCACCTGCCCGGCGGCAAGAACATCGCCGTCGACGCCAAGGTGCCGTTCACCGCGTTCCTCGAGGCGAGCCAGATTCCCGCCACGGCGACCGGCGCGGATGGCGCCCAGCGCGCCGTGTTCATGAAGGCGCACGTGAAGGCGGTGCGCGACCACGTCACGGCGTTGGGCAGCAAGGCGTACTGGCAGGGTCTGGAGGCCTCCCCCGAACTGGTGATCGCGTTCATCCCGAGCGAGTCGTTGGTGTCGTCGGCGCTGGAGGCCGATCCGTCGCTGATGGAGTTCGCGTTCAGCAAGCGGGTGGCGCTGGCCTCCCCCGTCACGCTGTGGTCGGTGCTGAAGACCGTGGCGTTCAGCTGGCAGCAGGATGTGCTCACCCACGATGCCCAGGTGCTCTTCGACCTCAGCCGCGAGCTGTACTCCCGGCTGGCCACCACCGCCACCCACATCGAGAAGCTCGGCCGCGCAATCGAACGCACCGTGAAGGACTACAACGGTTTCGTCGGCTCGATGGAACGCCAGGTGCTGCCCACGGCCCGCAAGCTCAACGCCCTCGACGAATCGAAGGTGCTGGCACCGCTGGCGGGCATCGAGGAGTCCCCGCGAGAGCTGGCGGCCTACGAGTTCGTGGCGGCGCTGGAGACGGCAGCGTTGGAAGAGATCCCCACCCGGGAGTGACACGGACCGAACCGGCGTCACGAGTTGCGGCAGGATCCCCCACCAGCGCCGGCCATTGGTGGCACTTGCGGCAAGTCGGGCGCGAAGCTGCCCGGCGCGGCGCTACGGGATGGCGCGAGCCGTGCGCTCGAGGTCAGAGACCGGCTGCTCCCGCTGGGTGGCGATCGCCGCACCGGCCGCAGCGCACACCACGACGATGGCCACCTGCTGCTGCGGCAGCAGGGTTTCGCCGAGCACCAGCACCCCGAAGACCGCCGCGACGACAGGGCCGAAGCTGGTGATGATGGCGTAGAGCCGCGGCGTGATGCGGCGCAGGATGAACGTGTCCACCGTGTACGGGAACGCCGACGACAGCACTCCCACTGCCACGAGCAGTCCGATCACGCCCCAGTTCAGCTTTGAGTAGTCCACCGTGACCACGGCCAGCGGAACGAGCAGCACCAGGCTGACCAGACTGGCGATGGTGATGCCTTCCAGCCCCGGCAGTTGCGTGGCCACCCGGCGGGTGAGCAGGATGTAGCCGGCCCAGGCGGCGGCCGCGGTGAGCGCCAGCGCGATGCCGACCGGGTCGAGCGTGCCATCCGACCAGGTGAGCAGAAACACTCCGCCGGCGGCCGCTGCCGCGCAGACGAAGTCGAGGAACCGGCGGGAGGCGGCCAGCGCCACGGCGAACGGGCCGAGGAACTCGATGGTCGCGGCCACACCGAGGCCGAGCCGGGCGATGGCCTCGTAGAAGGTGAGGTTCATCACGGCGAGCACCACGCCGAGCATCAACGCCGGCCACAGCCTGGCCCAGGTGAAGGTGACGAACTTGGGCCGGTAGAACGGCAACACGGTGATCGCCATCACCAGCTGACGCACGGCCACCACCACGGGTGAGCCGACCATCGGAATGAGCAGCCCGGCCAGCGACGAGCCGTAGTTGATGGTCACCTCGGTGACGAGTTGGGCTCCCGCGCCGGTGAGACGGTCACGCTTGGCTGTCACTGTTCTCCTTCGCCGACCGGATGCGGCACTCCGACGACACTACCGGCCAGCCCCGCGGCGGCTCGTTTCGTGCCGCGCCGGGGCGGCCGCGCCGGGTCCAGCCGCCCGGTCCGACCGCTCGGTCAGCTGCGCCGGTAGCCCAGCCTGCCCAGAGCGGCCGGGTCGTCCTCGATCTCGGCGGCGCCGTCGAAGGCCGCATCAGCCGGGTAGACCAGCAGCGGCACACCCGCCACCACCTGGATGGTGACGTCAACGGTGTGACCGGGATCGGTGATGTAACACCGCACCGGAAAGAACTCGCCGAGCGGCTTGCCCGCGGTGACGGTGTCGTTCAGGTAGCTCACCAGCGCGTCAGCAAAGCGGTCGGAGACTGTGAAGCTTCTGCCGTAGTAGTCGATGCGTTTCATGGGGGAAACTCTACCGAGCCGAGAAGGCCGCCCCGGGAGGGGCGGCCTTCGTTATTCGGCCAGGCGGGCAGCCCGAGCAGCTTTTTGCTAGGCGAGGCCGTGGCGACGACGACGGATGACCAATAGCACTCCACCGCCGGCGAGCAGCGCAACGGCCAGCACGGCCACGGGGGCGAGCTGCACTCCGGTGGAGGCGAGGAACCCGAGCGCGGCAGCGCCGGCACTCACGGCAGGCCCCGAGCCGGGCCCGGTGGCGGCCGGTGCGGCCACCGTCGGCGTGGGCGCGGGGGTGCTGCCCGCCGCCGCGACGGTCAGCGCCGCCGTCACGGTGACACCGGTCTGCGCTCCGGTCAGGCTGACCGTGTACTGCCCGGGGGCGGTCGGGGCGGTGCCGGTGACGACGGCGTTCCCGTCGATCACGTCGGCGACGCCCAGCGGATCGGCCGAGGTGGCGGTGCCCAGCTCGCTGGTGGCACGCCAGTCGGCGGCCAGGCCGGCTCCCATCGCGGTGAAGGCCGCTCCGGGGGCGACGGTGGCCTTGTCGAGGGTGAGGGTGGCGGCGGCGCTGAGCGACGTGAGATTCGTGTTCAGGGCCAACGCGTTGGTGGAGGTGAAGAACAGGTCGGTCTGGTCGGTCAGGCCGAGCACGTTCGCGGCGCCGGGGCCGTAGCCGGCGATGCGCACCTGGGAGCCGGTGTGCTGCTGCGACTCCCCAGCGTTGGCGGTGCCGTATCCGACGAGCATGGTCTGGCCCTCAACGGTGGTCAGCGCAACGCTGAGGCCGGGCGGGGTGGATCCCACGATTTGGCTGGTGTGGGCGTGGTCGGCGGTCACCACCACGAGGGTGTTGCCGTCGGCCTTCGCGAAGGCGAGAGCGGACTGCACGGCCTCGTCGAGGTCGACGGTTTCGCCGATCTGGCCGCAGGCATCCGCGGCGTGGTCACGCTTGTCGATGCTGGCACCCTCGACCTGGAGGAAGAAGCCCTGCTTGCTGTCGGCAGACAGGAGGTCGATGGCCTTGTCGGTCAAGGAGGCCAGAGACAGCCCGGTGTTCAGGCGCGCGGGGTTCGCGGTGCACGACACCGGGGCGAGGTTGCCGCCGCCCACGGTGGCTTCCGGGCCGATCCAGCGGGTGGGGAAGTTGCCCGCCGTGAAGAGTCCGAGCACCGGGGAGCTCTGGTCCGCGGCGGTGACCTTAGACAGGCCCGCGGCGTCGTTCACCAGCTGGTAGCCGCGGTCGGTGGCCTGCGAGAAGAGGGTCTGACCGGCCCAGTCGCCGGCGACGGCCTTCTCGTTGAAGGTGGCCGAACCGCCCCCGAGCACAACATCGGGGCGCAGCGTGAGCAGCTGCTCGGAGATGGACCCGAGTCCGCCGTTCTCCAGCGCCTCGGCGGAGCAACTCGCGGTGGTCTTCACCGGTCCGTAGCAGCCGCGAGCCGAGATGTGGGCGATCTGCGCGCCCGGGGTGGCGTCCTGGATCTCGGCCGTCGACACGTTGCCGGTGCGCAAGCCGTTGGCCTTCGCCAGTTCCAGCAGCGTCGACTGCGGTTTGCCGGCGATGTCCACCGAGAGAGCGCCGTTGTAGGTCTTGGTGCCGGTCGACCAGCCGCTGGCGGTCGATGCCGACTCCGACGCGTAGTTCGGGGTGCCGTCCTTGTTGAGGGCATAGGTGGTGTACTGGCCGGTCAGCGGTAGGGCATCGATCCCGGCGAACTCGCCGGCGGCGCCCTCGGCGTAGTTGCGGGCGACCGTGATCTCGCTGTCGCCCATGCCATCGCCGATCAGCAGGATGACGTTCTTGGCCGGTCCGTCGACAATCGACTCGCGAATCGCGGCGGTCTTGTCTCCGTCGTTGCGAGTGGCCCCGCCGTGGTCGTCGGTGGCTGCGTACGCGCCGAGGGGCGCGAGGATGCTGGCACCGGCGATGAGGCCGGTCGCCGCGACCATGAGCGCGCTGCGGCGCCCACGGATGGTGGCTGAGTTGGACGCACGGTGCACGAGGTTCCCCCTGAGATTGGTGTGTGCCGCCCTGGACTCCGACCGGCACGACGACGCTAACCGGGCAGCAGAGAGCGGTGGTGAATCCACGGTGAACAGCAAAGGGCGTGACCTGAGTCTCAGTGGAACACCGACCGCGCCACCGCGGTCACCTCGAGGGGTAGACCGTCGGGCACGAGCAGCGTGAGCACGGGCGGACGCCACCAGGCCCGCAGGGTGACGGTGGCACTCTGTCCGTCGACGGTGTCAGCGTGGGTCAGCACCAGGTTCTCGATGCCCGGATGCGGTGCCGCGGCAAGATACGAGGTCGCCGCGGCCCGGATCTCCCCGGTCGTGAGTGCCGCATGCAACTCCCCGTCGTCGACCGAGACGGATTCCAGGGTGAACGATTCGGCGGCGGCGAGCGCCGCACCATCCGCCAGCGTGAAGAGCTTCTTGCGCTCGAGGTACAGGCTCGTGGCGGCGACGACGATCAGCACCACGACCAGCGCCAGAAATCCGTAGAAGATGGTCAGCAGGAGGGTGGACCCTTCCTCGCCCGAGTTCCCGCGTGCTCGGGCGGCCGCGGCGGTGCGGTTCATCGGGCTCACCCCTCGTGCCAGAATCTGGACACAGTCTGGGTGGCCGAAGCCTCAAGCGGGATGCTGCCGCCGCGTGACCCGGTGATCACCGCTGGCACGAAGGGCAGATCGACGACCACCCGAACGGTGACGGTCACCACAGTTCGGCGGGACAGACACACGGTGGACCCCGGGCAGGTGATGCTCACCTGGGCATCGGCCGCGTCGATGCCGTAGTCGGCGAGACCCACCAGTACCGCGCGCTCGGCGCGTGCCTCGGCTTCGCCGGTTGCGGGCGCCTGCACGAAGACCCTGGCCGCCTGTCGCGCCGCACCCTCCACCGCCAGCGCACCGCCCTGCAACACCGACATCGCCAGCACGAGGTACACCAGCGGCACCAGCAGGATCAGGCCCGCTGTGATGAACTCGAGCGACGCCGACCCTCGTTCCCCGGTGGGCGTCCACCGCCGGTCAATCGGTCTCGTCCAGTTCTTCCACGGCCGCATGTCCCCTCACCTCCAGAGCACGGTCCACTCCCAGCAGCCCGAACATCGGCAGCGGGGCCACGACCCGCACCTGCACGCCGGGTTGACCCGCAACCTCCGCGTAACTGGCCGTGACGTCGGCCGCGTAGGCAGGTCCGATCGCCGTGGTGATCAGGTCGCGGCTCCGCGCCGCCCCCTGGTCGAGGTCGCTGTCGGCCAGCGCGGCGTAGCGAGCGCCTTCCGCCGCCGCATCGAGCACGGTGTTGCGAACATGCAGCGCGAGGGCGAGTTGCAGCACGGCCAGGGTCAGTGTGGTGAGCAGGGCCGAGACCATCACGAATTCGGCCACCGCAGTACCGCGCTCGGCCTCGCCGGGCTCGAACCGCCACCTACGCATCATGGGGTGCTGATGTGCGGCTAGATGCCGCTGACCTTGTCAATGGCCTGCTCGAAGATGCCGCTGAGCGCCGGGCCCGCCAGCCCCCAGATGATCATCACCAAGCCCGCGGTCATCAGGGTGATCAAAACCCAGCCCGGCACATCCCCCCTCTCGTCGTGCAGCCCTGCGCGGATACGGTTGTGCAGCTTGGTGGTGAGACTCACGATGTCCTGCTCTCTCTCGGGTGGGGCACGGATGGATCGGGGTGGTTCTCGGCGCCGGGGCGGGCCCGTCTAGAAACCGGCCTGCAGCACGAACAGGCCGGGAAAAATGGCGAACAGGATTGTCATCGGCAGGATCAGGAACACGAGCGGCACCATCATCGCGACCTCCTTCTTACCCGCGGCCTCGAGCAGGTGCCGCTTGGCTTCCTCTCTGCCGTCCTGGGCCTGGGCGCGCAGCACCTCGGCGAGCGGCGAGCCGCGATCGATCGCACCGACCACCTGGTCGACGAAGCGGGTCAACGACGTCAGGCGAATCCGCCTGGACAGCTCGGTGAGAGCCGTGGTGAGGGAGACGCCGGCGTGCACGTCGCCGATCACGCCGGCGAATTCGCGGGACAGCTCCCCCGAGGTACTGCGGGAGACCCGGCGCAGGGCGTCAAGAATGCCCTCACCGGCGGCGAGGGAGAGGGTGAGGAATTCCAGGATCGTGGGCAGCTCGCTCTCGATCCGGGCCAGGCGCGCGGCAGCCGCACGCTTGAGCACGGCGTCCCGCAGCAGCACGCCCGCTGCGGCCGCGACGCCGGGCACCGCAATGTGCACGATCACCGGCCAGCTCCGGCCCAGCGGCGTACCGAACGCGACCAGCATGGCGCCGGCGGCACCGATCAGCGCCCAGGCCAACTGCTCCGCACGAAAGGCGTCGACGGTGCGGGTGGAGCCGGACTGTCGCAGTCGACGTTCGATGATGTCGGCACCGCCGAGGGCATTGGCGAGGGTCTGGGCGAGCGACTCGAACACCGGCGAGAACAGGGTTCCGAGCACCGGGATCGGATCGACCGAACGGCGGCCGACGAAGACCCTCGCCTCCTCCGACACGTCAAGCAGGTAGGGCGCCAGCCGGTTCGCGAGCCGGGGCCGGCTCAGGCGCGGGGTGAGGCTCACCAGCGACCACAGTCCGATGCCGAGCACCGAACCGAAGAAGGCGCCCCAGGCCACCGCCGTCATGGATACCGCCGTCACTGGAACCACCGACGTTCCTCAGGCAGACGTCCGACGATGAGCATGACCCGGTAGGCCAGCACCGAGACGGTGAGGCCGCCGAGGATGACGACGGTTCCGGCCGGCGTGTTGAACGCCTCCGCCGCCTCCGGCCTGCTGCTGATCAGTACCAGCACTATCCAGGGCGCCGCCACCCCCAGCCGGGCGGCGTTCACCACCCAGGATTGTTTGGCCTCGACTTCGGAGCGCACCGCCGCATCCTGCCGCAACCAGCTCGACAGGCTGCGCAGCACCACGGTGAGGTCGCTGCCGCCTACCTCGCGCGCCATCCGCAGGGTCTCGATCAGACGGTCGGCGAACGGGTCGGCGAGGGATGCCTTGAGCCTGTCGACGCTGTAGCCGAAGTTACCGGTGGCCCGGTACTCCCGCTCGAACTCGGCGAACGCCGTGCGGGTGACCACCGGCCCGGCCTGCGCCAGGCTGCTGACCGCATCGGGCAGGGCCAGCCCTGAGCGCACGGCGGAGACGAGGTGGTCGACCACATCGGGCCAGACGGTGCGGTTGAGCCGGCGCCTGGCCCTGGCCCGCCAGAGCACGATCAGGGTCGGCAGGATCAGCCAGACCACTCCGACGACCAGAGTGAGCGCCCGCACCCCCAGGATCGCCTCGGCGAGCGCCGCCGCGGCCAGCGCGAGCACGGCAGACAGTGCGGCGAACACCGATACCGGCACGGACCCGAACCCGGCCTGGGCGAGCCGGGCCCGCCAGCCCGACACCAGGCGGCCGCCGCGGGAGACCCCGCCGGCGGACGGCCACAGCAGCGGTGCGCTCAGGAGAACCAGACCTGCGCCGAGGAGGCTGCCCAGCATCAGGGTCATGCCGCTCCCCTCCGCAGCACCTCGGCCGGGTCGAGCCCGGCCGCCCTGAACTTGGCGAGCTTGGTGGGGAACCCGCCGGTGTGCTCGAGCGCCCCGTTCTTCATCAGGAAAAGCGGGCTCGCCTCGATGGTGGAGCCGGTGAGTTGGCCGCTCGGCGCGATGATCTCAGTCACCCGGCGGCGTCCATGTCGGTCCATCTCGCAGTGCAGCACTATATCGATGCAGCCGGCCACCGTCGGCAGCACGAACGACGAATCGATGTTGCGCCCGGCCAGCAGCGGCAGAGTCGACAGCTTGGCGAGGGCGTCCCTGGCGCTGTTGGCATGGATCGAGCACATGCCGGGCAACCCGCTGTTCAGCGCAATCAGCAGATCGAGGCTCTCCGCCTCGCGCACCTCGCCCACCACCAGCCGGTCGGGCCGCATCCGCAGTGACTCCTTGATCAGCCGGCGCAGGGTGATCTCCCCCGCGCCCTCCAGGCTGGGCTGGCGGCACTGCATGGCCACCACATCGCGCGCGCCCACGCTCAGCTCGAAGGTCTCCTCCACCGTGATGATGCGTTCGGTGCGGCGGGTGGCCGACAACAGCGCGTTGAGCATGGTGGTCTTGCCGGTCTGGGTGGCCCCGGACACGAGGATGTTCTGGCCGCCGCGCACGCACACGCGCAAGAAGTCGGCGGCCGGTTGGGTGAGTGCGCCCAACGCCACCAGCTGGGTGAGATCCCGGATGCGCCGGGTGAACTTGCGGATGTTGACCGACCAGTGCCGCTGTGTGATGTCGGGGATCACCACGTGCAGCCTGGACCCATCGGGCAGGGAGGCATCCACAAAAGGTGAGGACAGATCGACCCGCCGGCCGGAGGCCTGCAGCATCCGCTCAACGAGATCACGCACCTCACGCTCGGTGAGCACCATCGTGGTCAACTCCGGCACCCCGTCGCGGGCGACGAACACCCGGGTGGGCGAATTGATCCAGATCTCTTCGATGTCGGGGTCGTCGAGGAACGGTTGCAGCGCGCCGAACCCGGTCAGCGCGGCCACCACCTCCCGGCTGGCCTGGAACTCGTCGGTGAGCAGCGGCATCGAGCCGCCGAGGGCGCGCTCGCTGTACCGACGCACCTCGTCGCGCACGTACTGGTCCGCGAGGGCGTCGTCGGTTGCCAGGTCGACGCCGTCGCGGCGCACGCGCAGCCGCACCTGCTCGGTGATGATGCGCACGGCCTCACTCATGAAGGAATCCTGCTGCACAAGCCGCACGGCGCGGGGAAGTTATCCACAGCAGCGGCCCGACCGGTCCCTCCGCGGCCGAAAGCCGAGCGCCCTAGACTGGAGCCTGACTCGCGGGAGTGGTGAAATTGGTATACACGCAGGTTTTAGGTACCTGTGCCGCAAGGCGTGAGGGTTCAAGTCCCTTCTCCCGCACCGACGGGCGCCGGCTGTCAGCACACAGATGCTGTCCGGCTCCGCTGCATACCGAGATCATCATCGATTCTGGCCACCGGAATTTGCTTAGGTTAGGATTGCCTTACTCGTCCCCCAGCAGATCGGTTCTCATGACCGCGACCCCTATCACCACGCAGCACACCCTGGACCAGCAGCCGAGTCTGGCAGACTACCTGCGCGCCAGCTCGAGTAGCCAACACCGTGATACCGAGACACGTTCATTCATCACCGAGCTGATGAGCGGTGCGCTCTCGCTCGCCGATTACACCCGGTATCTCGGGCAGTACGCCTGGGTCTACGAGGCTCTCGAACAGCTCGTCGACAGGGTCTCCCAGGTCGACCGCATCGACGTTTTCGACCCCGCCCTCGACCGGCTGCCCGCCATCGAGAGCGACCTCGCCGCACTCGGTGTGCAGGACTGGCGCCGTGAGCATCCACCACTGCCGGCGACCACCGAGTACATCGCGCACCTGCAGTCCCTCACCAGCGCCGACAGCGTGCGCTGCCTGGCCCACCACTACACCCGCTACCTCGGTGACCTGTCGGGCGGCCAGGCCATCGCTGCTCTCGTGGCCCGGCATTACGGCGCAGCACCCGAGCAGCTGGGCTTCTACCGATTCGATGCGATCAACAACATCGTGCAGTACAAGCGCTCATACCGCGATCGGCTGAACGCGATGCTGCTCGCTCCGGCCGAGGTCGACACCCTCGTGGCAGAGGTCGATGCCGCCTTCACCTACAACGGCGCTGTCTTCGACGGGTTGGCGCGCTAGCCGATGTTGCGCACCGCGGCACTTGACGGCCAGCTCAGCGATTTTCTCGCGAGCGCGGGTGTCGTGGTGTTCTACCTGCTCGTCTGGGCGCTCGTCTTCGCCGGCACCGCCCTGTTCCTCGGGGTGTTCATCCCGTTCATCACGGGCGACTCGCTCCTGTTCGGCGCCGGACTGGTGGCCGCGTCCACCCAGAGCCTGAACATCGTGGTCCTGGCCGTCGGCGTCGGCGTCGCCGCGTTCCTCGGTGACCAGGTGGGCTTTCTGCTCGGCCGACGGTACGGGCGCGGGTATCTCGACAAACGCGGCGGCCGGCGCACCCAGCTCGCAATCGTGAAGACCGAGTCGTTCTACCTCAAGTACGGCTGGTGGGCTGTGGTCGTGGCCCGATTCATGCCGTGGGCGCGGGTCTTCGTTCCCGTCGTGGCCGGAGTCGGCCGCATGAACTACTACAAGTTCCTCAGCAGCAACCTCGTGGGCGCCCTGGCCTGGGGTGTGGGCATCACCCTCACCGGCTACTACGCCGCCGCGATTCCCGGCGTGAAGAGCGCCGCGTACATCATCGCCGGGTTCTTCATCACGGCGTCGATAGTGTTCGGACTGCGCACCTGGCTCGCCGACCGCGCGCAGGGCCGTTCGGGCGCCCCCACGACCACCGGGTCTCACAACACTTTGGGGGGTTAGCCCACCCCTTCATCAGGCCTTCCTGTTCCAGAACGCGGTAACCTGTAGCGACGCAAGCGATCACCGCCGACTGGCCGATCTAGCCGCCGACGACTGGAGTTTCTTCGTGATTCACACCGCACTCATTCCGTGGCTCGACCCGGAGATCCTGATCAACGGATTCGGGCCCTGGGCGCTGTTGGGCGTGTGTGCGATCGTCTTCGCCGAGACCGGCCTGCTGATCGGGTTCCTGCTGCCGGGCGACACCCTGCTCGTGATCACCGGCCTGTTCGTCTTCTTCGACATCATCACCATCGACATCTGGTGGGTGGCGCTGGCCATCGGCGGCGCCGCGTTCGTCGGCGGTGAGGTGGGCTACCTGATCGGCCACCGGCTGGGCCCGCGCGTGTTCGAGCGCAAGGAATCCGGGCTGTTCAGCGTGAAGAACGTGCAACGCACCAACGCCTTCTTCGTGCGCTTCGGCGGCTTCGCCGTGATCGCTGCCCGTTTCGTGCCCATCGTGCGCACCTTCGCCCCGGTCGCGGCCGGCGTCGGGCACATGGACTACCGCAAGTACAGCCTGTACAACTTCATCGGTGCCATGATCTGGGGTGCCGGGCTCACCTTCTTCGGCTACTTCCTGGGCTACATTCCCCCGCTGGCCGACTTCGTACGCGACTACATCGACCTGATCCTGCTGGGCGCCGTGGTGCTCACGCTGCTCCCCACCATCTACCACTACGTGCAGTCAACCGTGAAGGCCCGCCGCGAGTCCCGCGCCGGGGTGACCGTCGACCCGGCCAAGCTCGTTCTCGACCCCGAGACCTTCGACACCGACAATGACGGCAAGCACGAGGCGTAGAACCCCGGCGCGCTCAGCGGTGCGAGTGGTGCTCGTGCTCGGCACCCGCCGCGTGATCGGCCGGCTCGAGCTGGAACGTGGAGTGTTCGACGTCGAAGTGCTGAGACAGGCACTCGGATAACTCGCGCAGCAGTTCGCCCGACTTGCCGGCCGACAGCAGGTCCGGCTCGACCACGATGTGAGCGCTGAACACGTGCGACCCCGACGTGATCGCCCAGACGTGCACATCGTGCACGGCGACAACGCCGGCGGTGCCCTCGAGGTGCTCCCGGATTGCCCGCACGTCGGTATCCGCAGGCGCTGACTCGCTGAACACCCGCACGACGTCGCGGAGCAGTCCCAGCGCCCGCGGCACGATCATGGCGGCGATCACCAACGAGGCGATGGAGTCGGCCTGGGCGAATCCGGTCGTGAGGATGACCACCGCGGCCACGATCACGGCCACCGAACCCAGCGCATCGCCGAGCACCTCGAGGTAGGCGCCGCGCATGTTGATCGACCCGGCGGCGGCCGGGCGCAGCAGCAGGATGCCGACGATGTTGGCGAGCAGACCGACAACGGCAACCACGAGCATCGGGGCGGCCAGCACCTCGGCCGGGGCGCCGGCGGTGAGGCGGCCGATGGCACCCACGACCACGAAGCCCGCCACCACCAGCAGGATCAGGCCGTTCAGCAGCGCCCCGAAGACCTCGGCCCTCTGGTACCCGAACGTCTGACGGTCCGTGGCAGGGCGGGCGGCGACGACGGTGGCCGTGAGCGCGATGATGAGGCCGGCGAGGTCGGAGAACATGTGGCCGGCGTCGGCGAGCAGCGCCAGGGAACCGGTGAGCCAGGCGCCCACGACTTCGACCACCAGAATCGTCGCGACCAGGCCGATGACGATCGACAGGCGCGAGCGATTACTCGTCGAAGCGGATGCGTGATCGTGGCCCATGCTTCAAAGCTACGAGCCCGCAGGGGCGAAAGCCAGCCCAGCCCCTAGTTGGGAATGAGTGCCGTTCTCAGCAGGTCAGGCCGACCGAGCCAGTTTGGCGATATGTGCCGGTCAGGCGCCCAAAAGCTCCGAGAGCACCGGGCCCAAAGCAGCGAACGCGATGGCCCGGTGACTCACGGCGTTCTTCACGTCTGCGGGCAGTTCGGCGGCAGAGACGGCGTGGCCGTCCGGCTGGAAGATCGGGTCGTAGCCGAACCCTCCGGCGCCGGCCGGTTCCCGCAGGATTCGGCCGGGCCACTCCCCCGTGACGGCCCGCTCCACGCCGTTCGGCAGGGCCAGCGCGGCGACGCAGGTGAAGTGCCCGGCCCGGTGCTCGTCGGTCATGTCGCTGAGCTGCCAGAGCAGCAGGCGCAGGTTCTCTTCGGAGTCCCTGGCCGGCCCGCCCCACCGGGCGGAGAAGATGCCGGGGGCCCCGCCCAGCACGTCCACGCAGATGCCGGAGTCGTCCGCGATGGCGGGCAGTCCGGTGTGCAGGGCGGCGGCACGCGCCTTGATCAGGGCGTTCTCGGTGAAGGTCGCGCCGTTCTCGACGGGTTCAGGGCCGTCGTAGGCCAGCACCTCGAGGCCCGGCAGCATCGGCGCGAGGATGCGGCGCAGCTCCTCGACCTTGTGGGCGTTGTGGGTGGCGAGAACGACACGCATGTCAGCGGCCCAGCGTGGTCTTCTGCAGCTCGGTGAGCGTGATCGCGCCGCCGAGGGCCAGGTCGAGCAGGGAGTCCAGCTCGCTGCGGTCGAAGGGGGCACCTTCGGCGGTTCCCTGCACCTCGATGAACTTGCCGCGTCCGGTGACGACGACGTTCATGTCGGTCTCGGCACGCACGTCTTCGGTATAGGCCAGGTCGAGCATCGGCACGCCACCGATGATGCCCACGGAGACGGCGGCGACGCTGTCGGTGAGCGGCTGCGCCTTCTGGGCGATGAACTTCTTCTCCCGGCCCCACTCCAGGGCGTCGGCCAGGGCCACGTAGGCGCCGGTGATGGCTGCGGTGCGGGTGCCGCCATCCGCCTGCAGTACGTCGCAGTCGATGACGATGGTGTTCTCGCCCAGGGCCTTCATGTCGACGACGGCGCGCAGGCTGCGGCCGATCAGCCGGCTGATCTCGTGGGTGCGGCCGCCGATGCGGCCCTTGACCGACTCGCGGTCCATGCGGGAGTTGGTGGAACGGGGCAGCATCGAGTACTCCGCGGTGACCCAGCCCTTGCCCTTGCCGGACATCCAGCGCGGCACCCCGTTGGTGAATGACGCGGTAGCGAGCACCTTCGTGCGGCCGAAGGAGATCAGTGCGGATCCCTCGGCCTGGTCGCTCCAGCCGCGTTCGATGGTGACGGGACGCAGCTGGTCGTTGGTGCGGCCATCGGCGCGCAGGATGTCGGTCACGGGTTCTCCTTGGGAAGGCGGGGGCTGAAAAGGCGGGGTGGGGTGGTCGAGGCGGCCAGTCTGGCCACCTCGCTCAGGCTGATGGTGCCGGTCGCGACGAGGTCCACGTGGGAGATCTCGGGGCCGAGCAAGCGGTGCGCCAGGCGCAGGAAGTCGTCGGCGCTGTCGCCGGTGGCCTCGTACCGGTAACTGGGCGGGGCAGCCTCGATCCGTTCGAGACCCTGACCCACCAGCACCCTGTAGACATCGTTGGCGGTCTCGGTGTGGCTGGAGACCAGGGTCACCGCGTCGCCCATGACGTAGGAGATCACGCCACGCAGGAAGGGGTAGTGGGTGCAGCCGAGCACGAGGGTGTCCACATCGGCCGCCTTGAGTGGGGCCAGGTATTCCTCGGCGACCCGCAGCACCTCGGCGCCCGTGGTGACCCCGGACTCGACGAACTCCACGAAGCGGGGGCAGGCCTGCGAGAAGAGCTGGATGTCGGTGGCAGCGGCGAACGCATCGTTGTAGGCCCGGGAGTTCACGGTGCCCGATGTGCCGACCACGCCCACCCTCTTATTGCGGGTGGTGCCCACAGCACGGCGCACCGCCGGCTGGATCACCTCGACCACGGGAACGCTGTACCGCTCCCTGGCATCGCGCAACACGGCGGCCGACGCAGTGTTGCAGGCGATTACCAGCAACTTCACATCCTGGGACACCAGGTCGTCGAGAACCTCCAGCGCGTACTCGCGCACGTCGGCGATCTTCTTCGGCCCGTACGGCGAATGGGCCGTATCGCCGATGTACAGGATCGACTCGTTGGGCAGTTGGTCCTTGATGGCCCGGGCGACGGTCAGTCCGCCGACTCCGGAGTCGAAAATCCCAATCGGTGCATCCGTCACGTCGATCAAGCCTAGCCGGGTTCGGCATTCGGCCACGCGTGACACTGCTATATGCCCAGAACCGCCCAACGTACGTGGGCCGGAATATAGCCGTAACTACACTCGGCATATGGGCCAGGCCAACCAGGCAGAGCCCGCACCGGAGACGTCCCTCGCGCCGTCTGAGGAGATGATCGTCATGAATGATCGAGTCGTAATCACCGGATTGGGAGCCCTCACCCCGCTCGGCAATTCCTGGACCGAGACGTGGGACGGCCTGACCAGCGGCCGCAGCGGCGTCGCCCGCATCACCCAATTCGACGCCACCGACCTGCCCACCCAGATCGCCGGAGAGGTCAAGGGTTTCGACCCGGCCACCCGGATGTCGATCAAGCAGGTCAAGCGGGCCTCACGCGCCTCGCAGATGTCCATCGCCGCCGCCCGCGAAGCCGTCGCCGACGCCGGCTTCGGCACGTCGATGGAGGGCATCCACACCGCGGTCATCGTCAACAGCGCCGTGTCCGGCTACGCCGAGATCCAGGATGCCACCGAGCACGTCAACGCCGGCAGCGCCCGACGCATCTCACCGCGCTTCGTACCGCAGTCATTGATGAACATGGCCGCCTGCGAGATCGCCATCGACCTGGGCGTGCACGGCCCAGTGAACGCCAGCGCACTTGCCTGCGCCAGCGGCGCATACGCCCTGCTCGAAGCCCGCACCATGCTCGTCATGGGCGACGCCGACGTGGTCATCGCCGGCGGCGTCGAGGCGGCCATCACCCCGGTGATGTTCGCCGGGCTCAACGCCATGCACGCCGCCTCCACCCACAATGACGAGCCCACCGAGGCCAGCCGGCCGTTCGATGCGAACCGCAACGGCCTGGTCTTCGGCGAGGGTGCCGTGGTGTTCGTGATGGAACTGCTCTCGCACGCCCGCGCCCGCGGCGCCCGGATCTACGCCGAGGTTCTCGGCGGGGCGCTCACCAGCGACGGCTTCAGCATCGTGGCGCCCGACCCGACCGGGCAGTACGCCAGCCAGGCCATCAACCGCGCCCTGGACAAGAGCAAGCTCAACCCCGCCGACATCGACATGATCGTCGCCCACGGCACGTCCACCCAGGCCAACGACAAGGCCGAGACCCTCGCCATCCGGCACTCGCTGCGCCACTTCGCCGACAAGATCTCGATCACCGCGCCCAAGTCGATGACCGGCCACATGATCGGCGCCGCCGGCGCGCTCTCCGCCCTGGTCGGCGCACTGTCGATCAAAAACGGCATCGTGCCGCCCACGATCAACCTGCGCACCCCCGACCCGGAGTGCACACTCGACTACACGCCGCTCACCGCGCGCATCCAGCCCATCAAGCACGCGCTGGTGAACGCGTTCGGCTTCGGCGGGCAGAACTGCATCGTCGCCTTCGGCGCCCTGTAGGCCTGCACCCCGCGTAGTAGGCCTACGCACAGCGACGCAGCTGCCTGCGGCGTGCTCGACTTGCCGCAATGGACCCCTTCAGATCGATCGAAGGGGTCTTTTTGTGCAATTCGGCGACGGCGACCCTGCGAGCGGCGCGGCGGGCGAGGCGGCTAGGCTTCTCGCGTGACCGAGTCTTCAGCATTTCGAACCGACCGCTACGAGCTCACCATGGTGGATGCCGCCATCCAGAGCGGCACCGCCGACCGCGAGTGCATGTTCGAGGCGTTCGCCCGCCGGCTGCCCGCCGGCCGGCGGTACGGCATCGTCGCCGGCACAGGGCGGCTGCTCGACCTGATCCGCGACTTCAGGTTCGGTGACGCCGAGCTCGACTGGCTGCGCGACAACAACGTGGTGCGCCCGCCCACCCTCGACTGGCTGGCCGACTACTCCTTCAACGGCAACATCTGGGGCTACCGGGAGGGTGACGCGTACTTCCCGGGCTCACCGCTCATCCAGGTCGACGGCACGTTCGCCGAGTGCGTCGTGCTCGAAACCCTGATTCTCAGCGTGCTCAATTACGACAGCGCCGTCGCCAGCGCCGCCGCCCGCATGGTGTCTGTGAGCCTGGGCCGGCCGCTGGCCGAGATGGGCTCCAGGCGCACCAGCGAGTACGCCGCCGTGGCCGCGGCCCGCGCCGCGTACATCGCCGGGTTCGCCTCCACCAGCAACCTCGAAGCCGGTCGCAGCTGGGGCATCCCCACCATGGGCACCGCCGCGCACTCCTTCACCCTGCTGCACGACAGCGAGGAGGAGGCCTTCCGCGCCCAGGTGGATGCGTTCGGCACGTCGACCACCCTGCTCGTGGACACCTACAACATCGAACGCGGTATCGAACTGGCCGTCGCTGTGGCCGGAACAGGACTGGGCTCGATCCGGATCGACTCCGGCGACCTGCCCACCGTCGCCGCCGCCGCACGGGCCCAACTGGACTCGCTCGGCGCCGTGAACACCCACATCACCGTGACCAGCGACCTGGACGAGTACTCGATCGCAGCACTGTCGGCGTCGCCCGTCGATGCGTTCGGTGTCGGCACGTCCCTCGTCACCGGTTCGGGGGCCCCGGCCGCAGGCATGGTGTACAAGCTGGTGGCGCACAAGAACGCGGCGGACGAGTGGGTGTCGGTGGCGAAGACCTCGGCGTCCAAGGCCTCCGTCGGCGGACGCAAGAGCGCGCTGCGCCGGCTGGACGCCACCGGCACCGCCCGCGAGGAGATCGTGATGGTCACCGCCGACGGCCCGGTCGTCGCTCCGAACACCGAGGGCCATCCGGACACCGCCGGTGCCACGGAGCGCTCGCTGCTGGTGCCGCTGATGGAGGCCGGCGTCGTCGACGAACGCTACCTCGGCGCGGCCGGCACCCGTCATGCCCGCGAGCAGAACGCGGCGGCCATGCGCGAGTTGCCGATCGACGCGTTCCGGCTCGGCCGCGGCGACGCCGTCATCCCGACGGTGTACCGCTAGAAACCTGCGCCGGCAGAACCAGCGGAGGTGGAGCGGGGTTAGTCCTGCTTCATCTTCTCGTAGATGGACTTGCAGGTCGGGCAGACCGGGAACTTCTCCGGGTCGCGTCCCGGCAACCACTTCTTGCCGCACAGCGCCTTGACCGGCTTGCCGGTCATGGCGGACTCGAGGATCTTGTCCTTCGGCACGTAGTGCGAAAAACGCTCGTGGTCGCCGGGTTCGATCTGCTCCTGGTTGAGCAGCTCCTCGAGTTCACGATCGAGGGTGGACGTTCCGCCACCGGTTTCGGGGCCCCGGCCGGGCTCTGCGATGCTCGCGCGAATGTCGTGTGTCATAACTTCAAGTGTATGCAGCTACGCGCGCAATGCGGAGGAGAGCATTTCGGGGCCACGACGTTCGAACGTGCGCGAGCCCAGCCATACCCCGCCGACCAACATCACGAAGCCGATGCCGAGTCCCCAGTACAACGCCGGCAGGTTCCAGACCGGATCCACGAAGATACCGAGCACAGCGCAGACGATGGCCGGCAGCGCCACGACGATCGACCCGACGAAGGTGAACGACTGAATGATCGCAGCCGCGGTATCCGAGGACTGTGGCTGCGCGAAGGGGCTGTCGCCCGGCTTCGTCGCCGGGTAGGGGAACCGGGCGGAGGTGAAGCTGGAGAAGCCCAGTCCGGCGAGCAGGATGCAGGTGCTCACGCCGAGCAGCCCGGGAAGCACCGCCCAGTCGCCGTACACGCTGACACTGAGGGCCGATCCGAGGCCGATCAGCGGGATGCCCACGAACAGTGCCGGCACCAGGCGACCGACGCGGTCGGCCACTCCGCGGGGTCCGGAGACCACGTGCAGCCAAATCGCGGTGTGGTCGTAGGCGACGTCGTTGTGCAGGGTCCAGCCGAGGAAGATGCACATGAGCGGAACCGGAACCAGCACGAGGTATTCGAATGGCATGCCGGCAAAGACGAGCGGCAGGATCACCAGAACCGGCACGATCGGGATCATGATCAGGGAGACCCAGTAGCGCGGGTCCCGGCCCCAGTAGGTGATACTGCGGGCCGCGATCGCGCCGATCGGGTTGTGCGGCATCCGGTCGAACCAGCCCAGTCCGCCGTAGGCCCTGGCCTGCGCCTCGCGACCCGGCGACACGAGCATCCGCGCCACCAGCCCCTGCCAGGCGAGCCAGAACAGGTACACGGTGAGGGCGGCGATGAGCAGCCGCAGGAAGGCAACGCCCCAGTCGCCCATCGCGGCGTCGCCCGGCACAGCCCAGGCAGCACCCAGCGGCGTCCAGCCAAGGATGGCGGCGAATCCGCCGATCATGTCCAGCCCGTACTTGCTCCAGTCCACGTTGACCAGCAACACCACCACCGGGGTGATCATGACGATCAGCAGGATGCCCACGATTCCGGTGAATTCCCGGGACCGGCGGGTGGAGAGCAGGAAGGCGGAGATCGACGTGCTCACCCTGGAGGCGAGCATGCAGGTCGCCAGCAGCAGCGCGGCCGCCAGGATGGCGAACAGGGTTTCCCCCACTCCCCTTGACCAGGTCACGACGGTGCCGAGCAGCACCAGCGCCAGTGTCGTCGCCGGCACCCCGACCAGCGCGGACACGGCCAAGCCGAGCGAGAGCTGTTTGTTCGGGATGCCCATGGTGGAGAATTTGCGCGGGTCCATGCTGTCGTCCACGCCGAAGACCAGCGGTACGAGGATGAATCCGAGCACCACAACCGAACCGCCCACAATGAGGCCGTCACGGATGGCTCCGACATCGTCAACGAAACGGAACGCGACAAGCATCGCCACCAGCGCGGCGGCGACGAGCAACCCGTAGATCAGGCCGAGCACCACTCCCACGACCTGCCAGGGGCTGCGCCGGAACAGATTGGCGAGAAGCCTCAGTTTCAGTCCGAGAAATTGTGCAACCACTCCAGGCCCTCCGCAACCTTTCGTCCGCCGGCCAGGTCGACGAAACGCTCTTCGAGCGACACGTTGCCGCGCACTTCGTCGATGGTTCCGGCGGCCAGCACAGAGCCTTGCACGATGATGGCCACGTGGTCGCAGACCCGCTGGATCAGGTCCATGCCGTGGCTGGAGAGGATCACGGTTCCGCCGGCGGCGACGTAGCGCTGCAGGATCTCGGTCACGTTCACGGCCGACACCGGGTCGACCGATTCGAACGGCTCGTCGAGCACCAGCACACGCGGTGAATGGATCATGGCGCAGGCCAGGGCGATCTTCTTGGTCATGCCCGCCGAGTAGTCGGCGACCAGGCGGTTGAGGGCGTCCTCGAGGCCGAAGGCCGCAGCGAGGTCGGCGGAGCGGGCGCGCACGGTTTCGCTCTCGAGGCCGCGCAGTACGCCGGCGTAATAGAGCAGCTGCGCACCGGTGAGCCTGTCGAACAGCCGCAGCCGGTCGGGAAGCACTCCGATGGTGCGCTTGGCGGCCACCGGGTCGGCCCAGACATCGACACCGTGCACGTGAATCGAACCGGAGTCCGGCCGCAGCAGCCCGGTGATCATGGACAGGGTGGTGGTCTTGCCCGCACCGTTGGGACCGACGATGCCGTAGAACGATCCGGCCCGCACCTCGAGGTTGACGTCGGCGACGGCCACGTTCTGGCCGAAACGCTTGTTCAGCCCGCTGACGGCGATCTCCACGGGGGCGAGATCACCGATGACGGCGGATGCGCCGGTGCGCGGAGCCAGCGGCTTGCGCACGACCGGCGGGATGCGCTGTGCCGGCGCGGCGAGAGGCGCGGCGACAACGGGTGCAACGTCAACCGTTGCAGCGACGATGGGTGCGACGACGGCTGGCGCCGGCACTGCTTTGGCGGGCCGGGTGGTGTCCGCGGCCAAAACGACGGGCGCCGTGTGCGTGACCGGCGCAGCGTCCTTGGTCGGCTCGGCGTCCGTTGTCGGCGCAGCGTCCTTGATCGGCGCAGCATCCTCTGTTGCACCCGGAGGCCTCTCCCCGGCCTGCTTCGGCGCGAATACGGGCAGTCGCCAAAACGGGCGCTTCGCGGTCCACGACGGCTTGATTGCCGGGGTGCTTTGCGCCGGCGTCAGCACCGCCGTGTCGTCCTGGTCCATGGTCGGCAGGGTGAGAACAATGGTCTCTTCGTCGCCGGTCGGCACGGACGCGCTCACATCGCTCTGGGGCCCAGACGCGTCGGCGCTGCTCGCGTCAGCCGGCTCGGTCGGCGTCGCACCGGCCACGGCAACCGGGAGAACGACGGTGGGAGCGTCTTCGACGGGCGCAGGGGCGTCGTTTTCAGCGACGACAGGCTCAGCGACGACAGGCTCAGCGACGACTGGCTCAGCGACAGTCGGCTCGGCCGCAGTCGCCTCGGTGACAGGCGGCTTGGCCTCGACGGGCGCTGCAGCGGCGGTCTTGGCAGCAGCAGGCTTCCTGGCAGCAGGCCGGGCAGCAGCAGGCTTCGCGGCTGTCGCGTCGGCGGTCGCGGGACCGTCTGCATTCGACCGTGCCGCAGCGGCGGCCGCAGCAGCAACGGTGGCGGCGCGTGCGGATGCTGTGGCAGCGGACCGGGCGGCAGCGGACTTCGCCGCGGCTGCCTTGGTCGCGGCGGCTCTGGCGGCTCCGGCCTTGGTGGCCGATTCAGTCTTGGCGGCGGCGGCCCTGGCCGCTGCGGCCTTCGAGGCGGCGGTTCGTGCGCTGCTCGATCGGGCAGCGGCGCTCGCGGGCTTCTCCGGAGCGGCGGCCGTCTCGGCGGTGCCGGCCTCAACCGGGGTCGGGGCTGCACCGACAGCGGCGGCGGGCTCGTCCTGGTCGATCACTGCTGCGGCTGCAACGGCCGCTGCGGTGTCCGCCGTAGCGGTCGTAGTGGCAGGAAGCCGGGTGGCCTTGGACACGGCGGGCTTCACCGGCGCCTTGCGAGCTGCGGGGGCGCGTGTCACCGTGACCCGGGCGGCGACCGTGGCGGGTTCGTTGCGCGCAGCACTGTCAGTAGGCGCAGCGCTCTCGGCAGGCGCAGCGCTCTCGGTAGTCGCAGCGCTGTCCGGGGCGGTGGTCGCTGTCACATCCGCTGCCAGCGCGGACGCGGCCGGCTTCTTCTTGGCCGGGGTGCGGGTGGTGGCGCTGGTTCGGGGGGCCGCCGGAGTGCGCGGTGCGCGGGTCGTGCTCCGCACGGGCTTCACCGGGGTGGCAGATTCCTCCGGGGTCACGGCGTCAGGCGTTGCGGCTTCGGGCATCGCCACGTTGGAGGTCGCTGAATCAACGGTGCGCGGCGCACGGCGCACGGGGGCCTTGCGAGGGGCCTTCGCGCCGGTTTTCGGCGCGGCAGCAGCATCAGGAGAAACGGGCTCATGGGGGCGGTCCGCAGGGGTGGCGTGTTCGATGGCACTACCCTCGCGTTCCAGCTCCGTATCGGGAACGGGCAAGACCGGAGTCTGCTCGTCAGGCTCGGAGTTCGGAGGCACTGGAGTCACCTCGCTAACTTACCAAGGACCGTCTGACCTCGCTGAGGCCGACGGGTTCCGCAGGCGGATTCCCACTAAACTTCCGACCGGAATCCCTGATCCGCCCGCCGCTCGAATCGTCACGATCCGGACACGCATTGGGCGGTCCCTTCCCCCAGAACGGGGTCTTCAGCTAGTCTGAAGGTGGCATAACGGTGTGTCTGTATGTGAACTTAGGGGTGAACCGCAGGCAAACTCGGCGAAAACGTCCGGCCATTGCGGGGCCACCCAGATCTTTCTTAGGAGATATTCGTGACCACCCAGGTAGTAATACTTGCAGCAGGAATGGGCAGCCGACTCGGCCGCTCGCTTCCGAAACCCCTGACCGAGCTCAATGACGGTCGCACGATCATGCAGCAGCAGTTCGACAACATCGAGCACGCCTTCGGCAAGAAGACCAAGGTGACCATCGTGGTGGGCTACAAGCTCGAGCACATCATCGAGGCGTTCCCGCAGGCATCCTTCGTGTACAACGAGCAGTACGACGTGACCAACACGTCCAAGAGCCTGCTGCGCGCCCTGCGTGCCTCCGGCAACGGCGGCGTGCTGTGGATGAACGGCGACGTCGTGTTCGACCCCGCCATCCTCGACCGTGCCGCTTCAATGATGAAGCGCGACCAGTCGTTCGTCACCGTCAACACGTCCAAGGTCTCTGACGAGGAAGTCAAGTACACGACAAGCGCCGAGGGCTACATCAAGGAGCTGTCGAAGACCGTGAAGAACGGGCTCGGCGAGGCCGTGGGCATCAACTACGTGTCCGCCGCCGACAAAGCGATGCTCATCCACCACCTCAGCAAGGTGGGCGACCAGGACTATTTCGAGCGCGGCATCGAGCTCGCCATCGAGAAGAACCGCATGCTCGTCGAGCCCGTCGACATCTCGGACTTCTACGCTGTCGAGGTCGACTTCGCCGAAGACCTCGAGCGCGCGAACCTGTTCGTCTGACCGAGCAGGAGTCGTGGGGGGGGGGGGGGGGGGGGGGGGGGGGGGGGGGGGGGGGGGGGGGGGGGAGGGGGGGGGGGGGGGGGGGGGGGGGG
>NZ_JBGQOH010000024.1:0-53908 GCF_052113745.1 Cryobacterium sp. W22_MBD10_FK3
GGCCAGCGGGGCCGCGCCGCTCTGCGGGGACCGGCCCGCCCCATGCGGGCGCCGCTCTGCGGGTGGCGCGCCACCCGCCTACCGGCGCCTGACCCGCAGAGCTCCGCGCTGACCGTCTTCCGATGACCTTAGGCCCTCCGCAGGGTCAGGGTCAGCGGCAGCGTCAGCGATCCAGTCCGGCGCGCCAGTCGTCCAGCAGACCCGCGATGCTCCGGCTGTACGACCACGGCATTTCGGGCGCTTCGGTGCGGCGTTCCAGCAGCGCCAGGGACACCGCGTCGGCCTCCGCCGCGAACGGGTCGATGGTGGGCACCTCCACCACCCGGTCACGGCCGCCGGCCTGCACGATGAAGGATGCGGCTGAGTCGCGACGGCCGCCGAACGCATCCGGGAGCAGGATGCTGCCGTTGCTTCCCGTGACCAGCGCGGACCGCGGCAGGGTCTCGATGATGGAGCACTCCACCTGGGCCGTGAACTCCGCCGCGGTGATCGTCGCCACCGCGTGTTCGTCGACTCCGGTCTCACCCACGCGGCCGGAGACCGACGTGACGGTGAGGTCGGCCGGGTCGATGCCGGCCGCTGCGGCCAGGGCGACCGCCAACGAAACCGGATAACCGCCGACGTCGAGGATCGCCCCGCCACCGATCTCGGGATCGAACAGCCGCCCGGTGCGCTCCCCCGCCGCGAACCCGAACGACGCCGCCAGGTGCAACGGTCCGTGCACGTCGCGGGCACCGACAGTGGCGTCGAGGGCCCGTGCGAACGGGCCGAAGCGATGTTTGAAGGCCTCCACGAACGGGAGTCCGCACGCCTCGGCGGTGAGCAGCACGCGCTCCAGCTCGGCGGCTGTGGTCGACACGGGCTTCTCGCACAGCACGGCCTTGCCTGCGGTCAGCGCGGCCACGGCCAGATCCGCGTGGGTCGTGTTCACCGTGGAGATGTACACGGCGTCGATGTCGTCCCTGGCGAGGATCTCGTCGTAGGTTCCGGTGACGGGGGCGCCATGCATAGCGGCGAACGCGGCCGCCCGGTCGGGATTGCTGCTCGCGATCCCGTGCAGTGTGCCGTGTGTCGAGCGGGGCAGCGCCCGCGCGAACCAGCCGCCGATGTCGCCCGGTCCCAGAATTGCCCACCGTGTTGTTGTCATCTGTCGAAGGTACCAACCTTCATCGACCCGGCCGCGCCGGCACGGATGCCGATCCGGCTGCACCGATCGCACCTTATGGTGCCCCTGGAGGGACTCGAACCCCCAACCCTTTCCTTAGGACGGAACTGCTCTTCCATTGAGCTACAGAGGCTGACCGGGAAAGTTTAGCCGCAAACGGGGGCACGCTGGTGCCGCCGGCGCGGGCGATCGAGTCGCCGGAGCGCGATATACGACCTAGGCCGGTGGGTAGAGGTAGACCGGCACCTCGCTGATCGGGACCGTGCGCGTGTGATACGCGTGCGAGCCCATCCAGTTGTACTCCTCGAGCACTACTGTGCCGTCGCCCGGCACCGACTGCACGTAGGCGACGTGGTTGTAGGTGAACCAGGCCACGGCACCAACGACGGGTGACTTGCTGCTGGCCCAGCCCTTGTTCGACCAGGCGTTGGCCCAGGCGGAGGCGTTGCCGCCGCCGGGCGTCATGGTCGACCAGACCCACTTGAACGGGCTGGTGGTTCCGGCATCGCGGTTGAGCCGCCAGGCCACGAAGTCCACACATTCGCGGTAGTAGTAGCCGAGTGGCGAGAGGCCGCCGCCCTGGGATTCGGTGCCGGCGTCGCGCCACGGGTAGTCGTCACCCTCGGCACGGATGCCGACCACGGCGTAGTCCGCCGATGAGGCGCGCGCGTCCTCGGCTGCCGCCTTCTGGGCGAGGTCCGCCTCGATGCCGGCCTCGATCTCATCGAGTTCGGCTTGGCTTGTGGCGGTGAAGCCGTCTGCCGAGATGCTCACGGCCGCGGCGGCGGCCCCGACTGAAATAGCCTGGGTTTCGCCGGTGGACCTGGGGCTGGCGCCGGCCGAGCCGCCCTGCGGAGCGAACGCGTAGGAGGGCAGCGCGGCGGTGAGGAAGATCGCCGGAATCGCCAGCAGGGTCACCAGCTTCGCGATCGGCTTGCGGCGTTTGGCGACGCGCGCGGCCGGCCGCCGGGTGGCGTCCGACGGCGCCGTCGACGGCGCCTTGGTGCGTGAGAAGGAGGGGAGCCGGGCGGAGCGCAGGGTGCCAGCGCGCGCACGCGCGGCGGGCGCGACGACGACGGGCTCGGCGGGCGTGCTGCTCGCGCTCTCGACGATCACGGCAAGGTCAGGCGACACCGAGAGCACCGGCACGGGCGGCACGGGCACGGCGAGCAGAACAACCTCGGCTGCGGGGGCGGAAGAATCAGTCTCGGCGGCGGGTACCACTGCGGCCTCAGCGGCTTCGCGCAGGGCCCGGGCTTCACGGCGCGTGAGTTGCGGGCCGTCGCCCTCGGGCGAGCCGGCGGTGCCGGAATGAGTCACAGATAATCCTCTTTACAGCCACAACCGGAGGGGGACTTCACAACCCTAATCGATGCCCGTGCCCACTGTCACCTTGAGCGTTACTATTTCGTGACAATCGCACTATAAAGGGGTGCACATCGCCAACGCCTTGTCGGTCCCGACCGGTCAGGCGGCGGCTGGGGCGAGAAACTCGTCCCACTGCGGCAACGGCCGCTCGACCCCGCTGACCACCCACGTGGTGCCGTGCGGCATCCGGGGGTCGAAATTCATGGCCCAGCCCATCTCGGCGGGAGTGCGGTCGCTCTTGAGATTGTTGCAGCGCAGGCAACAGGCCACCAGGTTGTCCCAGGTGTCGCGCCCGCCGCGTGACCGCGGCTGCACGTGGTCGATGGTGCTCGCGCTCTTCCCGCAGTAGCAGCAGCGGTGCTCGTCGCGCCGCAGCACACCGCGCCGGCTCACCGGAACGACCCTGGAGCGGGGCAGGCGCACGTACCGGGTGAGCAGGATGACGCTGGGGCGCTCCCACGAACCCGTCGCCGCCCAGACCGGGTGACCCTGGTCCGCTTGGATGATTGTTGCCTTCTGGTTCATGACGAGCACGAGTGCCCGCTTGAACGAAACGACCGCGAGGGGTTCATATCCCGCGTTGAGGACCAATGTGCGCATGCGCTCCCTTTCGAAAAAGGCTGGACGGCTTCCAGCCATTCGAACTGCTGCCTGGTGTCGACGGGGAGAAGTTGCAGGCAAACAAAAAGGGCGTCGTCATCATGACAACGCCCCATGGGCTTCAGCGTGCGCACCGCACACGAAGCTCGGACAGATTTGACTGCTGTGCCGCAACGCGAAGTGTCCGCGCACATCCATGGTGTGGATCGTGCGTAGCTTGCGCATTGGCTCTCCTAAAATCCCGCAGAACATCAGGGCATCAGGTTAACCCACAAATGGTGCCCCACGTAAATCGTGGTGCACCATTTGTGGTATGCGTTACCCAGTGTTTACCGGGGCGGGTGCAGACAGCGCTCGCTCGGGAGGCTCAGATGCCCAGACGCACTATGTAGTAGTCGCTGGTCCAGATCGGCTGCACCCGCACCGACGCACCCTCGTACGGCGCGTGCAGGATATTGCCGTTCCCGGCGTAGAACCCGTCGTGACCGTCCATGATCACCAGGTCGCCCGGCTGCGCGTCGGCCAGAGCGATGCGGGTTCCCGCCGCGCCCTGCCCGGTAGAGGAGTGCGGCAGCGCGATTCCGAACTGGGCGTACACGTACATCACGAACCCCGAGCAGTCGAAGCCGGCCGGCGTGGCCCCGCCGTAGACATATGGCACGCCCTGATACTGCAGGGCGACGTTGTAGACCGAGGCGAGATCAAAACCGGGATAGGCCGGGCTGGCCAGGTACTCGGCCGCCGACGGACCCGAATACGAGGCCGCGTAGGTGGTCATCGACGCCGCGGCGGCCACCCGCGCGGCCTCCGCGGCCGCTGCGGCTTCCGCCGCCTGGGCGGCGTCGAGCTCGGCCTGCGGGGTGGCGGCGAACGCATCCTGTGCGACGCTGACCGTGGCGGCAGAGTCGTCGACGGCGACCTTCTGCGCGCCTGCCTTGGTGAGCTCGGTCGCGGCCGTGGCCGCGAAGGTGCCTTCGGAGTCGTCGGGGGCGAACGCGTAGGCGGGCAGGGCCATGGTGGCGACCAGGCCGGTGGCCAGGGTCATCATCACGGCGTGGCCGGTGGCGCTCTTGCGCCTGGATCGTTTGACCGGTGCTCCCGGTCGCATCACGGTGCGGGGGCTCACCTCGGATTGCGCGGCATGCATCGGCGCGGTGGGAGCGGATCGGATGGCAAGAGCCGTGGAACGACGACCGCGTCGGGACAGTCTTCTACCAAAGATGGCCAAATTGAACCTCCGGCGCCTCGACAACACTAGGGAGTTGCCCCGTCCGATGCGAGTGAACGCCTGGGTTTTCCGCAACAAGAGACGGGAGAGGGTAGAGACGTCTTGCGCGGGCCCGGTGATCGACCTGATCGATGGGCAGGTCCGAGGCTACGTGACCACTACTCGTTTGTCACCCAAAACGGGCGAATTCTAACGAATTGGTAACGAGTCTGTGAATTTCTGCAGAGAATCCAGGGTTAGGCCACGGCCACGGGCGTCGTCACGAAGATGTGACCGGCGACTTCGTTGGGCAGTTCCAGGCCCTCCCCGAAGCCGTCCACCTGAACGAGCACGTAGGATCCCACAGCGGAGAACACGCCGGTGTTGCCCGGCAGCACGCCGGACTGCTTGAGCTGCGCCAGGAGCACCGGGTCGAACTGCACGGGCTCGCCCATGCGCCGGATGACCGCGCTGACGGGTTCGGCGGACGCCGACACGACGTCGAGCAGATTGGTGACGCCGGCCATGAACGCCACGGCCGGGGAGTCGCCCAGCTCGTCGAGGCCGGGGATCGGGTTGCCGTACGGGGATTCCGTGGGGTGACCGAGGATTTCGAGGATCTTGCGCTCGACCTGCTCGCTCATCACGTGCTCCCAACGGCAGGCTTCGTCGTGCACGAACTCCCACTCGAGCCCGATGACGTCGCTGAGCAGGCGTTCCGCGAGGCGGTGCTTTCGCATGACGTGCACGGCCTTGCTGCGGCCGGTGCGGGTGAGCTCGAGGTGCCGGTCGCCGGAGACCACGACGAGTCCGTCGCGTTCCATGCGGGCCACGGTCTGGGACACTGTCGGTCCGGAGTGGCCGAGGCGCTCGGAGATCCGGGCACGGAGGGGAACGATGTTCTCCTCCTCCAGGTCGAGGATCGTGCGGAGATACATTTCGGTCGTGTCGATAAGGTCAGTCATCCGCAGCCTCCCGCTCGGCCATATGTGCAACGCCACAACACTACCCGTGCAAACCGGCCAACTAGAATCCTGTTATGCCGGACCTACAGATCCCCACAGAATTGCTGCCCGCCGACGGACGATTCGGCTGCGGCCCGTCCAAGATCCGTCAGGAGCAGCTGGACTACCTCTCCGGTGCCGGCGCGAGCATTCTGGGCACCTCCCACCGGCAGGCGCCGGTGAAGAACCTGGTCGGACGCGTTCGCGCCGGCCTCAGCGACCTGTTCCGCGCCCCGGCGGGCTACGAACTGATCATGGGCAACGGCGGCTCGACAGCGTTCTGGGACGCCGCCGCGTTCTCGCTCATCGAGACCCGCGCGCAGAACCTCGTCTTCGGTGAGTTCGGCGGCAAGTTCGCCGCCGCGGCCGCCGCGCCGTTCCTCACCGCTCCCGACGTCATCAAGTCGGCACCGGGCTCGCGGGCCACCGCCGTGCCCACCGAGGGAATCGACGTCTACGCCTGGCCGCAGAACGAGACGTCCACCGGTGTCATGGCCCCGGTCACCCGGGTGCAGGGCGACACCGGTGCGCTCACCGTCATCGACGCCACCAGCGCCGCCGCCGGCATCGACTTCGAGGCCGACCAGGCGGATGTCTACTACTTCGCTCCACAGAAGAACCTCGCCTCGGACGGCGGCATCTGGCTGGCCCTGTTCTCCCCCGCCGCAATCGAGCGCGTGGAGCGGATCGCCGCGAGCGGCCGGTACATCCCGGAGTTCCTCAGCCTCAAGAACGCCATCGACAACTCGCGTCTCAACCAGACCCTGAACACGCCGGCCGTGTCGACCCTGCTGATGATGGAAAACCAGCTCGACTGGATCAACGGCAACGGCGGGCTCGCCTGGGCCTCCGCGCGCACGGCTGAGTCGTCGTCGGTGCTCTACGACTGGGCCGCGACCGTCGACTACGCCACGCCGTTCGTGACCGACCCGAGCCACCGCTCGCAGGTCGTCGCCACGATCGACTTCAGCGACACCATCGACGCCGCAGCGATCGCCAAGATCCTGCGCGCCAACGGCATCGTCGACACGGAGCCGTACCGCAAGCTGGGACGCAATCAGCTGCGTGTCGCCACCTTCACGGCCATCGATCCGGCGGATGTGCGGAAGCTCGTCTCGTCGATCGAGTACGTTGTGGCCAACCTGGGTTAGGCAGCATGCGGTTCTGGCTCAAAGACAGCGAACGACGGCCAGACCCGCTGCCCGCCCGCGCGAATGCGCGGAAAGCGGTGGCAGCGGGTTCGGCCGGCTGGCTAGTCCTGCTGGTGCTGGCGTTCGTCTTCCGAGCTGAACTGCACGACGCCGGCTTGGGCTGGTGGCTGTGGTGCGCCGCCATCGGCCTGGGCCTCGGCCTCTGCGGCCTCGGTTTCGTCCTGCTTCGACGCCGCTAGCGCTTCGTCCACGTCGATCCCGTCGAGGACGTCGACGCCGTCGTCGGCAGCGTCATCGGATTCGGCGCTCTCGTCGTCCTCATCGTCGTCGTCGTCGCTGTCGTCTTCGTCGTCGTCGCTATCGTCGTCGTCGTCGTCGTCGCTATCGTCGTCGTCGTCGGAACCGACGAGTCCGGCGGCCGCGAGTTCCTCGGCCACCTTGGAGTCGGCAAGCCGGTCGCTCCATGGCACCCACTCCGGGGCGAGCAGGGCATCGTCGCCCGGCATGAGCTCGGTTTCCAGCACCTGCGGCTCGGAATCAGTGTCGACGCGTGACACACTGACCGTCCAGTGCCAGCCCGGGTATCCGGACATGAGGCACTCGAAGAGCAGCGACAGCACGTGCTCGCCCTCAACGATGTAACCGAGCTGTTCGCCGATCGTGTCGGCCGGGGTGATCAGTTCGAGCGCGGCCCTGGCCTGGTCGGTCGCGCCGATCAGCACCTCGTCCGCCTCGAAAACCTCGTCGTCGTCGACTTCGGCAACCTCGGCGGCGTCGTTGTCGGTGGCGGCGTCTGCTTCCGCGGACTCGCTCGACGGAGCGTCGACGGGAGTCGCGTCGTCTGCTGCGGCCGCGGCAGCGGGCCCGGGGTCCGCCGCCGGCGCCTGCGGCGGGGTCGGATCGAACGGATTAAGCATCCAGTTCCTCGGCAACCTTTCGCAGCACGGCCGCGATCTTCTTGCTGTGCGCGGAGTCGGGGTACCGACCGCGGCGCAGGCTCGCTCCGATGCCGTCGAGCAGTTTCACGAGATCCTCGACGATGATGGCCATGTCGTCGGCCGGCTTGCGGCTGAGCTTGGCCAGGCTCGGCGGTGCTTCGATCACGCGCACGGACAGCGCCTGGGCGCCCCGCTTGCCGTCGGCGATACCGAACTCGAGTTTCATCCCGGCCTTCACCGTCACTCCGGCGGGCACTGCAGACGCGTGCAGGAAGACCTCCTGGCCGTCATCGGAACTGATGAAGCCAAAACCCTTCTCCTCGTCGTAGAACTTGACTTTGCCGGTGGGCATCTGAACCTCGCTGTGATTTTGAGGCGCGCAGGAATGCGCGGCGCTTCGCCCAGCTTATTCCGTTGCAGCTGACTATGCCCCGTATCCTTGGTCTGTGACCACTCAAACTCCACACGACCCGAGCCGGATCGAGAAGATCCTGGCGTATATGGTTGCGGGCGTGGTCGGCCTGTCGATCCTCGCCTTCCTCGCCGTGATCCTCGGCACCGCCGCCGGCGCCGGCGACAACGATGGGTTCAGTCAGGGTGTCTGGCCGGCCGTGCTCACCCTGCCCCTGTTCGGTCTCCCCATCGGCTTCCTGCTGATCATCGCCCTGATGATCGTCAGCGGAATCCGCCGCGCTCGCGAGGCTCGACAGAAACTGGAGTAACCCGCATGCTGACGCTCGCCTCACGCCTCCGCGCACTGAACGACGCAGCATTGCGCCGAACGATCGCTCTCCGGTCGATCCCCCCGCACGGCATCCACGATTTCTTCGACCTCGCCGAAGCGCTCCTCGACCCCGCCGCCATCCAGTCCACGCTCACACACCTGGACCGCAGCACCCTCGCCGTGCTCGCGGTTGCCGCCGACCTGGGCGCTCCAACGCTGGGCGAACTGGTCGAACGGCTGGCGGACCTCGGGCATGACACCGTGGACGCCGCGGACATCTCCGCCCGCGTCGACCGTCTCGACGAGCTGATGCTGCTGGTGCGCACCGACGACACCGTGTCGCCGTTTCCCGCGGTCGCCGCCCGGCTGCGGGCCTGGCCAGAGGAGGGCCTGCCCGGCGTCGCCGACCTGGCCGGCGTTTCGGCCCCCAGCCCGCTCGCCCCGCTCTCGGCCACCGACGGGCGTTTCACCGAGCGGTTGGCCGCAGAGCGGGCCTTCGCCGCGGTCTCCGCGATCGCCGAGCTACTCACCGAGTTGAGCCTGGAGCCGGCCCGCGAACTCAGCCGCGGCGGTCTCGGCCTGCCCGACACAAAACGCCTGTCGATGGCCATGGGGGTCGACCTCGAAGCCGTCGCCCCGCTGGTGGGCATCGCCGCCCGCGCCGACCTGGTCGCCCTCGGCGCCGGCTACTGGTCCGAGTCCCAGGCCGGGAGCGCGTGGCTCGTGGAGGGGGCCCCGGCACGCTGGGGTGTCCTCGCCTCGTCCTGGCTCGCCGCCCTGCCCGCCGATGTCCGGGAGATCCTCGCGCAGCGACCCGGCGTGGCCTGGGGAGATGCCCTGCATCGTTTCGTGGCCTGGTTGCACCCGGCCGGCGGCAGCTGGATGGACGAACGCATCGCCGACTTCGCCCGCGACGCCGAACTCATCGGGATCACCGCGCGCCAGTCGACCAGCGCCGCCGGCGCATCCGTGCTCCTCGGCGACATCGATGCCGCCGTCGCCACCATTGCGGGCTCGCTGCCCGCGGAGGTGGGCGCCGTCTATCTGCAGCACGACCTGTCGATCGTTGCTCCCGGGCCCCTGTCGGCGTCGATCGACGCCAGGCTACGGACCTTCGCGGATGTCGAGAGCCGCGAGCTGGCCTCCAGCTACCGGCTCAGTGGCGCGTCGGTCAATCGCGCACTAGCGATCGGTGACGACGCGGAGTCCATCCTGAGCTTTCTGGCCACGATTTCGCTGACCGGTGTTCCGCAACCGGTGGAGTATCTCATCCGCGACGCCGCCGACAGGTACGGCCGGGTGCGGGTAGGCAGCGTCGACCCGCTCAACCCGGCCGGGCCCAGCTATGTCAGGTCAGACGACAGCGCGGTTCTCGGCGCCATCGCCGTCGACCAGACGTTCACGGCGCTGGCGCTCATCTCGCTCTCCCCCACCAAGCTGACCAGCGCCCAACCCGCGGACACCGTGTTCTGGGCCCTCACCGACGCCCGCTACCCCGTCGCCGCCGAGAACGCGGCCGGGGAGGTCGTGCATCCGCGGCGGCATCGCGTGATGCACCCGATCCGCCCCGAGGCGCCGGATCCCACCATCGCCCTCGTTGAGAAGCTGCGCGCCACCGACGGCGGCGAGGCGAAGGCCGCACATGCCTGGCTGGCCCGCCAACTGGATTCAGCCATCAAGCACCGGCAGACCGTGCTGGTGAGCGTGAAGATGCCCGACGGCGAGGTGGTGGACTACCTCCTCGAACCGGCCAGCGTCGGCGGCGGACGGTTCCGCGCCAGAGACCGGCACGCCGACATCGAACGCACCCTGCCGCTGTCCAGCGTCGTCAGCATCGTTCCCGCCCCCTGACCCGCACCGGCGGGCCCGGCCGCACCCCCGGACGCGGGTAGGCCGGGCCCAGCCCGCAGGCGTAGCATTGACGGTTATGTCCGATGGCCCGCTGATCGTCCAAAGTGACCGCACGGTACTGCTCGAAGTCGCGCACCCTCTGGCCGAGGATGCCCGGCACGACCTGGCCGTGTTCGCCGAGCTGGAGCGCGCGCCGGAACACATCCACACCTACCGGATCACCCGGCTCGGGCTGTGGAACGCGAGAGCCGCCGGCCACGACGCCGCCAACATGCTGGCCACGCTGGAGAAGTACTCCAAGTTCGCCATCCCGCAAACCGTCTCCGTCGACCTCGAGGAGACCGTGGGCAGGTACGGCCGCCTGGTGATCGACCGCGACGACGAGGGCCAGCTGGTGCTGCGCAGCGCCGACGCCCCTGTGCTCACCGAGGTGGCCGGGGCCCGGCGCATCGCCCCGCTGCTGATCAGCCAGCCCACCCCCGACTCCTTCCTGGTGGCGCCGTGGGCCCGTGGCCAGCTCAAACAGGAACTCGTCAAGCTCGGCTGGCCCGCCGAAGACCTCGCCGGCTACACCCCGGGCACCCCGCACGAGATCGCGCTGCTCGAGAACGGCTGGGCGTTGCGCGACTACCAGAACAAGGCCGTCGCGAACTTCTTCGACGCCGGTTCCGGCGTCGTCGTGCTGCCCTGCGGCGCCGGCAAGACCCTGGTGGGCGCCGGTGCGATGGCCACCGCCAAGACCAACACCCTGATCCTGGTCACCAACACCGTGTCGGCCCGGCAGTGGCGTGACGAGCTGCTGAAGCGCACCACCCTCACCGCGGAGGAGATCGGTGAGTACTCCGGCCAGGTCAAGGAGGTGAAGCCCGTCACCATCGCCACGTACCAGATCCTCACCGCCAAGCGGAAGGGCGAGTACGCCCACCTCGAACTGCTCGACGCCATGGACTGGGGCCTGGTGATCTACGACGAGGTGCACCTGCTGCCCGCCCCGGTGTTCAAGCTCACCGCCGAACTGCAGGCTCGCCGCCGGCTCGGCCTCACCGCCACCCTGGTGCGTGAGGACGGCCGCGAGGGTGACGTCTTCAGCCTGATCGGTCCCAAGCGCTTCGACGCGCCCTGGAAGGAGATCGAGGCCCAGGGCTTCATCTCCCCCGCCGCCTGTTTCGAGGTGCGCATCGACCTGCCCCACGCCGAACGGCTGCGCTACGCCGCCGCGCCAGACGACGAGCGCTACCGGATGGCCGCCACCGCGCCCGCCAAGCTCGACATCGTCAAGGAGTTGGTGGCGCTGCACCCCGGCGAACGCATCCTGGTGATCGGCCAGTACCTCGACCAGATCGACGAGCTCGCCGAGGCCCTGCAGGCGCCCAAACTCACCGGGGCCACCCCGGTCGATGAACGCGAGCGGCTGTACCAGGCGTTCCGGGAGGGCGCGGAGAACCTGCTCGTGGTGTCCAAGGTCGCCAACTTCTCGATCGACCTGCCCGAGGCCTCGGTCGCCATCCAGGTGTCGGGCTCGTACGGGTCCAGGCAGGAGGAGGCTCAGCGGCTGGGCCGGCTGCTGCGCCCCAAGGAGTCCGGCCTGACCGCCAGCTTCTACACTCTGGTCGCCCGTGACACCGTCGACCAGGACTTCGCCCAGAACCGCCAGAGATTCCTGGCCGAACAGGGCTATTCGTACACGATCCTCGACGCCCACTCGCTCGATGCGCTCGCCCCGCGAGCGGTCAGCTGACCCGGAGGTAGCGCAGGAGGAGGGTGTCCTGGGCGGGCAGGGCATGAGCCAGGCGCATCCGCCGCGGCGACGTCTCCGGCCCGCCGGCGATGCGGGGCGCCCGGCCGGATTCGAGCAGCGGGGCCAGGGTGAGGCAGAGCTCGTCCACAGCGTCGGCGGCCAGCAGCGAGCCGAACAGGCTCGGGCCGCCCTCGCAGAGCACCTGCGGGTAGCCGTGCTCGGTGAGGATACGCACCATCAGCGTGTGGTCGACGGCTGCCTCCCCGCAGTCCCACACATCGGCCACGGCGGCGAGCGCCGCGCGGCGGTCCGCGGGAGCCTGGGCGTGGGTGATGACAATCGGCCGGGTGGCCGCCCCGGTGAATACCGGGTGCGCCGGGTCCAGGTCGAGCCGGCCGGACACTATCGCCACCGGTGGGTGCTCCGGTAGCGCGTGGGCGACCCGCCAGGCCACGGCCTCGTTGGTGAACCGGATTCCGCCGTAACCCTCGGCGCGCACTGTGCCCGCGCCGACCAGGATCACGTCGGTGAGCATCCGCAGGGTGTCGAAGACCAGCCTGTCGGCGTCGTCGCCGAGCCCACCGCTCAGGCCGTCGTGGGTGGCGGCGCCGTCGAGGCTGCTGATGAAGTTCACCCGAAGGTGCGGGGTCGACCGGTCGCCGACCGTGTAGCGGGTCAGCACATCGCCGGGGTCGAGGGTGCCCATCAGGTGAGGTTGTGGCGAAGGTAGGCCGGTTCGCGCCAGCCGAGAATTGCCTCGGTCATCCGCACGGCGTCGACGGCCGCGGCGACATTGTGCACCCGCACGATGCGGGCGCCCTGCAGGATGCAGTACACGGCCGCGGCGAGGGTGCCCTCCACCCGGCTGTCGCGGTCCCGGTCGAGGGTCTCGCCGATGAAGTCCTTGTTCGAGACCGCTACCAGCGTGGGCAGGCCGAGCGCGGTGATCTCCCCCAACCGCCTGGTGAGTTCGAGGGAGTGCCGGGTGTTCTTGTTCAGGTCGTGGCCGGGGTCGATCACCAACCTGTCGGCCGGCATCCCGTGATCGAGAGCGCGCTGCACCCTGGCCTGCAGAAAACCGGCCACCTCGCCGACCACGTCGTCGTAGTGCGGTGCGGGGTACGGTGTGCGCGGACGGGCCAGGCTATGGGTGATCACCAGGGTGGCGTCGCTGTCCGCGACGATCTCGGCCATCCGCGGGTCGTGCACACCGGTGGTGTCATTGATCACGTGGGCGCCGGCGGCGATGCTTGCCCTGGCCACGTCGGGGTCGAAGGTGTCGACCGAGATCACCACACCGGCGCCCTGCAGCGCGGCCACGACAGGCACCACCCGGTCGATCTCCTCCGCGACCGGCACGGCCGGCCCGGGAGCGAACTTGGCCCCGCCGATGTCGACCCAGTCGGCGCCGTCAGCCACGGCCCGCCGCGCCGCCGCCACGGCGTTCTCCAACGCGAAGGTGGCGCCACGGTCGTAGAACGAGTCGGGGGTGCGGTTGATCACCGCCATCACCGCCACCTCCCGGGCAAAGTCGAAGTCGCGGCCGTTCAATCGGCGCACGGGCACGTCCAGCCGGGGCAGGATGATCCCGGGTGTGGCGGTCGGGCTGACCATCTGACTCCTCGTGCTGCTTGGCCGCAGTGCGACTGCGACGGGTGTGTGCTCAGGCCGTGCCGGGGAACGGATCGAGCAGGTCTTCCAAGGCTATGCTCTCATCCGCGAGACGGCGCGGGTCCACTCTGACGTTGGACCGGATGAGGCGCTGCACGATCTCGTTCACCTCCCAGACGTTCACGTTCATGCCGGCGACGACCCGCCCGTCGGTCAGCCAGAACGCCACGAACTCGCGGCCGGCCCGGTCACCGCGGAAGACCACCTCAGCGTCTCGGGCGAGCTCGCCGAACCCCGAGTACTCCATGCTCAGGTCGAACTGGTCGGTGTAGAAGTACGGAATGGCGTCGTACTCCGTGCTGTCGCCCAGCATCGCACGCCCGGCAGCGGCGCCGGCAGTGTCGGCGTTCGCCCAGTGCTCCACCCGCAGCCGGTGACCCAGACGCGGATGGAAGACGCTCGCGACGTCACCGACGGCGAAGACGTCGAAGTTGTCGGTCTGGAACGTGGCCGACACCTTGATGCCGTTGTCGACGGCGAGGCCGGCGCCGAGCGCCAGCTGGGTGTTCGGGGTGGCGCCCAGACCCACCACCACCAGATCGGCCCGCACCAGGGTGTGGTCGGCCAGCCGCACCCCGGACAACCGGGTGCCGCCGCCTCGGGTCTCCCCCTCCAGCTCCACGACGTCGGTGTTGTTGCCCACATGCACGCCGTGGTCGCGGTGCAGCCGCTCGAACACCCCGCCGAGCTCGGTGCCGAGCGCGGCCTGCAGCGGCACGGCACCGCGGCCGAGCACGATGACCTCGTTGCCGTAGCCCTTCGCGGCGGCGGCCACTTCCAGCCCGATCCAGCCGCTGCCGACTATCACCACCCGCCGACCGCCCTCCGCCAGCGCGGCGCGCAGCCGGTCGGAATCATCGACCGTACGCAGGTAGTGCACCCCGGGCAGGCTCGCCCCCGGCCCGGGGAACGGCCGCGGCGATGCGCCGGTGGCCAGCAACAGCCGGGAGTACCGCAGCACCCGGCCGTCGTCGAGGGTCACCTGGTGGGCGGCCGGATCCAGCACCGCGGCCCGGTGCCCGAGGATGCGCTCGATCCCGCGCTCGGCGTACCAGCCGACCGGATGCACGTCCACCGAATCGCGGTCAGCGCGCCCGGCGAGGTACTCCTTCGACAGCGGCGGGCGGATGTACGGGGCCGCACTCTCCTCCCCGACCAGCAACAGCCGGCCCTCGAAGCCGGCCACCCGGATGGCCTCGACCGCCCGGGCGCCGGCGAGGCCAGCGCCGACGATCAAAATCGGGTCGGCGCCCGGCCCGCCGGGCTGCCCTGCGTCGTCCATTCGCTGCTCCTGACCCGGGGTCGCAGGCTCCGCTGCGCGTCACTCGATCGTGCCGACAGCACTGACGGTAGAGGCATCCGGACCGCACCGGAAGGCCCGCCACCGGATCGGCCGAGCACGTACCGGCCACTCACAGCAAAGCACCAGCTAACGCGCAGATACTGGGTGCATGACTGACGGCCCCCGCATCCTAATCGTTGACGACGAACCCAACATCAGGGATCTCCTCACCACCAGCCTCCGCTTCGCCGGCTTCGCCGTGCGCGCGGTGGGCAACGGTGCCCAGGCGATCTCCGCCGTGCTGGAAGAAGAGCCCGACCTGATCATCCTCGACGTGATGTTGCCCGACATGAACGGATTCGGCGTCACCAAGCGCCTGCGTTCGGCCGGCTACACCGCCCCGATCCTCTTCCTCACGGCGAAGGACGACACCGAAGACAAGATCACCGGACTCACCGTCGGCGGCGACGACTACGTCACCAAGCCGTTCAGCCTCGACGAGATCGTGGCGCGGATCAAGGCCATCCTGCGCCGCACCATGCACGCCGACGAAGACGCGGTCATCCGCGCCGGCGAGCTGACCATGGACCAGGACACCCACGAGGTTCTCGTGGGCGACCAGCCCATCGAGCTCAGCCCCACCGAGTTCAAGCTGCTGCGCTACCTGATGCTCAACCCGAACCGGGTGCTCTCCAAGGCGCAGATCCTCGACCACGTGTGGGAGTACGACTTCAACGGCGACGCCGGCATCGTGGAGTCCTACATCTCGTACCTTCGCCGCAAGGTCGACATGCACTCCAGCGAGCCGCTGATCCAGACCAAGCGTGGTTTCGGCTACATGCTCAAGGCAGCCAAGGTCTAGACACCCAGCTTCACTTCCTAGACTGGAACCATGCATGTGGCCCTGATGGACCGTTGGAGCCGGATTTCGCTCCGCTCCAAGATCACCGGTGTGACCGTGTTGATGCTCACGCTCGGCCTGCTCGTTTCCGGTGTGGGCACCATGGTGATCCTGCGCAACTACGTCGTGCAGCAGGTGGATGCCAGCCTGCAGACCGAGGCGCAGACCACCCTGATGGACTACCGGAACTCGATGGAGAACGGTAGCGCCGCCGGGGTGGACTCCGACTACTTCGTGGCGGTCTACGACCAGAACGGTGTGCTCAAGGACCGCACCTGGCGGGATCGCCCGCGCGCGAACCTGCCCGCGGTGACCATGCCGCTGGACCTGCCCAGCGTGATCGGCATGAACGGAGCGGTGCAGAAGCTCTCCGATGCCCAGGGCGACACCGAGTTCCACGCCGTGGCCGTGCCGTTCGTGATCAATTCCACCGGCACCTACGGCACGCTGCTGATGGCGGTCTCCCTGCAGTCGGCCCAGAACACCGTCAACACCTACCTCAGCATCTTCCTCGGCTTCGGCGTCGGCGTGGTGCTCGTGGGCGCCATGCTCACCCGACTTCTGGTCACCACCACGTTCGCGCCGCTGCGCGAGGCGGAACGCACGGCCGCGGCCATCGCCGACGGCGACTTCAGTCAACGGCTGGGCGGAGCAACCCCCAATACCGAGGTCGGCCGGCTGAACCGGTCGCTGAACACCATGCTCAGCCGGATCGACCGGGCCTTCAAGGACCGGGCCCGCACGATCGACCAGATGCGCCGGTTCGTGGGCGACGCCAGCCACGAACTGCGCACACCACTGGTCTCGGTGCGCGGCTACGCGGAGCTCTACCGGATGGGCGCGCTGCAAACGCCCGAAGACGTGGCCCAGGCCATGCAGCGCATCGAGAAGGAAGCCATCCGCATGGGCGGACTGGTCGAAGACCTTCTCGAGCTGGCCCGGTTGGACGAGACCAAGCCACTCGCCCTCACCCGGGTGGACCTGTTGCCGCTCGCCCACGATGCCGCGCTGGATGCCATGGCCTCGTCCCCCGGCCGCACGGTCACGGTGCTGACGAGTCACCCCGTCGAACTGGCCGAGGAGGCCCCGCCGTCCTCCGTCGACCTGGGCCATTCCACCGGAGAGGTCGCACCCGCGCCGCCCGCACCACCGGTCGCTGCCCCCGACACACCCCCGGCCAAGTCCCCCTCGGCCAAGGGCGCTACCGCGGCCAAGAACGCCGCCGCGAAGGGCGAACCGTCCGGGTCCACCACCGGCACCATTTCCTTCGCCGGCGCCACGCTCGCGCGCCTCCGCACCCGACGGCCCAAGCGCACGGATGCGACCCTCCCGGCCGCCGAGGCTCCCCAGGCCGCCGAGGCACCGCCGGAGCTCGACGCGGTGATCATGGCCGAAGAGAACAAGGTGCGCCAGGTCATCACCAACCTGATGGGCAACGCCCTGAGGTTCAGCCCGGCGGACAGCCCGGTGGAACTCGAGGTCGGCGTCGACCGCCGCAACCAGCGCGCCTCCATCTCGATCATCGACCACGGCGAGGGCATCCCCCCGCAGATCCGCGACAAGATCTTCCAGCGCTTCTGGCGGGCCGACACGTCCCGGGCCCGGGAAACCGGCGGCAGCGGACTCGGCCTGGCGATTGTCGCCTCCATCGTGGCCAGCCACAACGGCTCCGTCGAGGTCATTGAGACCCCGGGCGGCGGAGCAACCTTCCGGGTCTGGTTCCCGCTGGCCGATTCTCCCGCGGCGCCCCAGGCGATCACCTCGCCCAACCTCGGCTGACGCACCGGAGCGTCCCGCTCCTCCACATCCCGGCAGCCGGGCGGTTCTCCCCCGCGCTGCCCCGCCGGGCCGCGCGCAGGGCGCGCTCACCGTAGCGTCGCTGGCGGGCGCCCGAACGGGCACCGCAGACAAGCGAACGGAGCACATCTGATGACCCAGTTCCAGGTCGACAGCGAAGCGCTGATCACCACCACCGGTTCCGCGCGTGCCACCATGGCGCGCATCCAGGCCGAGGTGGCGGCGCTGCTCGGGCAACTCACCGGGTTGGAGGGTTCCTGGACCGGCCAGGCATCCGCCCAGTTCCAGGCGGCGGTCTCGGCCTGGCGCACCACCCAGCTGCATGTGGAGCAGAGCGCGGACGCGCTCAACCAGGCACTCGGGCAGGCCGGCCAGCAGTACGCGGAGGTGGAGCAGGCCAACGCCAGGCTCTTCGCCCGGTAGGGCGTCCCGAGGACGCCGGCTCGGCCCCCGGGTGTCGGGCCGGCTCAGCCGGAGAGTCGGGCGACGGCGCTCGCGGCGGTCTGGATCAATCTTTCGCGCAGCAGGTCGGGATCCCCCTCCGACGACGAGGTGCTGTACTGCACCCAGTTGCCACCGATCACGGTGTCGAGCGCGCAGGTCGCGGTCGAGGCGGCGCACCCGAAGGAGGCCCGCTCGACGCCCGGTATCGGCTCCTCGTGACGATGGCCTCGATGAGCGGCGCGGCGGGCGAAGCATGCCTCTCCGGAGGAGTCGCCGTAGCGCGCATCCGCGCCGTTCGTGGTGCCGGATTTCAGCTCCGCGTAGCGCGCATATTGCTCGCCACCGGCACGAGCGCGCCCACGTGCATTCGACAATCCCCACATCCGCCTACCGCACGGTAACAGCCGACGCTTCGGGAATCGGGCCGGACACACGAATGTGGACGCCCCCCGAAGGGGACGCCCACATCAATTACTCAGTGCTGGTGAGGCGGGACTTAGAAGTCCATGCCACCCGAGGGGTCGCCGGCCGGGGCCGGGTTCTTCTCGGGCTTGTCGGCGACAACGGCCTCGGTGGTGAGGAACAGGCCGGCGATCGACGATGCGTTCAGCAGCGCGGAGCGGGTGACCTTCACCGGGTCATTGATGCCGGCAGCGATCATGTCGACGTACTCACCGGTTGCGGCGTTGAGGCCGAATCCGACGGGCAGGTTGCGCACCTTGTCGGCGACAACGCCCGGCTCCATGCCGGCGTTGAGCGCGATCTGCTTGAGCGGAGCGTCGATGGCAACGCGCACGATGTTCGCGCCGGTTGCCTCGTCGCCGACGAGGTCAAGGATTGCCTTGCTCTCGAATGCGGTCTTGCCGGCCTGGATGAGTGCAACGCCACCACCGGCGACGATGCCCTCTTCGACGGCTGCCTTCGCGTTACGAACGGCGTCCTCGATGCGGTGCTTGCGCTCCTTGAGCTCAACCTCCGTCGCGGCGCCGGCCTTGATGACGGCAACGCCACCGGCGAGCTTGGCGAGACGCTCCTGGAGCTTCTCACGGTCGTAGTCGGAGTCGGTGTTCTCGATCTCGTTGCGGATCTGCTGAACGCGACCGGCGATGGCCTCGGCGTCGCCGGCACCCTCGACAATGGTGGTCTCGTCCTTGGTGATGACGACCTTGCGGGCGTTACCGAGCAGGTCGAGGGTGACGTTCTCAAGCTTGAGTCCGACCTCCTCGGAGATGACCTGGCCACCGGTGAGGATGGCGATGTCCTGCAGCTGCGCCTTGCGACGGTCACCGAAGCCGGGAGCCTTGACGGCAACCGACTTGAAGATGCCACGGATCTTGTTCACGACGAGCGTGGCCAGGGCCTCACCGTCGACGTCCTCGGCAATGATGAGCAGCTGCTTGCCGCTCTGGATGACCTTGTCGACGATCGGCAGCAGGTCCTTGATGTTGGAGACCTTGGAGTTGACGATCAGGATGTAGGGGTCTTCGAAGACCGCTTCCTGACGGTCGGGGTCGGTGACGAAGTATGCCGACAGGAAGCCCTTGTCGAAACGCATGCCCTCGGTGAGCTCCAGCTCGGTGCCGAAGGTGTTCGACTCCTCGACGGTGACAACACCTTCCTTGCCGACCTTGTCGATGGCCTCGGCGATGATCGCGCCGATTTCGGCGTCGCCGGCCGAGATGGAGGCCGTGGCCGCGATCTCTTCCTTGGTCTCGATCTCCTTGGCGCTGGAGATGAGCTCCGCGATGACCGCGGCGGTGGCCTTCTCGATACCGCGCTTGAGGCTGATCGGGTCGGCGCCGGCTGCGACGTTGCGCAGGCCTTCGCGAACCAGGGCCTGAGCCAGAACGGTGGCGGTGGTGGTGCCGTCGCCCGCGACGTCGTCAGTCTTCTTGGCGACCTCCTTGACGAGCTCCGCACCGATCTTCTCGTACGGGTCGTCGAGCTCGATCTCCTTGGCGATGGACACGCCGTCGTTGGTGATCGTGGGGGCGCCCCACTTCTTCTCCAGCACGACGTTGCGTCCGCGCGGGCCGAGGGTCACCTTGACCGTGTCAGCGAGGATGTTGAGGCCGCGCTCAAGGCCGCGACGGGCCTCTTCATTGAAAGCAATGATCTTTGCCATATGTGTTTCTCGTCCCTCCCGGACGTTACCAAAACGATGATGGGTTAGCACTCCAAAGCACAGAGTGCTAGACCGATTCTGGCACTCTGGGGTCGAGAGTGCAAGTGAACGGTGCCGGCCGGGCCGGGTGCCGCACCTGTTACGGCACCAGCTCCACACTGCCGTCGTCGGTGGGGACCAGTTCGATCCAGGTGTTACCGGGCGCCAGGTCGATCGTGGCCCCGGCGGCATCGGCGAGCCGGATCGGCGCGGCCGCGGCGTCCTTGAACCAGGTCGCCGGCACCGTCGATCCGTTGGCGGACACCCAGGCCTGGCCCGAACCGATCAGGACGGTGCGGGGCACGTCGCTACCGCGGTCCACCTCGACCCGCAGCACCACGACGTTCGTGGCCCTCAGCTGGGTTCCGGAGGTATCGAGGTCGGCGATGCCGTCCTGGCTGCGCAGGTAGGCCTGGGCAGCCGGGTCCCAGTGCCAGGCGCGCCCGCCGGACTCGGAGAAGCTGGCCACGATCGCGGCGGTCGGGGTGCCGGCCAGGGTCGCCGTAGCCCCTGCAGCGGTGTCGGCATAGTCGAACTGGTCACGAGGCGGGGCGACGTCGGAGTGCAGCTCGACGACGTCGGCCGCCGAGAGCACCACGTTGTGCGGCGCCTCCCTGTCGTCGGCGCGCACGAACAGGCCCGTGGCGTCTTCGTCGAAAAGCACGTTCAGCATCGGTGCGGCCTTCATGGCGTCGACGAACTGAGGTTGGCCGCCCGAGTACGCCACGACGCCGCCGAACGAGCTCAGGATTTCAGGGTCCATCGGGCGGATGGACCGCACGGGACCGACCGCATCCGGCACGTCGGAGTGCCAGATGGCGGCGTAGCGGGTGAAGCCGCCCTCGACCAGCTCTTCGAAGACCAGGTCGGCGCGCTCGAGGCCGATCTGCGGCCGAGCGGCGGGGTGGTTGTCGATCTTCACAGCCAGCGACGGGCGCTCCGCGGCGTCGGCGTCCACCGGAGTCCCCCGCAGCGGCGCGAGCCCGGACCGCGGCGTCAGGCTCGCGGATGCTGTCGGCTCGGGCAGCGGTGCGGAGCAACCGATCAGCCCCAGCCCCAGCCCGGCGGTGATGCACACCGCGGCCGACAGCCGGAGGGGCAGTCGGGATCGTCGGGGAGAAAGAGGGGGCATCCGAAACGCAGTCACGCCACACACCCTAGTTGCGCCTGGTATGTCTGCCTGGCGAGAAGGGTGGTGACGTGACTGCCGATCGGTGGTCGATCGGTGATCGATCGACGATGGTGTTGCTGTCAGCCGGTTGGGCTGTCAGCTGTTCGACGCGTGGTAGCTAGGCCGGGCGTACCGACTCGGCCTGCGGGCCCTTGGCTCCGGTACCGAGTTCGAAGATGACGTGCTGGCCTTCTTCGAGAACCTTGTAGCCGTGCATGTCGATAGCGGAGTAGTGAACGAAGACGTCCTGTCCTCCTCCATCGACAGTGATGAAGCCGAAACCCTTTTCAGCGTTGAACCATTTGACGGTTCCGTTCGCCATGTGAAACTCCCCTAATGCAGTGTTGTATTTCGGCACTCACCCGTTGGTGTTACCGGGCCTGGCGCAGAAACTGCGTCCACCGTCCGTTGAAGAGCGCTCTCAGGGTGAGAGCGCTTCGCCGGAAAGTGAGCGACCACTGCAGACACTAGTGACGGCAGCGAAGTTCAAAAGGGGGTTGACTGCAAGCGCCAATCCCAGTAGGCGGCGCGATCGCGTGGCGAGGTCAGCCGGCGGGCATCACGTAGTCGGCGCCCACGACGACCGTCAAGGTGGCGTCAGAGCCGGCGAAGTCTTCAGAGAGCAACACCGCAGAACCGGGCAGAAGGGCCGCCACACCCCGCGCAGCACCCTCCAGGGTGGGATCCGCGTAATACACGGTCGTCGTAGCGAAGTCCTCGGTGTCGGCGTCGCTGGTGCTTCCGACTGTCCACCCACCATCGGTGAGCACCTCGCCCACCGACCGCGCCACGCCTGTCGTGGGCGTGCCGTTGAGAACCGTGACCCTCGCATTGGGGTCGGTCGTCGGCTCCGCGGTGGGCACCGGCTCGGCCGTCGGCTCGGCAACGGGCGTCTCGGCCTCCACACCGGGGATGGTGAAATTCAGCCGGTTGTTCAACACCGACAGGCCCACTGCGCCCACTCCCACGAGCAGGGCGGTCGCGGCCAGCGCCCACCAGAACGCAACCCACCGTCGCCCCTTCTTGGCGGGTGCGCGATGCGCCCCCACCCGCTCGAGCTTGTGCGGAAGATGATCGAAGCGGTCTTTCGGGTACGAAGTGGGCATTGTCTGTCTAGTTCGTTCCTCGTTTGGCTGAACACACTGCAGGGGGCTCCTACTCGATGGGGCGGATGGCTCGGGCCGATCGCGCCTGCGACCGCGCGTCGCGCATCCGCTGCAGTCGTTTGACCAGCATGGGATCGTGAGCGAGGGCGAGCGGGGAGTCGATCAGGGCACCCAACAATTGATAGTAGCGGGCGGCCGACAGACCGAATTCAGAGCGGATGGCCTGCTCTTTCGCGCCGGGATGCGACCACCAACGCCGCTCGAACGCCAGCAGCTGCACGTCGTGCGTGCCGAGTCCCAGAGCTTGCCCTGCACCCCGGTCGCTCTCGTGCTCGCTGGTCGCCATACGCGTCATCCTATTTGGCCTGGACTGGGTTTTCGCTGACCGGGCCCGCCTGTCGCGGACGCGACCGGCCCGATACCGTCGAGGGTGGGAATCGGCTGGGGAATGGCCCGGCACACCGCTGACGGGAATTCCCCGGGCCCCGGCCGAGTTTACGCTGGAGGCAGTTCTCTGCCGAGACTGGATTGAAAGGACGCACCATGGACTACGAGGTCACCAAGTCTGACGCCGAATGGAAGGCTGAACTCACCCCAGAGCAGTACGAAGTGCTCCGCGGTGCGGCCACCGAACGCGCCTGGACCGGAGAACTCCTCGATGAGGGCCGGTCGGGCATCTACACCTGCGGAGCGTGCAACGCCGAGCTGTTCAAGAGCGGCACCAAGTTCGATTCCGGCTGCGGCTGGCCGAGCTTTTACGAGTCGGTGCGCCCCGAGGCCGTCGAGCTCCTCGAGGACCGGTCACTCGGCGTCGTGCGCACCGAGGTGCGTTGTGCTGCCTGCGGATCGCACCTGGGCCACGTCTTCGACGACGGCTTCGGCACCCCCACCGGCGACCGCTACTGCATGAACTCGATCTCGCTCAACTTCACCCCCGTCGACTAGGCCGGGTTTCCTCCGGCCCAACTGTTGCCCGACCGGACAACTGCACCCGGCACACCGGGCGCACTTGTCCGAATTGGGCACAGTTGGGTCGCTGTCGGGAGCAGACCACAAGGCGAGCGAGCGGGCTAGCGGTGTGAGGCTGACCAGCCGGGTCTGACTCCCGGCGCCTGTCAGCCGTCGCGCAGTAGACGCAACCGTTCCAGAGCCTTCGGGCCCATGCCGTGCAGCCGCCCAAGTGTGTCGAGGTCGGTCGAGCGCAGGTCCGCAAGGGTCAGGATGCCCGCGGCCAGCAGCGCTCGGCGCGCCGGGGCCGGAATGCCCTGCGCCGCCCAGAGCGCTCCATCCGCAGTCGCGCCCGCATCGCCATCCGCGACCGCGCTCGCGTCGTGTTCCGCATCCTCTGCCATCTCCCCAACCTAGGTCTGCGGTTTCGCCTTGGCAACTGTTGCCCAAACGGACAACTGCACCCGGCACACCGGGCGCACTTGTCCGGAACGGCGACAGTTGGGGCGGGGCGAGCGGCGCTCAGGCGAACGCGTTCACACCGGTCAGCTCGGCGGAGAGCGCCCAGAGCCTGGCCGCATCCGCCCGATCGATGGCGTGCGGGTTCACCCCGGCCACCCGGGCGGTGGCACTATCCGGCACGGTGGGTTCGGCGATGTCGCAGTCCTCGCAGTAGACCCCGCCCAGTCCGGCCAGCATCGGCGAGGTGGCCGCCCAGGTTGAGGTCGCCGCGCCCTGCTCTGGCGACTTGAACAGCGAATTCACCGTGCCGTCTGCAGTCATCCAGCCCGCGGCGATCATCTCCTCCCGCGGCAGGTGCCGCTGCAGCTCGGTCATGATGCCGCCCGGGTGCACGGCAAACGCGCGCACGCCGTGGTCGGCGCCGAGGGCATCCAGGTGCACGGCGAAGAGGCTGTTGGCGGTCTTCGCCTGCCCGTAGGCCTGCCACTTGTCGTAGCCGGTCGTGAATTGCGGGTCGTCGAAACGGATGCCGCTGAGCTTGTGGCCGGTCGACGAGAGGGCCACGACCCGGGCGCCGCCCTCGGCCGAGAGCGCGGGCCGGAGCAGGTTCGTGAGCACGTAGTGACCGAGGTGATTGGTGGCGAACTGGGACTCCCAGCGGTCACCGACCCTGCTCTCGGGAGCGGCCATGATCGCGGCGTTGTTGATCAGGATGTCCAGGCTCCGTCCGGTGGCCACGAACCGTTCGGCGAAGGCTCGCACGCTCACCAGGTCGGCCAGGTCGAGGGTGTCGACCTCCACGGCGTTCAGGCCACGGGCGTCCAGGGCGGCCCAGGCCGCCTCGGGGCGCCGGGCCGGCACGATCACCTGGGCGCCGGCAGCGACGAGTGCGGCGACGGTCTCGATGCCGAGGCCGGAGTACCCGCCGGTGACGATGGCCGTGCGGCCGGTCAGGTCGATGCCGTTGAGCACTTCGGTTGCCGTGCTGCGCGCGCCGAAGCCTGTGTTCAGTGCGTGCTGGGGTGTTGTTGTCATCATTCAAGCGTACGCTCGGCGCAGTCGACCGGTGGCCGTGGATCAGAAGGCGAGCGCCGTGATGATCACGAGCAGCGGAAGCCCGGCCTCGGCGATTCCGCTTTTCCAGAGCCGCCGGTCGGTGATGACCAGGACCGGCCCCATGATCACGTGCAGGGCGCACACAGCGAAGATCAACGTGCTCCCGACGGTCTGGTCAATGGGCAGCAGGATCACCCCGATGATGCAGGCGAGGCCGACGAGGATGTTCTCGACCCCCACGTTCACCACCCACAGCCGCACAGGCTTCATCTCATCCGGCTTGATCAGGAACATTCCGTAGAACCGCGGGTTCCGGTAGAAGAAGGCCTCGAGGGTGCCCACCCCGATCAGGGTCAGACCCTGCAGGATGGCGAGAACCTGGGCCACAGCGTTCATGCGGCCAACATATACGCGGCCCGTCGTTCCTGCCAACGCCCGAAACCGGGCTGGCTAGACTCTCGGTGTGCGGCCAGCTCGGCCGTTTTCGGGGGGACCTTGATGCTCAGCAATTTGACCGGTTGGCACGCGCTCATCATTGTGGGCGTGCTCGGTGCCATGGCCCTGGTGGCCGCGGCGATCGTGCTCCTGGTCGTGCGGTTGGACCGTGGGCCACGGTCGGGCGGCAGCGCTGACCGGCTGGCGCAGCTGGATCAGATGCGAGCGCAGGGTCTGGTGACCGAGGCTGAATACGCGGCCAAGCGCCAGGAGATCATCGGGCGGCTCTGACGCTCAGAGCGCGCCGAGACCGACCCTGTCGCCCGGCCCGATTTCGCGCACGACGCGGGCGGGGTTGCCGGCGGCGATGACGCCCTTCGGCACGTCCTTGGTGACCACTGAGCCGGCGCCGATGATGCTGCCCGCACCGATCGTCACGCCAGGGCAGACCACGACGTTGCCGCCCAACCAGACGTCGTCCTCGATGGTGACCGGCGAGACCCGTTCGTAGCCGGCCCGGCGTTCCTCAATGTCGATTGCGTGGCTGGGCGTGTAGAGGCGTGCGCTTGGCCCGACCAGGACGTTGGCACCGATGATGATCTCGCCGCCGCCCAGGGCGAGGAAATCGGCGTTGATGAACGTGTTGGCGCCCACGTGCAACCTGGATCCGTAGTCCAGGTACAGCGGCGGCCGGAAGTCGGCTCCTTCACCCACGCTGCCCAGCATTTCGGTGAAGAGGGCGTGCGCCGCGGGCTGGTCGTCATCGTAGAGCGCGGTGATCTGGCGGCAGGTGCGCTGGGTGCTCGTCGTCAGCTCGGCCAGCTCGGGACCGGAGCGATACCGGTACCACTCCCCCGCCACCATCTTGTCGAATTCGGATCGAGCGGGTTGCTGGGGTGTTTTGTTGTCTGTAACCACAAAACCTAGCGTAGTCGGTTCCGGGGTCGATGAGCGTCAGCGCCCCGACGGGGTCACTGCTCGGCCGCGAGCCGACGGCGCTCGGCCAGCTCCGCCTCGATCCGGCGGATGCGCGCCTGGTCGGCGTGGAAATCGATCTCACGGTCGAGGTCGGCGAGTTCCTCCTCGGTGGTCCGCACCCGCCGCTCGGCCTGGGCCCCAGGCCCCTGGCGGGGCGCGGTCCACTGCTGCGGAGCCGCGAAGCGTGCCCGTTCGGCCGGAGCCGGGTATTCGCGTCCGATCGCGAACCAGAGGATGCTGCCGATCATCGGCAGAAAGACCACCAGAAGCACCCAGACCACCTTGGGCAGGTGCTTCACCTGGCCGTCCTGCCGGGTGATGATGTCCACGAGGGCGCCGATGATGAGCACCAGGAGCACGGCAGAGAACAGCGCATACATGGCGGTCAGCTTAGTGAAAGCGCTATTCGCAAGGCCACCCCCCCGTTGGCGGCTCACTGGAGGGCCTTGCGCTGACGATTCGGCCGGGCCAGCGTGGGCTGGGACTCCGGCACGCCCGCGCCAGACCGAGGAGGCCCGCGACATGAACGCGAACCCCGATCCGCCGGCGCCGCAGACGTCGGCCCCCGACCCGCTGGCGGTGATCCGCTCTCGTGGCTACCTCCGGATCCTCCTGCTCGCGGGGCTCATCGGGGTACCGGTTTCCATCGCCGCCTACGGATTCCTGGCGCTGGTCGACTGGTTGCAGGAGTACCTGTACACCAGCTTGCCCGGCGCCCTGGGATTCGACGGTGCACCGCTCTGGTGGCCGTTCCCCCTTTTGGCGCTGTCCGGGCTGCTGGTGGCGCTGTCCATTCAGCGGCTGCCGGGCACCAGCGGGCACTCGCCGTCGGAGGGATTCAAGACGGGAGGGGTCCCCCGGCCCCGCGACCTGCCCGGCGTGGCCCTCGCCGCACTGGCCACCCTGTCCCTGGGCGCCGTGCTCGGCCCGGAGGCACCGCTGATCGCCCTAGGGGGCGGCCTGGGCGCGCTGGCGATACTCCTGATCAAGAAGGATTCACCGCCGTCTGCCGTCGCCGTGATCGCCTCAGCGGGCAGTTTCGCGGCCGTGAGCACCCTGCTCGGGTCGCCACTGCTCGGCGCGTTCCTGTTGATGGAGGCGTCGGGGTTGGGCGGCGCGATGCTCGGGGTGGGCCTGCTCCCGGGCCTGCTCGCCGCCGGCATCGGCTCCCTGGTCTTTGTCGGCCTGGATTCCTGGACCGGGCTGGGCACGTTCTCCCTCGCCATCCCCGACCTGCCCGCGTTTTCCACCCCCACCGTGGCCATGTTCCTCTGGGCACTCGGTATCGGGATGGTCAGCCCCCTGCTGGCCTGGGGCATCCGGGCGCTCGCGCTGATCGTGCGGCCCGTCGTGCACCGGCATCGGTTGGTCATCTCCCCCGTGCTCGGTCTGGCGATCGCGGGCCTGGCGGTGTTGTTCGCGCAGGTCACCGGTGAGGACACCGCCGAGATTCTGTTCTCCGGCCAGTCGGCCCTGCCGTCGCTCATCACCGACGGCGGCGCCTGGCCGCTCGGCGCGCTGTTGTTGTTGATCCTGTGCAAGTCGCTCGCCTACGGCCTGTCGCTCAGCGCCTTCCGCGGCGGACCTGTGTTCCCGGCGATGTTCATCGGCGCCGCCCTGGGAATCGCGGCCTCGCACCTGCCCGGGATGGAGTTGGTGCCGGCGGTGGGCGTGGGCATCGGCGCGATGTGCGCGTCGATGTTGCGCCTGCCCCTTACCAGCGTGCTCCTGGCCACCGTGCTGCTCACCAGCGACGCCTACGCCGTGATGCCCCTGGTGATCGTCGCGGTGGTGGTGGCGCATGTGGTCACCGGCCGGCTGCCCGAGGCGCCTGGCCGGCGGTTGAGCGGCGTGCTCCCCCACGCAACGGCGTCGGCGGGGTGACCGTGCCCGGGGTCAGTGTGCGGTGTCCCAGAACCCCGCGTGCACGTCGGCGGCCTCGGCGATCAGCGCGGGCCCGGCGACGATGACGGTTCGGCCGCCCCGCGCGAAGACCTCCCGGCAGGGCAGGTCCAGGGTCGGTTCCCCGCCTTGCTCGGGCACCATCGCGCGCAGGACATGCTCCGGCAGCGCGTAGGCGACCCGGCCGATTCCGGCCCAATAGATGGCGCCGGCGCACATGGCGCACGGTTCCGCGCTCGTGTAGAGGGTGCTCGAACGGAGGTCCTCCCCGCTCAGCCGGGCGCCGGCGAGGCGCACCACGTTCGTCTCGGCGTGCCCGGTCGGGTCCCGGTCGGTCACCACACTGTTCAGGCCCTCGATGACCCGACCGCCGCCGGTCACCAGAATGGCGCCGAACGGATGGTTCCCACTGGCGCGCGCCCGTCGCGCGACCTCGATGGCCCCGGCGAGGTGCATCTCGTCGGTGGCCGTGATGAGCGTCAAGTCAGCCATGATGCCGCTTCCGTCGATCCGTCAGCCCAGTTGCCGACTGAATCCACGCTGCCGGTCGGCGCCGCCGGTGTCAATCCGCGGTCGGAGGCTCGTCGTCAGTTCGACAAAAAACCCCTACATCCCGGGCGGGAGTAGGGGCGTGAGGGCCGGCCACGGGACTTGAACCCGTAACCCCCACTTTACAAGAGTGGTGCGCTACCAATTGCGCCAGGCCGGCATGAGGCGGGGTTATTCGCCTCGAGCATTCATCCTAAATCACCCGGCGACCGAATGCCGACGCTATCGCGTGGCCGCCGGCATCCGGTCTGGGCAATGCGCGGATCAACCGGCCGGCGTCGCCGTCGGTTCCGGGGTAGCCGTGGAGTAGGCCTCGCTGGCGGCCTGCAGCACGAAGGCCGCGAACTCCTTGGGGTCATCGAGTGCGCCCACGTACTGTTTGCCGTTGACCAGCACCGTCGGGGTGCCGGTGATCGCCTCAAGCGAAGTGGAGTTCGGAATCGGGCCGCTGAGGGCCCGGTCGGTGGCGTTGAGCACCCAGGCCTTGAACGTGGTCTCGTCGATGCACTCATTGATGGCGGTCAGGTTCTGGCTCACCCCGGAGCTCTTGACGATGTCTTTGATGTCTTCGTCGCTCAGGCCGGCGGTGCCCTCCACCGGCTGGGCGGCGAAGAGTGCCGAGTTGAATGCCAGGAAGTCGTCCGGGGAGGAATCCGCCACGCACGCGGCCGCGTTCGCGGCACGGAGCGAGTACTGGGTGCCCGCGGACTTACTGGTGAGGATGGAGATCGGGTGGATCTCGACGGTGGCGGCACCCGACTCGACCCACTGCGAGATCTGCTCAGCGTTGGTGTTCTCGAATGTGCCGCAGAAGGGGCAGAGGTAGTCGACGTAAACGCGGATGTCGGCGACGGTGCCGGTGGCATCCGGGGTAGACGGCACCAGGTCGGCATCCGGCTGCAGCGCGGGGGTGGTGACGGCCGCAAGACCCTCACCCACGAGGAGTCCGTCACTGGCCATGTTGCGCGGGCCGGGCCCGGCCGGCTGCACCGAGTTGACGATGATCAGCACGATGGCGGTCACCACGGCGATCGCGGCTACCGCGATGCCGCCCTGCAGGAACACCCGGTTGCGGCGATCCCGCTTCTTCTGCTCCACCCGGATCTGCGCTGCCTTCGTGCGCGCGGCGTCGCGTCGCTGATTCTTCGAGGGACGAGGGTCGCCTGGGCCGGCAGTTGTCATGGATGATCGCTCCGAGTTGAAGGGTTGCGCTCGCGGATGTGCGCGATAGCACTCCAAATAGTAGGACCCCAGTCTGGGAAATGACCAACCGGCTCTGCCCGACCTCTCACCGGCCGGGCGCACGGCCCGCCGCGACGTCACCGGCCACGCTCCTCGGGCATGCCATACTAGGAAGGTCTTGCGCTGGTGCTACGTCAGCCGGACAGGCATATCCCATCACAACGGATCGTCCGGCACGTACCTGCCGGTGAAGGAGAATAACGAAATAATGGCTTCAGTAACCTTTGACAAGGCCACCCGCCTGTACCCGGGTTCCACCCGTCCCGCGGTCGACCACCTCGACCTCTCGGTCGCCGATGGCGAATTCCTCGTCCTCGTTGGTCCCTCCGGCTGTGGCAAGTCCACGTCGCTTCGCATGCTCGCAGGTCTCGAAGAGGTCAACGACGGCGACATCTTCATCGGTGAGCGCAACGTCACCGACGTTCCCCCGAAGGACCGCGACATCGCGATGGTCTTCCAGAACTACGCGCTCTACCCGCACATGACCGTCGCCGAGAACATGGGCTTCGCGCTCAAGATCGCCGGCGTCAACAAGGACGAGCGCGCCGCCCGCGTTCTCGAGGCAGCCAAGCTGCTCGACCTCGAGCCCTACCTCAGCCGCAAGCCGAAGGCCCTCTCCGGTGGCCAGCGTCAGCGTGTCGCCATGGGTCGCGCCATCGTGCGTCAGCCCCAGGTGTTCCTCATGGACGAGCCGCTGTCGAACCTCGACGCCAAGCTGCGCGTGCAGACCCGCACCCAGATCGCGTCGCTGCAGCGTCGCCTGGGCGTCACCACCGTCTACGTCACCCACGACCAGACCGAGGCTCTCACCATGGGCGACCGCATCGCGGTGCTCAAGGATGGCGTCCTGCAGCAGGTCGGCACGCCCCGCGACCTGTACGCCAAGCCGAACAACGTCTTCGTTGCCGGCTTCATCGGCAGCCCGGCCATGAACCTGTTCCTGGCCGACGCCGTCGACGGTGGCATCAAGTTCGGTACCGCTACGGTTCCCGTGGCCCGCGACACTCTCGCCGGCGCCACCGGCTCGAAGGTCACCATCGGCGTTCGACCCGAAGACATCCACCTGTCGACCACTGTGGGCGAAGGCCTCGCCGTTGACGTCGACCTGGTTGAGGAGCTCGGCGCCGACGGTTACCTGTACGGCCACTCCACTGTCGAAGGCAAGCGCACCGACATCGTCGCCCGCGTCGATGGCCGCTCGCACCCGTCGGCCGGCGACACCGTCTACCTGACCCCGACGCCGAACCACCTGCACGTGTTCGACGCTGAGACCGGCCTCCGTCTCGGCGGCGCCGTCAGCGACTAAGCCAGTTCGACAAACTCGACCGCCTGCAGTTTCGGCGGTCGAGTTTGTCATATCGGCGCCCGGTAGTCCGTGGCACCGTTCCACCGCGCCACCGAGCCGATTCAGCCCGGGGCGATCTGCGGCCCACCCGGGTCTTTCGATAGTTAGGCTCCTCATGAGCGGTTCTCTCAACATCACCTCGGCGACGGCCGATCCGGCACTGCTTGACCTTCCCTGGAACGTGCCACTGGATGCGTGGCCAAACGAAAACATCGCCTCGCTGCCCAAGGGCCTCTCCCGCCACCTCGTGCGGTTCGCGCACCTGAGTGGCCGGGTCGTGGCCATCAAGGAAACCACCAGCGAAATGGCCAAGCGCGAGTACGACATGCTCCGCACCCTGCAAAGCCTCGAGATTCCCTGCGTGGAGCCTCTTGCCGTGATCACGAACCGCACCGACGAAGACGGCGACCCGCTCAACTCGGTGCTGGTCACCCGGCACCTCAAGTTCTCGCTGCCCTACCGGGCGCTGTACTCCCAGGCACTGCGCCCCGACACGGCGACCCGCCTCGTCGACGCGCTGGCCCTGCTACTGGTTCGCGTGCACATGGTCGGCCTGTTCTGGGGCGACGTGTCGCTGTCGAACACCCTCTTCCGTCGTGACGCCGGCGCGTTCGCGGCCTATCTCGTCGATGCCGAAACCGGGCAGCTCTACCCCGGCGGGCTCTCCAACGGCCAGCGCGAGAACGACCTGGAAATCGCCCGCGTGAACATCGCCGGCGAGCTGATGGACCTCGAAGCCGGCGGCCGCGTCGCCGACGAACTCGACCCGATCAACGTGAGCAACGGCATCGTTGCCGCGTACCGGCTGCTCTGGAAGGAACTCACCGGCTCCGAGTCCTTCGCCAGCAGCGAGCGCTGGCGGATCACCGAGCGGGTCGAACGCCTGAACAACCTCGGCTTCGACATCGAGGAACTGGCGATCAAGACCGACGAGAACGGCACGACCGTGCGCATCCAGCCCAAGGTCGTCGACGCCGGCCACCACCAGCGTCGGCTGCTGCGGCTCACCGGACTCGACGCCGAAGAGAACCAGGCCCGGCGTCTGCTGAACGACCTCGACTCCTACGGGGTGGCCTATGGCAACCCGGATGCCGACGAGGAGATGATGGCGCACGAGTGGCTGGTGCGGGTCTTCGAACCCGTCGTGCGCGCCATCCCGCGTGAGCTCAAGGGCAAGCTCGAGCCGGCCGAGGTGTTCCATCAGCTGCTCGACCACCGCTGGTACATGGCGCAGAACGCGAACCGGGACATCCCCCTGGCCGAGGCCGTCACCTCGTACGTTCAGGATGTGCTGCGTCACCGCCGCGACGAGGCCACCGTGATCGACCCGCCCACCACGCCGATCTCCCTGCCCGACCTGGCTGCGGAGGGCATCGACACCGACGAGGACGCCGACGTCGGCGCCGACGACTGGCGCCTGAACGTCTGACCGCCAACGCCGAGTTGCCGCAAAGTGCCCCTTCAGTAGCTGTGAAGGGGCACTTTGAGCGTTCTCGCGAGAGTTATCCCGGGCGGGATGACAGTTGAGGCCCCTTGAGGGCGCCGCAACTGGCCGCACGTGGCATCTCGCGGTCGCTGGCCCATGGTCTGGCACGCCAGGTGTCGGGGGGGACGGAAACCCGCGGCATCCACCGGCGCGCCCGCATCCCTTTACTCAGCACGCCCTGAACCGGACCGCAGCACCCCGCCACCAATAAGAAACGGCGCAGACCGCCCGCTAAGGGACGATCTGCGCCGTTCGAGCGAGCGAGCCGGCGCTTAGGCCTGGGCGGCCGCCGCAGCCTTGGCGACCTTGGCCGCGAGCGCCTCGGCGCGCAGCTTGGAGATCTCGTACAGCGTGACACCGGCGGCGATCCCGGCGTTCAGCGACTCGGTGTTCGCGTTGATCGGGATCGACACGATGGCGTCGCAGGTTTCGGTGACGAGGCGGGACAGGCCCTTGCCCTCGCTGCCGACGACCACGACGATCGGGCGTTCGGCGTAGCCGATGCCCAGCTCGGGCAGCTGCGTGTCGCCGCCGCCGTCGAGGCCGATCACGAGCATGCCGCGCTCCTTGAGCGCCTTGAGCGTCTGGGTGAGGTTGGGAGCCATGGCCACGGGCAGACGCGCGGCCGCACCGGCCGAAGTCTTCCACGCCGACGCGGTGACGCCCACCGAACGGCGCTGCGGCACGATGACGCCGTGGCCGCCGAACGCGGCGGTGGAGCGGATGATGGCACCCAGGTTGCGCGGGTCGGTGATGCCGTCCAGCGCCACGAACAGCGGCTTGTGGCCGCGGCTGATGGTGAGGTCGAGCAGCTCGATCGGGTGCGCGTACTCGTACGCGGGAACCTTGAGCGCGAGGCCCTGGTGCACGGCGTCCTTACCGGAGAGCCGGTCGATCTCGGGGCGCATGACCTCGAGCACCGGGATGTTGCGGGTGGTGGCGAGCTTGAGGACTTCCTTGACCCGGTCATCCATTTCGATGCGGGTCGCCACGTACAGCGCCGAGGCGGGGATCTTGGCGCGCAGCGCCTCGAGCACGGAGTTGCGGCCGGTGACGACCTCGAACTCGGCATCCGATTTGGCCTTGCGGGTGGACGAGCCGCCGCCGCCGGTGTTGCCGGTGCCGGTGTTGCGGCCGGTGCGCGGGGCGCCCGATGCGCCCGGAGCCCGGCTGCGACCGCCGCCGGCCGCAGCGAAGCGGTCCTTGGCGGCCTTGGCCTTACCCGCGGGGTGGTACGGACGGTCTTCGGCCTTGGGGGTGGGCTTCTTGCCCTCGAGGGCCTGACGGCCCTGGCCGCCGGAACCGACCTGCGGTCCCCTGCTGCCCTTGCGCACCGCGCCGGTGCGCGACTTGCGATCTGTGTTCTTCATCAGTCAAAACTCCAATGTGCACCCGACGGGGTGTCTTCGATGGTAATGCCGGCGGCGACGAGCTCGTCCCGGATACGGTCTGCGGCCGCGTAGTCGCGGCTCTGCCTGGCGGTCTCCCGGTCGTCGAGCAGGCGCTCGACGAGGGCGGTGAGGGCCACCATGGCGGGTTCGTCTGTTGCCACGGCCCAGCCGGGCGACAGGGGGTTGATGCCGAGGACCTCGCTCATCGCGAGAACCTGACCGCGCGCGGCCGCGGCCGCGTGCAGGTCTTCGGCGTCGAGGGCAGCGTTGCCCGCACGCACGGTGTCGTGCAGCACGCCGAGCGCCTGCGGCACCGCGAGGTCGTCGTCCATTGCCGTGGCGAAGTCATCCGGCACGATCTCGACGCCGGACCCGGCGAAGCGGGTGTCGGCCAGACGACGGTCGGCGCGGTCGAGGAAACTCTCGATACGTTCGAGGGCGGCCTCGGCCTCGGCCAGCGAGCCCTCGTGGAAGTCGAGGGTGGACCGGTAATGCGCGGCGCCGAGGTAGTAGCGCACCACGATGGCGCGGGCCTGGTCGAGCAGTTCGGCCGCGTAGACGGAGTTGCCGAGCGACTTGGACATCTTCTGGCCGTTGGTGTTGACCAGGCCGTTGTGCACCCAGAAGTTCGCGAAGGCGTCACCGGCGGCGGTGGACTGGGCCAACTCGTTCTCGTGGTGCGGGAAGCGCAGGTCGAGGCCGCCGCCGTGGATGTCGAACTGCGGGCCGAGGTAGCGGGCGGCCATGGCGGAGCACTCGATGTGCCAGCCGGGCCGGCCGGAGCCCCACGGGGAGACCCAGGCCGACGTGGCCGGTTCGTCGGCCTTGTGCCCCTTCCACAGGGCGAAGTCGCGCGGGTCGCGCTTGCCGCGCGGGTCGGCGTCGGTGGCCGCCTCCATGTTGTCGGGATTCTGGCGGGTCAGCTCGCCGTACGCGGGCCAGCTGCGGGTGTCGAAGTACACGTCGCCGGAGTCGTCGGCGGCCGGGTAGGCGTGACCGTTGTCGATCAGGCGGCCGATGATGTCCTGCATCTCCCGCACGCTGGCGGTGGCCCGGGGCTCGTAGGTGGGCGCGAGGATGCCGAGGCGCTGGTAACCCGCGGTGAACTCGAGCTCGTAGCGGTAGGCGAGCGCCCACCACGCTTCGGTGGTGCCCTTGGCGTTCAGCAGGATCTTGTCGTCGATGTCGGTGACGTTGCGAATGAAGGTGACGTCGTTGCCCCGGTAGCTGAGCCAGCGGCGCAGCTGGTCGTAGACCAGGGCGCTCCGGAGGTGGCCGATGTGGGGGGACGACTGCACGGTGGGTCCGCAGACGTAGATTCCTACCTTGCCCGGAACGATCGGCAGGAAATCGCGAAGGGCCTGGGCCTTCGAGTCGTATAGTCGCATGCTCACTGGTTCAGTTTAGGCGAGAGCCGGTCGGATGCCCTGGTGGACCTGCCCCGGTAGGACCTGTTCCGGCAGGAGCAGTGCGGTGGCCAACGCAGCAATGCCCTCGCCGCGTCCGGTGAACCCGAGCGCGTCGGTGGTGGTGGCCGACACCGACACCGGGGCGTGCAGGATGCCGGAGAGCAGTTCCTGTGCCTCGACCCGGCGCGGGGCCAGCTTGGGCCGGTTGCCGATGATCTGCACGGTGACGTTGCCGACCCTGTAGCCGGCCTCGGTGACCAGGCGCAGGGTCTCGGTGAGGAACACGTCGCCGTGCGCGTCGGTGAGGCGCGGGTCGGCGGTGCCGAAGACCTGGCCGATGTCGCCCAGGCCCGCGGCGGCGAGCAGGGCGTCGCAGATGGCGTGCACGGCGGCGTCACCGTCGCTGTGCCCGGACAGGCCCCGCTCCCCCGGCCAGTGCAGGCCGGCCAGCCACAGCGCTGAGCTCTCGTCGAAGGCATGCACGTCCAGGCCGGTGCCCACGCGGGGCTCGGCGGATGCCGGTGCCGCGGCATCCGCGCCGAGCAGCAGCTCGGCCCGCCGCAGGTCCCATGCCGTGGTCACCTTGAAGGCCAGCGGCTCGCCGGGGATGACGCTGACGGTGTTGCCGGCCGCGGCGACCAGCGCCGCGTCGTCGGTGAGATCCTGCGCATCCGCGGCCGGCAGAGTGGCGGCCCAGGCGAACGCGGCGTCGAGCATGGCACGGGGAAAGCCCTGCGGGGTCTGCACCGCGGAGAGCTGCGACCTGTCGACGGTGCCCAGGATCGTGGTGGCCGCGTCGACGCGCTTGATGGTGTCGACCACGGGCAGGCCGGGCACGATGCCGTGGCCGGTGGCGCGCACGGCGGCCACCACTGCGTCGATCTGGGCGGCGGGGGTGAGCGCCCTGGCGGCGTCGTGCACGAGCACCACGGTGACGCCGGTGCGCACCTGGGCCAGGCCGAGGGCCACGGAGGACTGCCTGGTCTCTCCCCCGGCGACGATGTCGAGGTAGCCTGCCGCGGCACCGGCGACGCCCGTGGCGATCGCGCGGGCATCGGCGAGCTGGGCCGCGGGCGCCACGACGATCACCTGGGCCGGTTCGGCCAGGCCGAACACCCCGGTCAGGGCGTGCTCGAGGATGGGGCGGCCACCCAGGGGCACGAAGGCCTTGGGCTGGTCGCGGCCGAGCCGGCTGCCACTGCCGGCGGCGACAACGATGACCGCGACGGCGGGAACCGGGAATTGCGTCATGTCTGGAGGCTATCTGGTGGGGCGCGGTGAAGCGGGGTGGGAAGGATCGGTGCTGGTGCTGGTGCTGCTGTGCGGGGCGGTGCTGCTGGGCGGTGCTGCTCGGAACGTGCGAAAGGCGGCACCGTCTGGCGCCGCCTGCCGCAGTACACACCGACCTACGAGGCGAGCACCTCGTCGAGCATGCCGGAGGCCCGGTCTTCGTCGGTCTTTTCGGCCAGAGCCAACTCGGAGATGAGGATCTGCCGCGCCTTCGCAAGCATCCGCTTCTCCCCGGCCGAGAGGCCGCGGTCCTGATCGCGGCGCCACAGGTCGCGCACGACCTCGGACACCTTGATGACATCGCCGCTGGCCAGTTTTTCCAGGTTGGCCTTGTAGCGGCGGGACCAGTTCGTGGGTTCCTCGGTGAAGGGAGCCCGGAGCACTTCGAAGACGCGATCAAGGCCGTCTTGTCCGATCACGTCGCGCACACCGACCAGGTCGACGTTCTCAGCGGGAACCTCGATGGTGAGGTCACCCTGGGTGACGTTGAGCTTCAAATACAGTTTTTCTTCACCCTTGATGATGCGAGTTTTCACCTCGGTGATCGTCGCAGCGCCGTGGTGGGGATAAACGACCGTTTCGCCGACTTCAAATAACATGTATTGATATCCCTTCAGCAACGTCTATGATACCACCCCTCCCCCAGCCCCTTCGGGGGTCGTATTTCCCGTGCAGCATGGGCGCACCGGGCCGGGCCGTTCCGTAAGGTAAACTCAACGGAAATCTGCAGCGTTCACGCCACTTGGGCTGAACGCTGAACTCTTGTGGAGGTCTTGTGAGAGCGCGAACCATGGCAACCGTCGTTGTGGCGGCCGGCATCCTGTTGGGCACCAGCGGCTGCAATCTGTTCGCCCCCCAGGCGACGACCATCCACTACGACGCCAGCGACGGCGTCAGCGGCAACCTCGGCGATCTCGCGATCCGCAACGCCATGCTGATCACCGATGACGGCGAGAACGCCAACCTCGTCGTGCACGTGGTCAACGGGGGCGACGACGACATCGAGCTGCTCGTGCAGTACGACGGTGCCGGCGAGAAGGTCGACAAGACCGTCACCATCGACGCGAACGCCACCACCGAATTCGGGATTCCCGGCGGCGAGAGTGTCGCCGTCGAGAGCCTCAACGCTTCCGCGGGATCACTGTTCCCGGTGTTCTTCCAGTACGGCGACCTCACCGGCATCGAGCTGCTGGTTCCCGTGCTCGACGGCACCCTCCCGGAGTACTCCACGCTGGTACCCACTCCGGCACCGGTTCCTACGGTGACCCCGACGGAGCCTGCCGCCGAGACACCGGTGCCCACGGATGCGGCCACACCGGAAGCCACCACGGCCCCGTAACCCGCGCAGCCCCCGAGTCGCGACAAAATGCCCCTTGAGCGTGAGCCAAGGGGCATTTTGACGTATCTGGGGGCGGATGTCCGCCCCCGGGCGGGGTCAGGCCTCGAAGCGATAGCCCAGACCGCGCACGGTGACGAGCATGGTCGGCTCCGACGGGATCGCCTCGATGCGTGAGCGGATGCGCTTGATGTGCACGTCGAGGGTCTTGGTGTCTCCGAAGTAGTCGGTGCCCCACACCCGGTCGATCAGCTGCCCACGGGTGAGCACCCGGCCGGCGTTGCGCAGCAGGAACTCGAGCAGCTCGAATTCCTTCAGCGGCATGTTCACCACGGTGCCGGACACCGACACCGTGTGCCGCTCGATGTCCATCCGCACGGTGCCGGCGGCGAGCACGCCGTCATCCTCTTCGGCCGGGTCGGTGTGCCGGCGGGACACCGCGCGGATGCGCGCGAGCAGTTCCCGGGTCGAGTACGGCTTGGTGACGTAGTCGTCTGCGCCCAACTCGAGGCCCACCACGATGTCGACCTCGGAGTCCTTGGCGGTGAGCATGATGATCGGCACCGCGGACCGGGTGCGGATCTCCCGGCACACCTCGGTGCCGGGGATGCCCGGCAGCATCAGGTCGAGCAGCACCAGGTCGGCGCCGGCCCGGTCGAATTCGGCCAGCGCGCTCGGGCCGTCCTCAGCCACCGTCACCTCATAGCCCTCCCTTTCGAGCAGGAAGCTCAGCGGCTCGCTCAGCGCTTGCTCGTCTTCAACAAGAAGGATTCGGGTCATGGGGTGTCTCCTGTCGCCGCTGACGCGGGGTGGGTCGCCTCTGGCAGGCGGATGGTGAAGGTCGAGCCATGGCCGGGCTGTGACCAGACCCGGATGTCGCCGCCGTGGATCTGCACGACGTGCTTGACGATGGACAGGCCGAGGCCGGTGCCGCCGGTGTTGCGTGAACGAGCCTGGTCCACGCGGAAGAACCTCTCGAAGATCCTGTCCAGGTCGCTCTCGGGGATACCGACGCCCTGGTCGGTGACGGTGATCTCGATCACGCCGTCGTTCACGCGGGATCCCACCCCGACCCTGGAGCCCGGCGCCGAGTAATGCACCGCGTTCGCCACCAGGTTGTGCACGGCCATGACGAGCAGCCTCTCGTCGCCGTAGACCTTGGCGCGGGACTTCTTGCCCACGGCGATGGTGATGCGGTCGGCATCGGCCACGACCCGGTTCTGGTCGATGCCGGCGGCCACGATGTCGTCGATGTCGAGCAGTTCCGGCTGCCGGAGGGCATCCTGGGCCTGCAGCCTGGACAGTTCGATGATCTCCTGGGTGAGCCTGGCCAGCCGGCCGGCCTCGGTGGTGAGGCGGTCGGCGAACCGGCGCACCTGCGCGGGTTCGTCGGCGGCGTGGCCGAGCGCTTCGGCGAGCAGCCCGACGGCAGCGATCGGGGTCTTCAGTTCGTGGCTGATGTTGGCCACGAAGTCCCGACGCACCTCGTCAAGCCTGAACGCCTCGGTGCGGTCCTCGGCGAGCAACAACACGTATCGCGAGCCCAGCCGGGCCACCCGCACCCGCAGATGCATGCTCGCGTCGCCGAACGGACCCCTGGAGAGCACCAGGTCTTCCGAGACCGACTCGCCGGTGCGGCGCACGCCGCGGGCCAAATCGAGCAGCTCCGGATGCGCGATCTGGTCGTTCACGACCAGGCCCATGCTCAGCGCCCCCGGCGAGGACTTGATGACGTTGTTCGACGGGTCGAGCACGACGCCCGCGCTCTCGAGCGCGTCGAGAACCTGGTCGATGCCGTCGGGAACCGCCGGGTTGACCACCTCGGCGGCCCGCTTGCCGTGCCGCTCCGCGACGTAGAGCAGCGTCACGAAGCCGGCACCGACGGTGAGGCCCAGTGCCAGAGACAGCAACACAAGCCAGGTCGATTCCATTTCACCAGATTAGTGACTCTGGCACGGGTCATTCACGACGGCAAGGGTGAGCACACGGTACTTTGGTAACTGTTCAGTCGCACGGCACCTGCCGTTAACCTGCGTTCGCCAGTATTGGCCGGGGGCCAGGCGGGTCTCATGCGTTCGCGCGCTTTGGCGCGACCAGGAAGGACCACAGACATATGCGTGAAGTATTTCAGCAGGAGCTCGCCGAGGTGCAGGACCGCCTCGCCGAGATCGCGCGCCTGGTGGCCATCTCGATCGAGAAGGCCACCCAGGCTTTCAACAAGTCCGATGTGGCGCTGGCCGAACAGGTCATCGCCGACGATGACAAGATCGACGAGCTCACCGTGCAGCTCGACGAGCTGGCCATCACGATCCTCGCCCGGCAGCAGCCGGTTGCCCGTGACCTGCGGATCGTCGTGAGCGCGCTGCGCATCAGCGCCTCGCTCGAGCGGATGGGCGACATGTCCACCCACATCTCCCAGCTGGCCCGGTACCGGTTCCCCGACAAGGTGATCCCCAAGAGCCTGCGCCCGACGTTCGCCGAGATGGGCGCCCTCGACGTGAAGATCGCCAAGATGCTCGCCGAGCTGCTCACCACCGAAGACATGGCGCTGGCGGAGGCCATCCGCAACGAGGACGACAAGGTGGATGCGCTGCACCTGAGCGTGTTCGACGCCGTGCTCGGCGAAACCTGGAAGGGCCAGGCCGCCGACACCGTCGACGCCACGCTCGCCAGCCGGTACCACGAGCGCTTCGCCGACCACGCCGTGTCGATCGCCAAGAAGGTGCAGTACCTGGGCACCGGCGACTGGCACCAGCCGGCGCCGACCGACGCGTAGGTATCGACCCTCGCCATCCACGAAAAAGCCCCCGTCAGCTGACGGGGGCTTTTTCTGTTGGTGAGTGCGTGTTACTTCTTGCCCTGGGCCGCGACGGCGGCGGCGCCGGCAGCGGCAGCAGCGGGGTCGAGGTACTCGCCGGCACCGATCGGCTTGAGGTCTTCGTCGAGGCGGTAGACCAGCGGGATGCCGGTGGGGATGTTCAGCTCGGCGATGTCGGCGTCGGAGATGCCGTCGAGGTGCTTGACCAGTGCACGCAGCGAGTTGCCGTGCGCGGTGACGAGGACGGTCTTGCCGGTGCGGAGGTCGGCCGCGATGTCGGACTCCCAGTAGGGCAGCATCCGCGCGATGACGTCCTTGAGGCTCTCGGTGCGGGGCAGGTCGTCGCCGAGGTCCGCGTAGCGGGCGTCGTTGGCCTGCGACCACTCGGAGGAGTCGTCGAGCAGGGGCGGCGGCACGTCGAACGAACGGCGCCAGGTCTGGAACTGCTCGGGGCCGTACGTGGCCAGGGTCTCGGCCTTGTCCAGGCCCTGCAGGGCGCCGTAGTGGCGCTCGTTGAGGCGCCAGGAGCGCTTGACGTCGATCCACAGGCGGTCGGCTTCTTCGAGCGCGATGTTCGCGGTCTGGATGGCGCGGGTGAGCACCGAGGTGTGCAGGATGTCCGGCAGCAGGCCGGACTCGGCCAGCAGCTCGCCGGCGCGCAGCGCCTCGGCCCGGCCCTGGTCGCTCAGACGCACATCCACCCAACCGGTGAAGAGGTTTTGCTGGTTCCAGGTGCTGTTGCCGTGGCGGAGGAGGATGAGGGTATAGGGAGCAGACATGCTCCAACTCTAGCGAGGCGCACCTGGACACGCCGCACCGGAGGGCGTGACGAAAGTCCCGCCGGATGCGGCGTGTTCAGCCGCGTGGAGCGCGCACGCCCAGCCGCGGCAACCGGGGGATCTCGGCGACCGATCCGGCCGACTCCGGCACGATGACCTCCTGGCTGGCGGTGATCGAGAGGCCCTGGGAGAGCACGTGCAGGGTCACAGTGCCCGGCACCGTGCGCTTGACAACCGCGAGCGCGATCGGTCCGAGCTCGTAGTGGATGGCGCTGGAGGTGATGCTGCCCACGGTGCGGCGTTCCGGTTCCCCGCCCGCGACGAACCTGTCGCCCTGCACCTCGTCGCCGTGCGCCGGCAGCACCGAATCAGAGCCGTCCAGGTGCAACAGCACCAGCCGGCGCGGGGGGTGACCGAGGTTGTGCACCTTCGCGATGGTCTCCTGGCCGCGGTAGCAGCCCTTGTTCAGGTGCACAGCGGTGCGCAGCCAGTCCAGTTCGTGCGGGATGGTGCGCTCATCGGCGTCGAGGGCGCCGCGGGGCCGCCACGCGGCGATACGCAGCGCCTCGAGGGCCAGCAGGCCGGCCGCGGCGACGGTGCCGGCAGCGGCGGCGTCGCGCAGGGCGGGCAACGCGGACCGGTCGATCAGGACCTCGCTCCAACGCCAGTCGGCGCCGGGGTGGCTGGTGCCGGTGGCGTACTGCCAGCCGCCGGGTGCGACCTCGGTCCACGGGTCGGTCCAGACCAGCGGCACCCCGTTCGGGCTCGCCGCGGTGAGCGCGACGGCGGCGGGATCTGCGGCCATGGTGCCGATGGTGGCATACGCGAGGGTGTGGTCGACGACCTGCACGCGGAGGGTGAAGCGCATCCGGTCGAGCCAGGCGTGCAGTCCGGGGAGCTCGGCGGCCTCGATGAGCAGCCAACTCTCCACACCGTCGTCGAGCAGGGCGATGGCGTACTCGAGGTGACCGGCCGGGTCGAGCAGCAGGGTCTCGGTGGACTGGCCGGGGGTGAGGCCGCGCAGTTCCTGGCTCGACATCGAGTTCAGCCAGGTGAGCCGGTCGGGTCCGCTGATGGAGAGCACCCCACGGCGCGACAGGTCGACGACCGCGGCTCCGGCCAGCAGCCGGCGCTGTTCGGCGTTCGGGTTGCCGTAGTGGGCGGCGACGCCGGCATCGATGCCTTCGGCCTGCACGGCGCCGTCCAGCTCGAGCAGGGCGGATGGGATGGTGTGTGACATCGGGCTCTCCTTCGTGACAGCGGCTGACGGCTGTCGGCGCAGGCCGCCCGACCAACGGTCGACAGCGGGACGTGCGGGCCCATGTTAACCCAACGGCCTGTGCGCCCTCGGGTATTCCCGCCCACCGGCCCGCCCCGCCTGCCCGTCCCGCCGGCCCGTCCCGCCTGCCCATCCCGCCTGCCCATCCCATGACTGGCCCATTTTTGCTAGTGCGAGGGCCCGTCCCACTAGCAAAAATGGGCCACCCATGTCGTAGACGGCGCGGTGGAGGCGACAGCGGGGTGAGCGAGCGGCAGCGAGCGGGGTGAGCGGGGCGAGCGGGGCGAGCGGGGGCGGTCAGGAGGCGCGGCTGAGCCGGCCGGACGCATGCGTGCGCAGGTCCTGGCCGAGCGCGGCGATGTCCCACGCCCAGAGCAGGTGACTGTCGACGAGGCCGTACAGCCGGGTGGCGGCCGTATACGACTTGGCCCCGCTGGTCTGCACGATGGCGTCGGTGGCGAGGTCAATGCGGGGACCCTTCACCTGGCCGAGGTAGAGCTCCATGGTGCCGCCCGGATGCACCAGGCTCACCTCGATGTCGAAACCGCCGTCGGCGTTCCGCAGCGTCTCGACCGCCTCAGCGGTCTGGAACGGCGCCGCACCGGTACCGGGCAACAGGCCCGGGCCGGGGTCGCCGGGTTGCTGGGGGCGGCTGAGTCGCCAGTAGCCGGTTTCGGTCATCAACGGGATCGGCGGGCCGGCCGGCGCGGGCAGGACGGGGGCGGCGGCATCCGCAGCGACAGGCTCGGGCTCGAGCCAGGTGTACGAGCTGTAGTTCAGGTGCGGCAGGCCGTCATGGCTGAAACTGATCCGGTGCCCGAACTCCCGGGTGACCTTCTCGCCGTCGACCGTGTAGTCGAGGATCCCCGAGCCTTCCCAGACGCCGATCAGCCAGGACAGCGGAACGAGTTCGGACGGCAGGCCGACCGGGAGTTCGTACACGCTCGGTTACCGCTGGCCCCGGAACAGCTTGAACAGCACGATGCCGGATACCCAGGCGATCGACAGGCTGGCCAGCGCGAGGAGGCCCAGGAACAGGATTTCGAGTGCGAGCGTTGACATGCCCCAACTCTAGCCTCTGACCGGCGGGAAGCGGCCAGGCGTACCGAAGAGTTATACGAGGCCGAACAGGGCGAACACCCCGGTCGCGGCGCCGAGGATGATGACGGCGCCCGCCAGGCTCAGCGTGACCCTGTGCACGTACCCCTCCTTCTGCCCGGTGGACAGTTGCGCGGCGAGAGTGAGGATGGTGCACCCGGCCAGCGACAGGCTGATCCAGACGAGCCTGTTCTCGGGGGCCACAAGGACGCCGGTCAGTACGGCACAGATGACGGCGACCAGCCAGATCATCACTACACTCAAACGCTTCCAGCTCACTGTCCCATTCTGCACGCCCGAGTCTCTTTCCGTGGCACGCTAGTATGGGGCGCACGATACTTGGAGGACCTGCGTGGCGCAGCTGTTGATCCTAACCTCGGCAATGAACGACGAAGTTCTTCCCGCCCTGGCGTTGCTGTCGCACAGCACACGACTCATTCCGGCACAGCCGGATCAGCTCATCACCGCGCCCGATTCCGATCTGATCCTGGTCGATGCACGGACCAATCTGATGGCGGCCAAGTCGCTCTGCCAGATCCTCCGCACCACCGGCAGCAGTGTTCCGTTGCTCCTGGTGATCACCGAGGGCGGTCTCACCGCGGTCAGCCCCGACTGGGGCGTCGACGACGTGGTGCTCAACACCGCCGGACCCGCCGAGGTCGACGCGCGCATCCGCCTCGCAGCCGGTCGCACCCCGCACAACGAACCCTCCCCCACCATCCGCGCCGCCGGTGTCGTCATCGACGAGGCCAGCTACTCGGCCAAGGTGCACGGCAAGCCGCTCGACCTCACCTATAAGGAGTTCGAGCTGCTCCGCTTTCTCGCCGCGCACCCGTCGCGGGTGTTCACCCGCGAGCAGCTGCTCAGCGAGGTGTGGGGCTACGACTACTTCGGCGGCACCCGCACCGTCGACGTGCACGTGCGACGCCTGCGCGCCAAGCTCGGCGACCAGGAATCCCTGATCGGTACCGTGCGGAACGTCGGCTACCGCTTCAATGTCTACGAGGAAGATGGCGAACGTGTCCCGCACTCTGTCGGCGCCTGACCTCTCCGACTCGGCTTTTGCCGCGCGGTTCCACGACGTGGCCGACGCCGCGGCGCACACGGATGGTCACCGCCCGTTCAATGAGCAGTCCCTGCTCGATGCCCGGTCGGGCCGTCGCAGCCCACAGCTGTTGCTCGAGGGTGAAGACGCCGTCGGCGCCGCGGTCTTCGGCCGGGGCGAAATCGACCTCGTCGTTCATCCGCGCTACCGCCGCCGCGGCCACGCCACCGCCGCGCTGCGTCGCCTCTTCGACGACGAGGGCGGAATGTCCGGCGACCTGACCGCGTGGGCGCACGGCGACCACCCGGGCGCCAGGGCCCTGGCCGACCGATTCGGGTTCAGCGCCAAACGCACCCTCCTGCAGCTGGAACGCCCCCTCGCCGACGCCGACGCCGAGCCGGCCGCCGTGCTGCCCGACGGCGTCGGGATCACCGCGTTCCGGGCCGGGTCCGCTGACGAACCTGGCGACACCGCCGATTGGGTGCGGCTGAACGCCCTCGTCTTCGCCACGCATCCGGAACAGGGCGCCATCAGCGAGGGTGACCTGGCCGACCGGATGGCCGAGCCCTGGTTCGACGCCGGCGACCTGCTGCTGGCGCGCGAGACCGCGCCGGCCGACGCCGCGCCCGGTCGCCTGCTCGGCTACAACTGGCTGAAGATCGAACCCGGCTCAGCGCTCGGCGAGATCTACGTGCTCGGGGTGCACCCCGACGCCGCCGGTGCCGGGATCGGCCGCGCCCTGATGCTGGCCGGCCTGGCCCGGCTGCGGCAGCGCGGTTGCACGGCCGTGGAACTGTATGTGGAAGCCGAGAGCACCGGGCCGGTGCGGCTGTACCGCAGCCTCGGATTCGTTGACCGCACCTCGGATGTGCAGTACCACCGCTGGCCTCGTTAAGGTTCCGTTCACGGTAGGCGTCGCGCCCGCTCGGCGGCGGGTGTCAAGATGGACAGATGGACGGCGACAACATCCCAGGCACGTCAGGTCTCGAAAGCGAACTTGACGACGATTTTGACCCTCAGATCGGCAAAAACGATCCGGCACTGCAGAGTGAGCGTTACCTCGACAGGGAGCTGAGCTGGCTGGCCTTCAACCAGCGGGTGCTCGAACTCGCCGAGGACCCCGCCCTGCCGGTGCTCGAACGGGCGAACTTCCTCGCCATCTTCGCGAGCAACCTCGATGAGTTCTTCATGGTGCGCGTTGCCGGCCTCAAACGCCGCATCCTGACCGGCCTGGCCGTGCCCACCAATGTGGGGCGCGCCCCGCAGGACGTGCTCTCCGACATCTCCGCCGCCGCCCACGTGCTGCAGGACCGGCACGCGCACGCGTTCCAGGAGCTCGTGCGGCCCGCCCTGGCCGAGCACGGCGTGGACATCGTCACCTGGGACAGCCTCTCCGACGTGGACCGCCGGTCGCTGCGTGGCTACTTCGGCAACCAGATCTTCCCGGTACTGATGCCGCTGGCCGTTGACCCCGCGCACCCGTTCCCGTACATCTCCGGGCTGTCGCTGAACCTGGCGGTGCGGCTGCACAGCTCCAAGACCGGCAAGCAGGAGTTCGCCCGCCTCAAGGTGCCCTCGATGCTGCCGCGTTTCGTGCGGGTGGACCGCACCGAATCCGTCGACAAGGTGCGCTTCATCACCCTCGAAGACCTCATCGCCAACCACCTCGAAGACCTCTTCCCCGGCATGGACATCCTCGAACACCACGTGTTCAGGGTCACCCGCAATGAAGACGTGGTCATCGAGGAGGACGACACCGAGAACCTGATCAAGGCGCTCGAGAAGGAGCTGCTGCGTCGCCGGTTCGGCCCGCCCATCCGCCTCGAAGTCACCGAGGACATGGACGAGGTCACGCTGGGCCTGCTCGTGCGCGAACTCGACGTCACCGAGCAGGAGGTGTACCGCCTGCCCGCACCGCTGGACCTCGGCGGCCTGTTCGACCTTCGCATCGACCGGCCCGACCTGCACTACGTCAAGCACGTGCCCACCACCGCCGCGCAGCTGCTCACCGGCGAACCCAACGACGAACCTGACATCTTCCGCGCCATCGGCCGCGGCGACATCCTGCTGCACCACCCGTACGAGTCGTTCGCGACCAGCGTGCAGGCGTTCCTCGAGCAGGCCGCCGCCGACCCGAACGTGCTGGCCATCAAGCAGACCCTGTACCGCACCTCCGGCGACAGCCCGATCGTGGAGGCGCTGATCGCCGCCGCGGAATCGGGCAAGCAGGTGCTCGCCCTGGTGGAGATCAAGGCCAGGTTCGACGAGCAGGCCAACATCTCGTGGGCGCGCAAGCTGGAAAAGGCCGGCGTGCACGTGGTCTACGGCCTGGTGGGCTTGAAGACGCACTGCAAGCTCGCCCTCGTGGTGCGCTACGAGAAGGGCGTGTTGCGGCACTACAGCCACATCGGCACCGGAAACTACAACCCCAAGACCAGCCGCATCTACGAAGACATGGGACTGCTCACCGCGGACGACCAGGTGGGCAAGGACCTCACCCGGCTGTTCAACGAGCTCTCCGGCTACGCCATCGAGAAGAAGTTCAAGCGCCTGCTGGTGGCTCCGCTGCACCTGCGGAAGGCGCTACTCAAGCGCATCGCCGACGAAACCGCGAACGCGTTGGCCGGCAAGCCCGCCGGCATCCGCATCAAGGTGAACTCAATGGTGGACGAGGACATCATCGACGCGCTCTACCGGGCCAGCCAGGCCGGCGTGCCCGTGGACGTCTGGGTGCGCGGCATCTGCAGCCTCAAGCCCGGGGTGCCCGGCATGAGCGACAACATCCGGGTGCGGTCGATCCTGGGCCGTTACCTCGAGCACTCCCGGATCTTCTGCTTCCACAACCTCGGCGAGACCCAGGTATTCATCGGCAGCGCCGACATGATGCACCGCAACCTCGACCGCCGGGTGGAGGCGCTGGTGCGGCTCGTGGACCCGCGGCACCTCGCCGAGGTGGACGCCCTCTTCACCAGGGCCATGGACGAGCGCACCTCGTCGTGGTGGCTGGACGAGAACGGCGAGTGGACCAGGCACCATCTCGATGCCGACGGCAAGGCGTTGGACGACATGCAGAACCGCCTGATGCAGCAAATCGGCCAGCGTAAGCGTCCGGTCAGCCGCCGATGAGTGACTCCGGTGCCGTCTACGCGGCCGGGGCGGTCTGTTGGCGCCTCATCGACGGCAAGATGCACGTGCTCCTGATCCACCGCACCGTGCACGGCGACATCACCATCCCCAAGGGCAAGGTCGACCCCGGCGAGACACTGCCGGTCACGGCCGTGCGGGAAATCGAGGAGGAGACTGGTCTTGCGATCGCCCTGGGCGTGCCGCTGGGCATCTCGGAATACGCGATGCCGGGCGGCAAGGCCAAGATCGTGCACTATTGGGCCGCCGAGGTGCTGCCGGAGCACATCCTCAAGTCCACCTTCGTGCCCAACGGTGAGGTGGCCGCCCTGGAATGGGTGACCATCAAGAAGGCCAGGACCTACCTCAGCTACGCCCCCGACGTGGAGATCATCGACGCGTTCGCCCGCCTGGTGGCCCAGGGCATCACGAGCACCTTCGCCATCATCGCGCTGAGGCACGCCAAGGCCACCGCTCCGCACGACTGGTCGGGGCCCGACGCGACCCGCCCGCTCAGCGAAAGAGGAGTGAAGCAGGCCGCCGCCCTGGTGGGCACGGTGAGCGCCTGGCATCCGCAGCGCATCTTCACCAGCACCGCCACCCGTTGCGTGACCACGGTGGCGCCGCTCTCGGCCGCCACCGGGGTGCCGTTCAAGCGCACCGACCTGATCAGCCAGGACGCCTGGGAGAACGGCACGAGCGATGTGCGGCACAACGTGGGCAAGCGCATCCGCGCCCGCAAGACCGCCGTGCTGTGCAGCCACGGTCCGGTGCTGCCGGACATCCTGCGCGAGATCGCCCTCGCGACGGGTTCCCCGATGACCCATCAGTTGTCGAACGCCGCGGCGCTGGCCCCCGCCGGGTTCACCGTCGTGCACCTCTCCAGCGACAACCCGAGCGCGGGCATCCTGGCCATCGAAAGCCACCCGCCGCGCGTCTAAGGCCGCCAACAGCGCCCGCCGCCAACAGCGCCCGCCGCCCCCACCGGGGCTGCGGGCGCTGTCGTGTGCCCGCCCGGGGCCGGTTGCGAGTCCGACTGGACGGATGTCGTTCACCTCCCGTTCACCAAGGAGGGGGAGTGTCGTTAACCACACGGAATAGCGTCTACCGAGGGCCAGCACCGGCCCGAAGTTCGCAGGATTCTCCTGTGATCGCATTCCCTGTAGTCAACCTGAAAAGGATCCTTGTGAATCTCATGCGTTTTGGCCGCCCCGCGGTCATTGCTATTGCCGCAGCCCTCGTTCTTTCCTCTTGCGCGTCGAACGAAGCCGGCAGCACGGCTACCGACGACGCCGCCGAGAGCACCCTCACCGGCACGCTCAACGCCGCGGGCGCCTCCTCGCAGGGCTCGGCCCAGGAAGCGTGGATCTCCGCTTTCCAGACGGCCAACCCGGATGTCACCATCAACTACGACCCGTCGGGCTCCGGCGCCGGCCGCGAGACCTTCATCGCCGGCGGCACCGACTTCGCCGGTTCGGACTCCTACCTGAGCGACGAGGAGCTGGCCGGCGCGTTCGCCGCCTGCGCCCCCGACACCACCGCAGTCGACCTGCCCGTCTACATCTCCCCGATCGCCGTCATCTTCAACGTCGAGGGCGTCACCGACCTCAACCTGGATGCCGACACCCTGGCCAAGATCTTCTCCGGCGCCATCACCACCTGGAACGACCCGGCCATCGTCGCGCTGAACGCCGACGCGAAACTGCCGTCCGCCCCGATCACCGCCGTGCACCGTTCCGACGACTCGGGCACCACCAAGAACTTCTCCGACTACCTCTTCCAGGCCGCACCCGACGTGTGGACCGAGAAGCCGGCCGACCCGTTCCCGTACGCCACCGGTGAGGGCGCCCAGGGCACCTCCGGTGTCGTCGACGCCGTCACCAACGGCACCGGCACCATCGGCTACGCCGACGCGTCCCGCGCCGGTGACCTCGGTGTCGCCAAGATCAAGGTCGGCGACGAGTTCGTCGAGTACACGGCCGAGGCCGCCGCAGCAGTCGTCGACGGTTCGCCGCTCGTCGAAGGCCGCGCCGACAACGACCTGGCCGTCAAGCTGGACCGCCTCACCACCGACGCGACGCACTACCCGCTCGTTCTGGTGAGCTACGCGCTGGTCTGCACCGAGTACGCGGATGCCGAACAGGGCGCCCTCGTCAAGGAGTACGTCAGCTACATGGCCAGCGAGGCCGGCCAGGCCGAGGCCGCGGCATCCGCCGGAGCGGCACCGCTGTCCGCCGACCTGCAGTCCAAGGTCGCCGCGGTTCTCGAGACCGTCAAGTAACTCAACACCCGCTGAGCTTTTCGCTTCAGTACCACTGCCCGGCAGGGCGATCGCGTTGCACGCGGTCGCCCGGTCGGGCACACTGAGGCGTGGGGTCCGGCTCTAGATCCACCCTTACCGGCATCACCAACCCCCTCCAGGGAGACTCTCGGAATGACGAGCGCAGTTGACCGTATTGCGATCAAGGCCAAGGAACGACCGGGCGACCGCATCTTCTCCACCGCGACGGTGGTGGCCGGCAGTCTGATCCTGGCCGTACTGGCCGCCGTGGCCCTGTTCCTGTTCGTGCAGAGCATCCCCGCCTTCGTGGCCCCCGCTGACGCGTTCAAGGGCGACTTCAGCAACTTCTGGTCCTACGTGGCGCCGCTGGCCTTCGGCACGGTCTGGTCGGCCTTCCTGGCCCTCCTGATGGCCGTGCCCGTCGCCATCGCCGTGGCCCTGTTCATCTCGCACTACGCCCCGCGCAAGCTCGCGCAGGGGCTGGGCTACCTCATCGACCTGCTCGCCGCGGTCCCCTCCGTGGTCTTCGGCCTCTGGGGCATCGGCGTGCTCGCCCCGCTGGTGCAGCCCTTCTACGCGAACCTCGTCGAATGGTTCGGCTGGTTCCCGCTGTTCGCGGGCCCCGTCTCCGGCACCGGCCGCACCATCCTCACCGTGGCCATCGTGCTCGCCGTGATGGTGCTGCCGATCATCACCGCCATCTGCCGGGAGATCTTCCTGCAGACTCCGGTGCTCTACGAGGAAGCCTCGCTGGCCCTCGGCGCCACCCGCTGGGAAATGATCACCATGGCCGTGCTGCCGTTCGGCCGCGCGGGCATCATCTCCGCCGCGATGCTCGGCCTGGGCCGGGCGCTCGGCGAGACCATGGCCGTCGCCATGGTGCTCTCCCCCAACCCCGAGGTGATCTTCCAGCTGCTCACCTCGCAGAACTCCAACACCATCGCCGCGAACATCGCGCTGAACTTCCCCGAAGCACACGGCGTCGGCGTCAACATCCTGCTCGCCACCGGCCTCATGCTCTTCATCATCACGCTGATCGTCAACATGATCGCGCGCGTGATCATCAACCGCCGCAAGGCCTTCTCTGGAGCGAATTGATGAGCACCATGACCGTCTCGTCGCCCGTCACGAACTCCCTCACCGCGGGCAAACTGCCCAAGCATTCGCCGCTGATGGTGCTCGCCGCCAGCTGGGTGGTCGTGGGCGCGTTCTTCGCTGTGGTCTTCATGTCCGGCGCCACGGAGAGCTTCAACTGGGCCGGCACGCTGTTCTTCGGCACCGTGCTCTACTGCGTCGCCCTGTTCCTGTTCTCCTACTTCGTCGAGGGCATCCGCCGGGCCAAGGACCGCCTGGTCACCGCCCTGGTGACGATCGCCTTCGTGGTGGCGCTGATCCCGCTGATCTCCCTGGTCGGCACCACCATCGTCAACGGGCTGCCCGCGTTCCTCACCCCCACCTTCTTCACCGAGTCCCAGCGCAACGTCGTCGGCGCCGGCGGCGGGGCCCTGCACGCCATCGTGGGCACCCTGTTCGTGACCGGGCTCGCCACCATCATCTCGGTGCCGATCGGCCTGCTCACGGCCATCTACCTCACCGAATACGGCCGCGGCCGTCTGGCCCGTGGCATCACCTTCTTCGTCGACGTGATGACCGGCATCCCGTCGATCGTGGCCGGCCTGTTCGCCTACGCCCTGTTCTCGCTGCTCTTCAACGACCCGGGCATCCGGTTCGGCTTCGGCGGATCGGTGGCCCTGTCGGTGCTGATGATCCCCGTTGTGGTGCGCTCGAGCGAGGAGATGCTCAAGCTGGTGCCCAACGAGTTGCGCGAGGCCGCGTACGCGCTGGGCGTGCCCAAGTGGCTGACCATCGTGAAGGTCGTGCTGCCGACGTCGCTGGCCGGCATCGTCACCGGTGTGATGATCTCGATCTCCCGCGTGATCGGCGAGACCGCGCCGCTGCTGATCGTGGCCGGCTTCACCGCCAGCATGAACTACGACCTGTTCAGCGAGCGGATGATGACCCTGCCGGTGTTCGTGTACAACCAGTACGCCAGCCAGGGCGCCGACTCACAGGCCTACATTGACCGGGCCTGGGCCGGTGCGCTCACCCTCATCGTGATCGTGATGCTGCTGAACCTCGTGGCCAGGCTCGTCGCCCGCGCCTTCTCCCCCAAACTCGGCCGCTGACGCCGCCGCCCAGACTTTCCAGCTCCCACAGATTCGAAGGAACACATGTCCAAGCGCATTGAAGTCAACGACCTCGACGTCTACTACAGCAAATTCCTCGCCGTCGAGGGCGTGTCGCTGACCATCGAACCGCGCACCGTGACCGCGCTGATCGGCCCCTCCGGCTGCGGCAAGTCCACGTTCCTGCGCACCCTCAACCGCATGCACGAGGTCATTCCCGGCGCCCACGTCGACGGCGAAGTGCTCATCGACGGCAACAACCTCTACGGCCCCGGCGTCGACCCCGTACTCGTGCGCCGCCAGGTGGGCATGGTCTTCCAGCGGCCCAACCCGTTTCCCACCATGTCGATCGGCGACAACGTTCTCGCCGGCGTGAAGTTGAACAACCGGCGCATGGCCAAGAGCGACGCCGACGCGCTGATCGAGCGGTCGCTGAGCGGCGCGAACCTCTGGAACGAGGTCAAGGACCGCCTCGACAAGCCAGGCTCGAGCCTCTCCGGCGGCCAGCAGCAGCGTCTCTGCATCGCCCGCGCCATCGCCGTGCAGCCCGACGTGATCCTGATGGACGAGCCCTGCTCGGCGCTGGACCCGATCTCCACCCTCGCGATCGAGGACCTCATCGAGGAGATGAAGGTCGACTACACGATCGTCATCGTCACGCACAACATGCAGCAGGCTTCCCGGGTCTCGGACCGCACCGCGTTCTTCAACATCGCGGGCACCGGCAAGCCGGGCAAGCTCATCGAGTACGACGACACCACCACGATCTTCTCCAACCCCACCGTGCAGGCCACCGAGGACTACGTCTCCGGCCGCTTCGGCTAACCCCGCACTCGCAGCTCCCGCCGCCCGGTCGACCCCACGGTCGCCCGGGCGGTTTTCTCGTGCCCGCGCCCGCTCCGGTCGCGAAAGCGGCCTAACGGTCACCACGGCACCCGCGAAGCAACCACACGGCCGCTCTCGCGGATGCGTCACCTCGCGGATGCGCCATCTCGCGGTGCGTCACCTCGCGGGTGCGCCATCTCGCGGTGCGTCACCTCGCGGATGCGTCATCTCGCGAAAGCGGCCGAACGGTCACCTCGGCACCCGCGAAGCAACCACAGCTCCGCTTTCGCGGATGCGCCATCTCGCGATGCGTCACCTCGTGACGCGTCACCTCGCGGGTGCGCCATCTCGCGAAAGCGGCCG
>NZ_JBGQOH010000025.1:0-52809 GCF_052113745.1 Cryobacterium sp. W22_MBD10_FK3
GTGCCGGCGGGGGCGGATGCGGCCCGGCCGCGGCCCGGCGCGCCACCGGCGGCCGCGGCGAGGCGGGCGGTGGTGCTCGTGGCGGTGCTGGCAGACATGGCGGCCGATCGTCGGAGGTCGAAGTTTCCTCGACGCTACCCAGCCGACCGGCCCCGCGCACTCCCCGGTGAAACGCAACGTAGCAATTGGGCACCGGGCACGCGGGCGGTGCCGCACCGGTTCGTCGCCAGGAGTTGGGATGATTGACCCATGACTCGAACCGTTTCCGGAGCCCGCGTGCTGATCACCGGCGCCGCCATGGGCATGGGCCGCCTCTATGCCGAGCGTGCCGTCGCCGAGGGCGCACGCGCCGTGATCCTCTGGGACCGGGACGCCGCCGCCCTCTCGGCCACCGCCGCCATCCTCACCGAGCGCGCGGGCGGCACCACCCAGATCGCCCCGTATGTCGTGGACATCGCCGACCTCGGCGCCATCGCGCAGACCGCCCAACGGGTGCGCACCGAGGTGGGCAACCCCGACATCGTGATCAACAACGCCGGCATCGTGCGCGGGTCGTTCTTCTGGGAGCACGACAACGGCGACGACACCCGCTCCACCATGCAGGTGAACGCCCTCGCGCCGATGTACATCACCCGTGAGTTCCTGCCCGCGATGATGCGCAACCCCTACCGTGAGGCCCGCATCGTGAACATCGCCTCCGCCGCCGGCATGCTCTCCAACCCGCGGATGAGCGTCTACGCGGCCTCGAAGGCCGCCGTGATCACCTGGAGCGATTCGTTGCGGCTCGAGCTTGCGCAGCAGGGCTTCGACAACGTGCGGGTGAGCACCATCGCACCCAGCTACATCTCCACCGGCATGTTCGACGGCGCCCGCGGCCCGCTGTTCACGCCCGTGATGACCCCGGAGTACGTGGTCAACCGGGTCTGGCGCGCCATGCTCGCCGGGTCGCCGCAGCTGCTGATGCCGTGGACCGTCGGGTTCTCCAAGAAGCTGCGCGGCGTGCTGCCACTGGCGGCCTGGGACGCCGTGGCCGGCAAGGTGTTCGGCGTGTACAGGTCGATGGACACCTTCGTCGGCCGCCGCTGACCCGAGCCGCAGGGCCCCGAGCCGCTCCCGCGCGCCCGCTCGGTTGACATCGTGCTGTCGTGCGACGTACCATGGAAACGATTCCATGGAAACGATTCCACGAGTCACACCGAGCACCTGCACCATCGCACGCACACACAAGGGAGTGGCCGTGGAAGCCGTAACGATCAAGGACGTCGCCGCCCGCGCCGGCGTGTCGGTGGGCACCGCCTCCCGCGTCCTGTCGGGCAATCCGGCCACCTCGGCCGACACCCGCGAACGCGTCGCCGCGGCCGCCGCGGAGCTGGACTACCAGCCCAACGCCCAGGCCCAGGCCCTGCGCTCCACCCGGTCCACCTCGCTCGGCCTGCTGGTGCCCGACGTGCGCAACCCGTTCTTCGCCGACCTCGCCCACGCCGCCGAACAGGCCGCCCTCTCCGCCGGTTACGTCACCCTGCTCGGCAACGCCAACGAGCGTAACGACCAGCAGGACCGCTACCTCGACACCCTCATCTCCCGTCGCGTCGACGGTGTGATCGTGGCCCCGGTCGGCGACGACCTCGGCCGGCTGAGCGCCCTGATCGAGCGCAAGGTGCCCACAGTGCTCGTCGACCGCACCGTGCCGGGCCTCGACCTCCCCAGCGTCACCACCGACAGCGAATCGGGCATCCGCCAGGCCGTGCAGCACCTCGCCGACCAGGGCCACACCCGCATCGGCTACATCTCCGGCCCGCAGGCCACCTCCACCGGCCGGGACCGTTTCGCCGCCTTCACCCGCGCCGTCGCCCAGGCCGGCCTCAGCCAGGACCCCGAGCTGGTCTACTTCGGTGACTACCAGGCCGCCAGCGGATCGGCCGGTGTGCACGCCCTGCTCGACCTCGCCGACCCGCCCACCGCGTTGCTCGCCGCCGACAGCCTGATGGCCGTCGGCGCCATCAGCATCCTGCACAAGCTCGGGATGCGGATCGGCACCGACATCGCTCTGGTCGCCTTCGACGACATCGAGTGGTTCGCGCTGCTCAACCCGGCGCTGAGCGTGATCGCGCACAGCGTGGAAGACATGGGCCGGATCGCCGTCGACCTGCTGCTGCAGGTCATCGACGGTTACGCACCGGACTCGGTGGTGCTTCCCAGCGAACTGATCGTGCGGGCGTCGTCGGCCACACCCATCCGCCCCTCGACCCAGACCCGGCAAAGGAGCCAGTCATGAACACGCACCCCCTGATCACGCTGCAGAACGTGACCAAGACCTTCGGTCCGGTCACGGTGATCCAAGACGTCACCGTGAGTGTCTACCCCGGCCAGGTGCAGGTACTGCTGGGCGAGAACGGCGCCGGCAAGTCCACCCTGATCAAGATGGTCGCCGGCGTCTACCAGCCCGACGGCGGCCAGATCCTGGTCGACGGCGTCGTCACCAGCCTGCCCAGCACCCGGGCCGCCGAAGAGCACGGCATCGCCACCATCCACCAGGAACTCAACCTCGTGGCCACCATGAGCGTGGCCGAAAACGTGATGCTCGGCCGGATGCCCACCAGGTTCGGCATGGTCGACCGCCCCGAACTCCGCCGGCAGGCCCGCGCCGCGCTGGCCCTGATCGGCCTCGACGTCGACGTCAACATGCCGGTCGGTGACCTCGGCATCGCCAAGCAGCAACTGGTCGAGATCGCCAAGGCGCTGAGCATCAACGCCCGCGTGCTCATCCTCGACGAACCCACTGCCGCGCTCACCCGTCACGAAACCCAGGCCCTCTTCGCCGTGATGGCCGACCTCCGCCAACGCGGCGTGGGCATGCTCTTCATCAGCCACCACCTCGACGAGATCGCCGAAGTCGGCGACACCGTCACCGTCATCCGCGATGGCCACTTCATCGCCGAGGTGCCGGCCTCCACCCCCGAAGACGACCTGGTCAAGCTGATGGTCGGCCGCAGCATCGAGGACCAGTTCCCGCGCCGCGCCGACGAGACCCCGGCGGTCACCGAGGTTCTCGCCGTGACCAACCTCAGCAGTGCCGGCCAGTTCGACGACATCAGCTTCACTGTGCGGGCCGGCGAGGTGCTCGGCATCGCCGGGCTCGTCGGGGCCGGCCGCACCGAACTGATCCGCGCCATCGCCGGCGCCGACAAGTACGACACCGGCACCGTGTCGGTGCGCGGCACGCAGCTGCCCAAGGGCGACATCAAGGCGGCCATCCGGGCCGGCATCGGCCACGTACCCGAAGACCGCAAGGGCCAGGGGCTGGTGCTGGATGCCTCGGTCAACGACAACCTCGGCTACGCCACCCTCGCCTCCAGCGCCAAGCTCGGCCTGGCCGACTTCACCGGCCAACGCAAGCGCGCCGAGGCCGTCGCCGAGAAGCTCCGCATCCGCATGCACACCATCGAGCAGCCGATCCGGTCGCTCTCCGGCGGCAACCAGCAGAAGGCGGTGTTCGGCCGGTGGATCATCGCCGCCTCCACCGTGCTGCTGCTGGACGAACCGACGCGCGGTGTGGACGTGGGCGCCAAGGTCGAGATCTACGAACTGATGAACTCGATCACCGCAGCCGGCGGGGCCATTGTCATGGTCTCCAGCGAACTGCCCGAGATCCTGGGCATGAGCGACCGCATCCTCGTCATGCGCGACGGCCGGCTGTCCGGCGAACTCAGCGCAGCGGATGCCACCCAAGACGCAGTCATGACCCTCGCCGCCCGCTCCCGCGCAGCGCAGCGCTGACCCAGAAGGAATTGAAAACCATGTCAACGACGACCACCACCCGTTCCCCCGAGGCGCCCACCCGGCGCTCCTTCGACTACAAGACCTTTCTGGCCAACAACGGCGCCCTCGTGGGTCTCGTGGTGCTTTGCATCGCCCTGGTCATCGCCACCCCGGACTTCCTCACCGGGCAGAACCTGCTCAACATCGGCATCCAGGTGTCGACCGTGGCGGTGCTCGCCTTCGGCATGACCTTCGTCATCGTCGCCGGCGGCATCGACCTCTCGGTCGGCGCCGTCGCGGCGCTGTCGGCCATGGCGTCGGGCTGGTTCTTCGTCAGCGCCGGCCTGCCCGGCTGGATGGCGCTGATCGGCGGGCTCGTCGTGGGCCTGCTCGCCGGCGTGATCAACGGCGCCGCCAACGCCTACGGCAAGCTGCCCTCCTTCATCGCCACCCTGGCCATGCTCAGCGTGGCCCGCGGCCTCACCCTGGTGATCTCGGACGGCCGGCCGATCAAGACGGCACCCGACGTGTCGTTCCTCGGCAGCAACATCGGCCCGGTGCCGATGCCCATCGTGATCCTGGTGCTGGCGGCGCTGGTCGCCTCCTTCATCCTCAACCGCACCGTGCTCGGCCGCTCCATGTACGCGGTCGGCGGCAACGCCGAGGCCGCCCGGCTGTCCGGACTGCCGGTCAAGCGCATCATCGTCACGGTCTTCGCCCTCGCCGGTGTCTTCGCGGCCCTGGCCGGGCTGCTCCTGGCCGGCCGGCTCGACTCCGCCCAGCCCCAGGCCGCCGCCGGCTACGAGCTGGATGCCATCGCCGCCGTGGTCATCGGCGGGGCCTCGCTCTCCGGCGGGCTCGGCAAGATCTCCGGCACCTTCATCGGCGCCCTGGTTCTCGTCGTCATCCGCAACGGTCTCAACCTGCTCAACGTCTCGTCGTTCTGGCAGCAGGTCGTCATCGGCCTGGTCATCGCCCTTGCGGTGGGCGCAGACGTGCTGCGCCGCAAGACCCGCAACAGCTGACCCCCTCTTTTCCCCTCTCCCCGCCCCACCCAATAAAGGAACCACAATGAAGTCATCCTCCTTTCGTCGTATCGCCGCCGTCACTGCCACGGCCGCACTGATCCTCGCCGGCACCACCGCCTGCGGCCGCGGAAGCGGTGACGAGGCGAGCGGACCGAAGGTCGTGCTCGCGATCTCGACCCTGAACAACCCGTTCTTCGTCGAACTCCGCGACGGCGCCCAGGCCGCCGCCGACGAAGCCGGCGTCGACCTCTACATCGTCGACGCCCAGAACGACTCGGCCACCCAGGCCAACCAGCTGGCCACGGCCACGGCCGGCAGCACCAAGGCCGTCATCGTCAACCCGGTCGACTCCGATGCCGCCAGCGCCTCGGTGAACGCGCTGACCGCCGCGAACATCCCGGTCATCGGCGTGGACCGCACGGTCAACGATGCCGAGCTCACCTCCCTGGTGGCCAGCGACAACGTGGCCGGCGGCAAGCAGGCGGCCGACGAGCTCGCCGCGGCCATGGGCGAGAAGGGCACGGTCATCTCCCTGCAGGGCGTGTCCGGCACCTCCGCCAGCCGCGACCGCGGCGCCGGCTTCGACGAGGGCATCGCCGCCTACCCCGACATCACCGTCGTCGCCGAGCAGACCGCGAACTTCGACCGCGCCTCCGCCCTCGACGTCACCACCAACCTGCTGCAGGCCAACCCCGGCGTCACCGGCATCTTCGCCGAGAACGACGAGATGGCCCTCGGCGCGATCCAGGCCCTCGGCGCCCGCGCCGGTTCCGAGGTCTCCGTCGTCGGCTTCGACGGCACCGCGGATGGCCTGACCGCCATCTCGGACGGCTCGCTCTACGCCACCGTCGCGCAGCAGCCCGCCGAACTCGGCCGTCTCGCGATCGAACTGGCCGTCAAGGCCATCGCCGGCGACAAGGTCGAAGCCACCGTTCCCGTCGACGTCGTCGCCGTCACGAAGACGAACGTGGGCGACTTCTCCAAGTGACCCCGACAACCACAGCCCCGGTCGCCGGGGCGGCCGTGACCGGAGCGGGCCTGACCGGTGTCGTGGTGGTCGGCTCGATCAACGCCGACCAGGTCACCACCGTCCAGCGGCATCCGCTGCCCGGCGAGACCCTGATCGGCACGTCGATCGCAGTTCTGCCCGGCGGCAAGGGCGCCAACCAGGCCGTCGCCGCGGCGCTGCTCGGCGCCCGGGTGAGCATGGTCGGCGCGATCGGCCTCGACGGCCAGGCCGCCGCGGCCACCGTGCTGCTCGAATCCGCTAACGTCGACCTCACCCACGTGCGGGCCGTGGACGGCCCCACCGGGCTGGCCGTGATCACCGTGGCCGACGATGGCGAGAACACCATCATCGTCATCCCGGGGGCCAACGCCGCGGTGGATGCCGACGTCGTGGGCCAGAGCGCCGGCCTGATCGCCGGCGCGGCCGTGCTGGTCCTGCAGGGCGAGATTCCGGCGGCGGCCAGCGCCGCCGCCGCCCGGCTGGCCGGCGGACGGGTGGTGCTCAACCTCGCGCCCGTGATCGAACTGGACCCGGAGACCGTCGCGGCCGCCGACCCCCTGATCGTGAACGAGCACGAAGCCACGCTGCTCCTGGCCCAGCTCACGCCCGGCACACCGGCGCCCGCGTCGGACGCCGATGCGGTGGCCCGGCTGCGCGCGTGGGGGGTGACCTCGGTCGTGCTCACCCGCGGCGCCCTCGGCGCAATCGTCTCCGATGCCGACGGCACGGATGCCGTGCCGTCACCCGTCGTGGTCGCGGTCGACAGTTCCGGCGCCGGCGACGCCTTCGTGGGTGCGCTCAGCGCCCGGCTCGCCGCCGGCGACACGCTCCGCGAGGCGGCCAGGCTGGCCGTGCGCGTCGGGGCGTTCGCCGTGCAGTCCCGGGGAACGCAGCCGTCCTATCCGCACGCCGGCGACGTGCTCCCCGAGGTTCTCGCCGCATCCGCCACCCCCACCGCCACCGACCACAACGAGGCACACCCGTGAAACGCACCGGCATCCTGAACGCCGACCTGAACGCGGCACTCAGCCGCCTGGGCCACGGCGACATCGTTCTCGTGGGAGACTGCGGCATGCCCGCGCCCGCGGGCGTGCCGGTGATCGACCTTGCCCTGGTGCACGGTGTTCCGCGCTTCGAGCAGGTTCTCGACGCGCTGCTGGGCGAACTCGTCGTGGAACGCTGCGTGGCGGCCGAGGAGGCCAAGGGCACGGTGGCCCAGGAGTGGCTCAGCGAGCGCTTCACCGACATCGAGTACATCGGGCACGGCGAGCTCAAACGGCTCTCCGGGTCGGCCCGCGTGTTCGTGCGCACCGGGGAGGCCACGGCCTTCGCCAACGCCGCCCTCGTGTGCGGGGTGCCGTTCTAGGCCGTTTCGAGCCGACTTAGGCAAGCCTTTCCATGCCCTGATCAGGCAGATTAGGCAAGGCTTTCCACGCTGGCGGGGTCGGCGAGAGGTGCCTATGGTGACTCTATGGCCACCCTCTCGCCCCCCTTCTTCGCCCCGGCCGGCACCCGGTCGGCGGATGCAGCAACCCGCGCCGGCGCCGCGCCTGCCCCGGCCGCATCCAGCCTGGCGAGCCGGCTCAACTGGCTGCGGGCCGGCGTGCTCGGCGCCAACGACGGCATCGTCTCAGTCGCGGCCATCGTGGTCGGCGTCGCCGGGGCCGGCGGCAGCACCCCCGCGATCGTCGCCGCCGGCGCGGCAGGACTCGTCGGCGGGGCGATTTCGATGGCGCTCGGCGAATACGTCTCGGTGAGCAGCCAGAGCGACAGCCAGCGCGCCATGATCGAGAAACAGAAGCGCGAACTCCTCGACGACCCGGCCGGCGAACTCGACGTGCTCACGTCGCTCTATGAGGAGCGCGGCCTGGCCCCGGCCACCGCCCGCCAGGTGGCCGTCGAACTCACCGCGAAGGATGCCCTCAAGGCGCACCTCTCCCTCGAACTGAACATCGTCGAGGAGGATGTGGCCAGCGCCTGGCACGCGGCCGGCGCCTCCGCCCTGGCCTTCACCCTCGGTGCGATCCTGCCCCTGCTGGCGATCCTGCTGCCGCCGGAGGGCATCCGCGTTCCGGTGACCTTTGTCGCCGTGCTGGTGGCCCTCGCCCTCACCGGAGCGCTCGGCGCCCGGCTGGGCGGCAGCCGGCTCGCCCGCGCCACCGTGCGCGTGGTCACCGGCGGCGCCGCGGCCCTCTTCGTGACCTGGCTGGTCGGCACCCTGCTGGGTGTGTCGGTCTTCTAGCCGCCCGCGAGTTGCTCGAGAGTCCCCCTTCCCGCGCTCCGAAGGGGGACATTGCGGCAACTCGTGAGACGGCCCGCCCGCGAGTTGCGGAAAAGTGCCCCTTCGCGGGGGCCCATGGGGCATTTTGCCGCGAGTCGGCGCCATCCGACAACGTTTCTCAACGTACGACCCCGCGGCACGCGCGGCTGGACGTACAGCTAGACCAGGGCGAGCAGCCGCGCGGCGCCCACCAGGCAGGCCCCGGCGACGGCGAAGAACACCAGCACCCAGAACAGTCCGGGCAGACGGCTGAGCCGGGCCAGCTGGTCGGCGTCCGAGGCCTGCCCGCCGCGGCGCGACCGGGTGACCTGCAGCTCCACGACCGTGCGCAGCGCCCCGATCAGCAGGAACGCGGTGACCAGCAGGGCGAAGATGCTCTGCACGGCGGGCGAGCCGAACCAGGTGACGGCGAACACCAGCGCACCGGTCACGGCCACCGACCAGAGCCCGAACCAGTTGCGGATCTGCACCAACAGCAGCGCCAGGGCCGCGAGCAGTGCCCAGAGCAGGCCGATGTCGTGGCCGCGGCCGAGCATCCAGGCCGCCCCGAGCCCGAGCAGGGCCGGTGCTGTGTAGCCGGCGAGCAGGGTGAACACCATGCCAAGTCCACGTGGCTTGCCGCGACTCACGGTGAGGCCTGAGGTGTCCGAGTGCAGCCGGATGCCCTGCAGCCGGCGGCCGCCGAGCGCCGCGACGAGCCCGTGGCCGCCCTCGTGCACGATCGTGATGCCGTGCCGGGTCAGCTTCCAGGCTGGGGGAACCAGCACCAGCAGGGCGGCGGCGGCGATGGTCAGCCACACCGTCAGGGCAGGCAGTGGAGCGTTGCTGGCCGAGACGCGGGCCCAGAATTCGACGAGCAGATCCATCTCAGCAGGCCGCGGCCATCACCATTTCCACATGCCGCTCCGAGGAGCGACGAGGGTCGGCGATGTACTCGCCGCTGGGCCTGGCGCCGTTCTTCTCATAGAAGCGGATGGCACGGTGATTGCTCTCGTGCACGTGCAGATACACCTGGTCGAGGTGATGCTCGTCGATGACCCAGGTGCGCACCGCGCGCAGGAGCTGCGCGGCCACACCCGTGCGACCGCGGTAGCTGGGGTCGACCCAGACCCCCACGAGATTGGCGCGGACCGGGCCGCCGACGGGCAGCTCGCCCGGCTCGTAGCTGGGCGGGCCGGAGGACACGAAGGCGGCCATGGTGCCCACCCACTGCTCGTCGGTGGTGCGGGCGACGACCTGGAAGCTGCCGGGTTCGGCGTTCCTGGCACCGCGCGCCCGCCAGTCGGTCTCGGTGAGCGCGAGCGCGGCGGCGAAGGATTCGAAGAAACCCAACGGGAAGTTCGCGATCGAGCGGAGGCGAATATCGCGGAGGCCCGCCCAGTCGTCGGCCAACGGTCGATAGAGCCCCACTTCGCGGGGCGCGGCGGGCGTTCGTATTTCGGCCATTCATGGAGGCTAGTCGTGTTGCGTGACCAGCGGGACCCTTTCCGGGGGTGCTCGGTGCGATCCGTGCCGGCCGCACGCCCGGCGATAGTGTCGGGGGATGGACCTCGTCGCGTTCCCCACCCGGGTCATGCTCATGGCCGAGTACGGCGGCATGCTCCCCCTGTGGGATAGGTCGCCGTCGCCGGACCTGTGGATCGGCCCGTTCGACCGCGGTGTGCTCGGGCTCCCGGCGGAGCTGGAAACGCGGCTCGTGCGGTGGAACGAGAGATTTGAGAATCTTCTGGGCCCGACGCAGGAATGGCCCAGCGCCGAGGAACACCTCGCGTTCGTGACCGACGGCCACCTGCTGGCCGCCGACGTGCAGCGTGCGTTCGGCGCGGCCGTGCTGGTGCTCTATCTCGAGGCCGACAGTGAGCTCTCCCGCGCCGTCCGGGCCGAGCCAGAGAATGCCGGCGGGTGGGCGGCGGTCTCCCAGACCGGAGCCGCCTTCTCGCCCGCCGGACCCCGGGCTCGCACCATCGTGCAGCAGATGTGGGACATGCCCGAGGCCGCGTTCGCCGCTCTCACCCGCACCGTCGACCTGGCGGCGCTGCTGTGGCAACCGGGCCGGATGCCGACCCGCATCCTGCTGCGGCCGCAGGAGGAGGCGCTGCCGCTTCTGGACCGGTCCGCGCTGGCCGGGCGCCCCAGCGACCGGTTGGATCCGGCGGTTCTGGGTCTCAGCGGCGACCTCGTCGACAGGCTCCACGACTGGAACGACCGATGGCGAACTGCCGCGCATCGGCACCCTGCCGGGCCCGGTGCGCCGTGGCCGCTGGACTATCTCGTGGAGGGCCACCTGCTGGCCGCGGACGTTCAGCGCGAGCTGGGTCCGCGGCTGCCGGTGCTGTTCCCGGAGGCCGATGCGGCCCGGTCGAGGCCGTCGGTCGAGATGGCGCAGTTCATCGAGCGGCTGCGAGCCCGGGGAACTCCCTCAGGCGGGTGAGGCCGGCCGCTCGAGATACTCGGCCAGGATGCGGGCGTGGTTGACATGCGGATCCCTGGCGCCATAGAGCAGGGTGGTCGGTCCGGCCGCCGCGAGCTCGCGCAGCTCCGCGACAGCCCGCACCGTGGCCGGCTCCCCATCGAGTTCGGCCCGGTAGCGCACGGCGAATTCGTCGAGGCGCTCCGCATCGTGGCTCCACCAGCTGCGGAGCGCCGGCGACGGGGCCACGTCCTTGAGCCGGGCATCCAACCGGGCGTGGTCCTTCGTGACGCCTCGCGGCCAGAGCCTGTCCACGAGCACCCGGCGGCCGTCGTCATCGGCCACGGCGTCGTAGATGCGCTTGATCCGGATGGTCATGAGCCGGCCTCCTCGCGGCGGCGCTCGCCGAGTGCCCTGGCGGCGCTCACCTCCGGCCGCAGGTCGAGCCGGCGCAGCAGCTGCGCGTTCACGGCCACCACCACCGTCGAGCCCGACATCAGCAGCGCGCCCACCTCCATGGGCAGCACGAAGCCGATCGGGGCGAGCACCCCAGCCGCGAGCGGCACCGCGAGCAGGTTGTAGCCGGCCGCCCACCACAGGTTCTGCGTCATCTTGCGGTAGCCGGCCCTGGAGAGCTCGATCACCGAAAGCACCGACCGGGGGTCGTCGCTGGCCAGGATCACCCCGGCCGAAGCGATCGCCACATCCGTGCCGGCGCCGATCGCGATGCCCACGTCGGCCTGCGCCAGGGCCGGGGCGTCATTGACCCCGTCGCCCACCATGGCCACCCGGTGGCCCTCCCGCTGCAGCGCCGACACGGCGGCGGCCTTTCGGTCGGGGTGCACGCCGGCGAAGACCCTGTCGATGCCGAGTTCGACGGCCACCGACCTCGCCACGGCCTCGGCGTCACCGGTGATCATCACAACGGCCACGCCCAAGGCGTGCAGGGCGTCCACGGCCTCCCGCGACTCCTGGCGCACCTCGTCGGCCAGGCCGATGGCGCCGACCACCCGGCCGTCCCGCAGCACGTGCAGCACGATGGCGCCGTCGGCCGCCCAGGCGCCGGTGGCGTTCAGCGGCTCGGCGTCGTGCCGGCTGAGCAGGCTGGGCCCGCCCACCGACACCTCGTGGCCGGCGACCGTGGCGGTCACGCCCACGGCGGTGACTGCCCTGAACCCGGTGGCCGGGGGAACCGTGAGGGCGCGGGTGCGTGCCGCGGCGACGATGGCCTTCGCCAGCGGATGTTCGCTGTCGCCCTCGACCGCGGCGGCCAGCGCGAGCACCGTCGCGTCGTCGAACCCGGGCGCCGGCTGCAGCTGGCTGACCACCGGCTCGCCCCTGGTGAGGGTGCCGGTCTTGTCGAAGAGCACGGTGTCCACGGTGCGCATGCTCTCCAGGGCCAGCCGGTCGGTCACCAGCACCCCGCCGCGCGCGGCCCGCTCCGTGCTGATCGCCACCACCAGCGGTATCGCCAGGCCCAGCGCGTGCGGGCAGGCGATCACGAGCACGGTGATGGTGCGGGTCACGGCATCCTCGGGGCTGCCGAACAGGGTCCAGGCGATCGCGGTGAGCACGCCGACGCCGAGCGCGAACCAGAACAGCCAACCGGCCGCCCGGTCGGCGAGGCGCTGCGCCCGTGACGACGAAGCCTGCGCCTCGGCCACGAGACGGCGGATGCCGGCCAGCGCGGTGTCGTCGCCGACCGCGCCCACCCGCACCCGCAGGGCCGTGTCGGTGGCAACGGTGCCGGCTACGACCGGAGCGCCGGGGCCGCGGCTGACCGGCCGGGACTCGCCGGTGATCATGGACTCGTCCACCTCGGCGGTGCCCTCTGCGACCCGGCCGTCGGCCGGGATCCGGCCGCCCGGCCGCACGATCACCAGGTCGCCCACGCGAAGGTCTGCGGGAGCGACGACGGTGACCTCGTCGCCATCCACCCGCTCGGCCGCGTCGGGCAGCAGCGCCGCCAGGGACTCGAGGGCCGAGGAGGACTGCGCCAGTGAGCGCATCTCGATCCAGTGGCCGAGCAGCATGATCACGATCAGCAGGGCGAGCTCCCACCAGAAGTCGAGCTCCATGGCCAGAAGCCCCAGGCTGGCACCCCAGGAGGCGAGGAATGCCACCGTGATCGCCAGCGCGATCAGCAACATCATGCCGGGGGAACGCTGCCTGAGCTCGCCCACGGCGCCGGTGAGGAACGGCCGACCGCCCCAGACGTACATCACCGTGCCCAGCACCGGGGAGATCCACGGGGTCCAGGCGGTGTTCGGCAGGTCGTAGCCGAGCAGCGCCGCGAACATGCCGCTGAAGCCCACGACGGGCACGGCCAGCACCAGCATCGCCCAGAACAGCCGCCGGAACGCACCGACGTGGTCGCCGTGCCCGGCGTGGCCCATGGCGCCGTGGTCCATGGTGCTGTGGTCCATCCCGCCATGGTCCATGGCGCCGTGCTCCATCCCGCTGTGGTCCATCGCGCTGTGGTCCACCGGGCCCGGAGCGAGCCGGTCGCCGGGTGCCTGGGTCGAGGCGCCGTGGCGCTCGTGGCGGGAATCTGAGTGGGAAGCCATAACCCCCAACCTATACCCCCTAGGGGTACCAGGCAAGGGCCGGAACGGGGCTACCGTGGAGCAAAACCACCGGTGCACGTGCACGTGCACGGAAAGGGGCCAGGATGATGTGGGGATACGGAATGAACTCGGCCTGGCTGTGGCTCTATGGGCTCCTGTCGCTGATCGCCGTGGTGATACTCATCGTGTGGACCGTGCGGGTTTTCCGCGACGACGCGTCGAGCCCGGTGGGTCCAAGCCGAAGCGACGCGCGGCGCATCCTCGACGAGCGCTACGCCCGCGGCGAGCTCACGACCGAGCAGTACCGCGAACAGGTGACCGAGCTCGGCGACACGCCCTGAGCGGGTGGGCCGTCAGCCCAGACGGATGATGGCCGCCAACAACTCGCCCGGGAGGGGACGGTCGGCGAAAATGACCCGTTCGAGCGCGATGCTGTGCGGATGCGGGGGCGCTGTGTCGGCGCCGGCCAGCGGCGTGCCGTCTGGTTCCGCACCCGGCAGCCCGCGCCCGCTCCACACCCGGGTGAGCCCGATGCGCTCGAGCACCCGCACCGAGGCCAGGTTGGCGGCCAGGGCCCTGGCGGTCACCGGGAACGTCGAGGCCCGGGCCACGGCGAGGGCCGCCGTGGCCGCCTCGGTGGCCAGACCGACTCCCCAGCTGGCCGGGGTCAGCCTGTAGCCGAAGTTGCGCGCGCCGCACTCCATCAGCGTGGCCGAGGCCACCCCGATGATCGACCCCGCCGGGAGGTTCGTGCCCGGCAGGTCGCTGCGCAGCCGGATCGTCCAGCGGCCCAGGCCGGAGGCGGCCCAACTGCGCTCGCTCTCGTCGACCATCCGGTCGGTCTGAGCGAGGGTCGTGTGCCGGCCGGAGGGCAGGTGCCGCCAGGTGTCAGGATCGGCGTAGATGGCGTGCACGCCGGCCAGGTCTGCCGCGGCGAGGGGATCCAGCCGCAGGCGCGCGGTGACGAGCGACTCGGCGGCACTGAATTCGGGCATGGCCCATGCTGTCACGGCGCGTCGGCGACCGGTGCCGGTCACCGCAGCGCGGAGATCTTGAGCGCCACCGACTTGAGGTTCTGGATGCGCTGCTCGTAGCGTGCGGCGAGCACGATCAGCAGCACGCCGCCGATGCCGAGCCACAGCCACCACTGCACCGAGACGTAGAGCAGGGAGATCCACGGCCAGAGCTGGGCCAGCGCGTGCACGAGCAGCACCGTGGCGCCGAGCACGAACGGAGCCTGCAACCGCCTGGCGGTGCCGAGCAGCAGCACGGCGATGGCGACGACGCCGAGACCCACCACCCGCCAGAGCGGGCTGAAACTCAGGTCGAGCAGGAGCGAGGGCACGAGCAGCAGCAGGAGGCCGGGCGCGAGTGCCGGCCAGCTGCCGGCGGCGGGAACCCGTTTCAGGTGCACCATCCCGGCCGCCACGAGAGCCAACGCCAGCGGCACCGTGCCGGCCTCCACGGGATCCGGCACGTCGCGCAGCAGCCCGGCGCCGAGCATCCCGGCGGCGCTCGCGAGGGCCACCCAGGCGATCATCCGGCCGAGGACGCTGCGGTCGCCCCAGAACGCGGCCAGGAACACCGCGGAGAACACCCAGACGCCCAGCATCACTCGCACCGTGGCCAGCGGCGGGTAGCCCAGGGCCACCGCCTCGGTGAGGGCAGTGCCGAGCATCGCGACGACGACCAGGCCATAACCGCCGCGGAGCGGCAGGCTGGTGGCATCGGCGGAATCCGTGCTGCGGGCAACCCGAATGACGCAGGCTCCGATCATGACCAGCAGGGCCGCGGCAGGCAGCAGCCAGGCCTCCAGCTCGCCGGCGGGCCCGGCGGGCACTCCGGGCATTGCCACTATGCGGAGGCCCGCGGTGAGCAGAACGATGACGGTGCCGACCAGGCCGGCCGGCCAGGCCAGAACACCCGAGCGCGCCCGCGGCAGAAGAAGGGCACCCAGGATGCCCAGGGCCCCGCCGATCGTCAGGCTCAGCACCGCCCGCAGCACGGTTCCCTCTGCGCCTAGCACGGCGCTGGGCAACAGCGCCACGGCCAGGCCCGCCGCGAGACCGGCCTGCGCCACCGGTCGTGCGACGACGGGGGCCGCGGTGTCGGGAGCCCGGCCGATGACCCGCAGGGCGATCAGCTGCCCCACGACCAGGGCGAGGCCCAGCGGCACGGTGCCGAGCTCAACGGGGTCGAGCAGGTCGCGGCCGAGGGCAGCGAGCAGCACGAGGAACCCGGCGGCGATGATGAGCCAGGCCAGCAGAGCACCGGCGCGGCTGCGATCGACCCAGCGCACGGCCACGTGCAGCACGGCGAACAGCACGATCAGGACGATCGCCCGACCCTCGGCATATGCGTTGACCGGCAACGCGGCCGTTTCGGCACCGAGGATGCCGGCAAGGGCGGCGATGACGAGGCCGTAGCCGAGCAGGCGTCGCGGCCCGACCGCTGCGGTGAGGACGTCTGACGCGGCTGGCGCCGCAGGCGAGGCGGCAGCATCCGCATTGACGCCCGCGCCGACCGCTACCGACTGTGCCCGCGCCGGTGCCCCGGCGATGATCAGGTAGCCCGCGGTGATGAGCAGCAGGGCGGCCGGCAGCAGCCACGCCTCGAGGCGCCAGTCCGCGCCCGTCGGGCTCTGCAGCACCAGCCGGATGCGGCCGGCCGCGGCGACGACCACGGCCACCGCGCCCATCAGCACGCCGGGCCAGGCCACAACCTGCCAGCGCGGCCGGGCGAGGAGCAGGGCGCCGCCGAGGGCGAGGATGCCGCCGACGGCGAGCACGAGCACCGGCCGCAGCAGTGTTCCCTGGGCGCCCTCGAGGGCGCTGGGCAGCAGGGCGAGGGCCAGGCCAACGGCCAGCCGGGCCTGCAGCGCGATGCCGGCTTCGGGCCGCGCGCTCGCCGCCGGGTCTCGGGGCGCCCCGATGAGCCCGGCGGCCAGCAGCTGGCCCAGAACCAGCGAGATCCCCAGCGGCACCGTCGTGAGTTCGATCGGGGTCGGCAGGCCGTAGCCCTGGCCGGCCACCAGGGCGTCCAGGCCCGCGGCCCAGCTGCCCCAGGCGAGCAGGCTGCCCGCCACGCTGCGGTCGAACCAGCGCACGGCAACGTGCAGCACGGCGAACAGGCCCACCAGGGCGATCACGCGCCCCTCGGCGTAGGGCGTGAACGGCAGGGCAGCGGTTTCAGCGCCGAGAATGCCCAGCAGGGCCAGGCCGACGAGCCCGTACCCGACGCCCCGGCGCCGAGCCCCCGCCCCAGCGGCCGTGCCGGCGGTTGTCCTGGGCGTGACCGGCGTCTGCCGGATGATGATGCCGCCGGCGACCACCAGCAGCAGCGCCGCCGGCACCAGCCAGGCCTCGAGGCGCCAGTCGGGTACGGCAGCGCCTGACGTGAGCGCGAGGATGCGCCCGCTCGCCGTGATGACGACGGCGGCGGCGCCCACGAGCACGCTGGGCCAGGCGAGCAGGCTCCACCGGGGACGGCGAACCAGCACGGCGCCATAGATCGCGAGCAGGCCGCCCACGGAGAGCGTGAGCAGTTGGCGTACGGCATCGTCGGTGAGGCCGGCAGCGGTGAGCGTCGTGGCGCCCGGCCCGGCCGCCACGACGGCGCTGGGCAGCAGCGCGAGCGCGAGCCCGGCGCCAAGCCACGCCCACGCGGGGCTCGTGGCCGGCGCCGTTCGGGGGCTTCCGGGCCGGGCTGTGACGAGCTGCCCGGCGACCAGGGCGAGCCCGACGGGAACCGTCACGACCTCGAACGGGTCAACCGCGCCCGCGGCGATGGCGGCCCAGGCGGCGAAGCCGGCCAGCACGATGCTGGTCCAGGCCACCACGGCACCCAGCGGCACTCGGGGCAGCCCAAGCGCCAGCACGTGCCCGGCCGCCAGCACGGCGACGAGGGTGATGGCGCGCGTGGCCGCCGGCGTCGAGGTGTCGAGCGCGGCGATCTGCAGAACTGTGAGAGTGACCAGGGCCACGATCACCAGCGCAACACCGGCCCGGTCCCTGGCCAGGCGGGTGCCGGCATCCGTCTGACGCACAAGCAGGAACGCGGCCATCATCGTGAGGAGCACGGCAGGCAGCAGCCACGCCTCGAGCAGCGGGCCGGGGGTGCCCGCGGCGTTCACCAGGCGCAGCGCCCTGGCGATGGCCGTGCTGAGCAGGCCGAGAACACCGGCGAGCCCGGCCGCCGCCAGGTAGGCCGACCGGGGCGGCGTCCAGCGCAGCAGGGTGGCGCCGAGGAGCAGCACTGCGGATGCCGCGCCGACGATGACCGGGCGCACCGGTGAGCCGGTCTGGCCGCTCAGGGCCAGGGGCAGCAGGGCCACCGAGAGGCCGGCGAGAGTGAGCAGGGCGGCGCCGGGGCTGGCCGTGACGGCGCGGTCGATGCGGCCGTACCGCCAGAGCAGCGCGGCCAGCAGCAACAGCAGGCCGGCCAGCGGCAGAACGTAGGCCTCCACGGGGGTCGTGCCGGCGCGGGCCAGGCCCCACCAGAGTCCTGCGGTGCCCGCGACCAGCGCGAGCCAGCCCAGATGGCGGCGCCAGGAGCGGGAGGCGAACAGGCCGTCGGAATCGATCGCGGTGAGCAGCAGGGCCACCGCGGTGAGCAGCAGCACCAGCCAGCCGAGCCCGGTGAGGCCCGGGAGCAGGAAGACGGAGGCGAGCACCACGGCGGCACCGATTTCCAGGCCGGCCGAGGAGCGCACCCGAGTACCGGTGCCTCCGGCCGTGCCGTCGGCGGTGTCGTCGGTCGTGCGCACGACGGTGCGGAGCACGAGGGCGAGGGCGACGGTGACCAGGGCCGCGATCGGGGCGGCGAGCACCGCGACGGTGGCGGATGCCCGGGTGAGGGAGATCAGGTCCACGGTCAGGGCCAGCGCGGCCGGGGCCACCAGCAGGGCGCCGACGAACCGTTCCCAGCGGAGGCCGCTGCTCGGAGTCAGCGTCCACAGCAGCGTCGCGGCCACGATCAGCGCGGCGGCCAGGATGCCGGCGACGGGGAGTGCCGCGGGGATCGTCGCCCTGTCCACCGCGGTGACGCCGTCGATGAGGCGCCCGGTGGGCAGAACGATGCCGAGCAGGGTGGGCGCGAGCAGGGTCCAGAACGCCCAGCGCCGTTCGGGGTCGGTGAAGCGGCCGATCCGGCCCTGAGCCACGAGTACCTGAAGCAGGCCGGTGACCATGGCGACGGCGAGGGCCACCTGGAGCCAGAGCACGGCGGCACCGGGTGGCGCGGCGAGGGTGAGCGCCTCCGGCGCGGCGACGGCGCCGATGAGGGTGAGCACGATGGCCCCGGCGAGCAGGATTCCGCGACCGCCGGCCTGGGACTCTCGGTGCAGCAGCAGCCGGGCGACGAACACCGTGAGCACGGCGGACAGCGTGCCGAGCCACCAACTGGTGCTGCTGGCCCAGCTGATCGAATAGCCGAGCGCTTCGGCGGCGACGAAGAACGTGACCAGCGCCGGCCGGTAGCCCTGGATCGGCAGGCCCCCGGTGCGGGCGAGCAGAAGAACCGTGAGGGCGACCGCGCCCAGCAGCAGGTAGAGCGGCAGCACCAGCCAGAGCCACTGTGTGAAGGGCACGGCGAGCAGCACAACGACGAGGCCGAACCAGGCGAGCACGCGCAGGCGCGCCGTGAGGACCGCGCCGGCCCGCCAGAACCCGGCCACCAGCACGGCGACGCCGGCCAGGGCCACCAGGGCCCAGGTGCTGACGTCGCTGACCAGGGCAACGGGATCGCCCGACCTGGCCAGGGCGGACACCAGGGTGCTGGCCAGCGGTGCGGCGGCGATGGTCAGCACGAGCAGGCCGATGGCGGCCGACAGCCCCGCCCCGGTGAGTGCAGCGGTGAGCAGGGCGGTGCGCGCCGGGCCGGCGGACCGCCGTCGCCAGGCCAGTTCCAGGGCCAGGGTGAGCGTGGCCGCGACCAGGAGCGGCAGGATCACGAGCAGGTTGGTGTCTTCGGTGCGCCAGGCGTAACCGCTGACGCCGAGTATCACGGCCAGCGTGGCCAGGCCGGCGGATGCGTGAGCGAAGGTCCGGTAGGCAGCATCCGACCAGCGACCGGTGAGGACCGCGAGCGTGTGCACGAGCGCTAGAGCGGCGACGGCGCCGAAGCCGAGCAGGGGAGCGGCCGTGCTGTCGGGAGCCACGAGACCGGCGGTCAGCGCGGCCGTCGCCAGGGCGAGACCGGCCAGCGCGACCAGGGCGATCCGCTCGGCCAGGCGGTCGACGGAGGGCCAGAAGGCGCTCGTACCGGGCAGGGTGAACCTGTGCAGGAGGGCGCCGGCGGCGGCGCCCGAAGCGGCCAGGAACAGCCGGGTGACTGGTTCGGCGTCTGCCGCCAGCCCGGCGGCAATGAGTCCAACGGCCGGCGCGGCCGCGGCGAATCCGGCCACGCTGGCCACCCGAAGCGAGGACAGCGCGTGCCAGAGCAGGAACATTCCGGTGCACACGGCCAGCGTGATGCCCCAGAAGAGCAGACCGTCGGCGTCGCCGAAACCGAAGAGGTTGTTCTGCCGCAACGCCCAGGCGTCCAGGAGCACGAGCACCACGGCCAGGGCGCCGATGCCCTCGGCCGTGCTGACGAGGTTCTTGCGCCGCAGCAGCCCCGCCGTGGCCAGCATGGCCAGGGTGAACAGGCCCACGATCGCCGAGCGCACGGCGAGGCCGGCGACGACGAAGGCCACGGTGAGGAAGACGATCGCCGCGACCGAGACCAGGGTGACGCCCACCAGCAGCAGCACCACCTGCACGCTCGAGCGCTTGTGCGGGGCCGGTGCCGCCGGCTCTGCCGGAACCGGCCTGACCGGCGGCGTCGGCAGTGTCGGCGGTGTGTTGGCGAACGGAGCCAGGACCGGCGGAGTGAACGGTGCCGGTTCGGCGGGGGCGGCCACTGTGGAGGCGGCCGGGGACGCGGCGGCGATGCTGACAGTGGGCTGCGCGGCGGCCTGCGCTGCGGCTTGCGCCGCGGCCTGGGCGGATGCCTGAGCGGCGGCCTGAGCGGCCCGTGCCGCATCCGCCTCGGCGATGCGCCGGGCCTGAACCTGGGCCTGCGCCGTCCGTTCCGCCGTGGCGAGTCGCTCGGATTCCGCCGCCCGCGCCGCGACCTGCTGCACCAATCGCCTTTCGGCCTCGGCCGCCTGGGCCGCAGTGGCCTCGGCCACCTCGAAGCGAATCTGCCCGATCAGCTCCACCCGCTTGTTCAGGGCGGCGGCGGCATCCGTGGACGCCGCGAGCAGTTCGCGGGCGGCCGGGTGGCGCAGGTCGAGCCCGCACGACGCACAAACCGGCCCGGGCAGCGTGCTGCGGCAGGCCGGGCACAGCGTGGTGTCGGTGAGGTCGGCCGAACTGCGTGGCCAGAGAAACCGTCCCGCAAACTGCGCGAAGTCGCGAATAGACCTGCTCTGTGACATCAATCCCCCTGATGAATGGTGCGGCCTCCACAGGCTACTGGTTCACTGCCGAACCTACGGAGGTTGTGCACAGGCCGGCCCCCAGTTCGGGGCGGTTGACGGTGTGTCATTGACGCGGAGTCAATCACGCGAGTACCGTGCTCGATATGAGCACCACAACGTCGCCACCGCGACTGAGCAAGCAGCCCGATGAGCGCCGCGACGAGATCGTCGACGCCACCAGGGCGCTGTTCGCCGAGCGGGGTGTCGCCAAGGTCTCCGTCACCGAGATCGCCAAGCGCGTCGGCGTCACCAGGGGCCTGATCTACCACTACTTTCCCGACCGGGACGCGTTGATCGACCTGATCTTCGAGGACCACATCACCGAATTCGTCGACGCGGTTTCCCGCTGGGACGCGGACCGGGAGACCGGCAACGTGCAGAAGGCGCTGCTGGATTGTGTGGTGATGTTCCGGCACCACCTGCGTGCCAAGGACATGTTCCGCCAGGACCTCGGCCACCCCGAGAACGCCGGGCTCTACAACCGGTTCGTGGACCGGGCCGTTCGGGCTATCGTCGACCGCCTGCGGGTGACGACGGTGGAGGCCTATGCCCGGGCGCACCACATCGAGATCGAGCACGTCGGCGAGGTCTTCTACGTGCTGGTCTACGGCCTGATCGGCCTCGTGCGCTCGACGCCGGACATCGAGGACCAGGTTCTCGTCGCCATCGTGCGGCAGACCCTGCACCTGGACGTGGGCGCCCGGCCCGGCGCCTGACCAGGCCAGCACGCAACACGGCTTTACCGCACCACCGCACCAAACCCCACAAAGAAAAATGAATAAGGAGAAACGAAGATGTTCCTGTACGAGTCAATCCCCTGGTACTCCACGCTGATGTGGGTCGCGGTTGTGGCGGGCCTCATGCTCGCCAACGAGATCGCCCGCGCCAGCAAGTGGGCCGCCCTCGTGCTGTTCATCGGACTGCCGGTGCTGCTCACCATCTTCGTCTGGCCGCACACCGCGGGCGCCGACTCGAGCACCGGCACCTGGTTCCACTGGGTCAAGGTCTACTCCGCGCTGGCCGGCTGCCTGGGCTTCATGGCCATCCGCTTCATCCCGAAGCTGCAGAAAAACAAGTACTGGCTGATGTTCCCGGCGGCGATCCTCGCGCTGAACATCTTCGAGGCCGTCATCCGTGACTTCCAGGTTTACGGCATGCAGGGCATGGTCGACGGTGTCTTCATGGTCGGCGGCCCGTGGAACATCATGAACGGCATCGCCGGTCTGCTCAACCTCCTCACCATCTGCGGCTGGGCGGGCATCATCATCAGCCGTGGCAAGAAGAAGGACATGATCTGGCCGGACATGCTCTGGTTCTGGATCATCGCGTACGACCTGTGGAACTTCGCCTATGTCTACAACGCCGTCGGTGACCACTCCTTCTACGCAGGCGCCGCCCTGCTGATCTCCTGCACCATCCCCGCGTTCTTCATCAAGAAGGGCGCCTGGCTGCAGCACCGGGCGCAGACCCTCGCGTTCTGGATGATGTTCACCATGGCCGTGCCCACCTTCGTCACCAGTTCGAAGTTCGCGGTCGAGTCCTCGCACAACCCCACCGCTTTGTTCATCGTCAGCGCGATCTCGCTGGCCGCCAACATCGCCGTGGTCGTCTACCAGGTGCGTGTCATCGTGCGCACCAAGCGCAACCCGCTGAAGGACGAGCTGTTCGTGGAGCTGCCCGCCTACCAGAAGGTGCTCGCCGACAACCGGCCGCTGGATGCCGCCCCCGGCACGAGCGCGACCCCGCCGCTGGCCGCCTCCCGCGTCTAGTCCCGCACCGCACCATCCCGCGAGAGCGGTCGTGTGGTTGCCTCGAGTCACTCGAAGCAACCACATGACCGCTCTCGCGGCAGTTGACCCAAGCGTTACAGGTTGTGTTCAGCCAGCCAGCCGAGCAGCACGCGCTGCACATCGGCGGGGCGCTCAACGTTGGGCAGGTGCGCGGTGTCGCGGAACACGCATCCGCTGGCCTGGGGCACCGTGGTGACCAGGTACTCGTATGCCGCCAGCACCTCGGACATGTCGTACTCGCCCACGGTCACCAGGGTGGGCACCTCGATGTCGACGACCCGGTCGTAGGCGGGCGGTTCGAGCGGGATCGAGACCGGGTTCTCCTCGGCGTGCACCACGTTGACCCGGTTGAGCGCGTAGGCCGCGCTGACGAACTCGGGGTCCAGGTCTTCCTCGCGGCGCAGGGGCCCGAAATCCCAGATGGCGGCCTCGAGCCGGGCCAGCTTGTGCCAGTCCTGGGCCTCGAACGCCTGGTCGATCTCGTCGAACCTGGCGTCCTCCAGCTCGGTGAGCTCGGTGTCGGGAAACCCGCCCGGCCCCGACCCGATGGTGACCAGGCCGGCCACCCGGTCGGGGTGCTCCACCGCGAGGTCGATGGCGATGGTGCCGCCGCGCGAGCAGCCGATCACGGTCGCCCGGGTCACGCCGAGATGGTCGAGCACGGCCAGGGCATCCGCCCGGTTCGAGAACTCGACATCCTCGGTGCTGGTCTGGCCGAACCCGCGGGTGTCGAACCTGATGACGTAGTGCTCGTCCGTCAGCGCGGGAATCTGGGGATCCCACATGCGAAGGTTCGCGATCCCCGCGTGGATCAGCAGCAGTGCCGGCTTGGAGGCGTGGCCATGGGCTTCGTAATACAGGCTCGCGCCCGGAACATCGAGGTGAGGCATGTGTCGAGCGTAGGGGAGCGGCGTCCGCGGCGAAAGAGCGGCGGGGCTCTTAGACCTTGGCGGCGAGGGTGCTGTCCATCGCGTCGAAGACCGCCCGCCAGCCCACAGTCGTGCCCTCGTATTCCTCGGCAGAGAGGTTGCCGCCGGTCTGGCTGAAGCGCATTTCGGTGCCGCCGTCCACGGCGGTGAGCCGCACGGTGAGCAGTTCGCGGGCATCCCCGGGCTGGAATGTCGTGGTGAGCACCAGCTTGTTCGGCCGGTCGACCTCGAGGTACTCGCCCCGCCAGTGGAACCGCATATCCGGAGCGAGAATCATGGTGGCCTTCCAGCTGCCGCCTGGGCGCGCATCCAGCGAGACGGAGTCGAGGGGCACCTCTGCCGCGCTGCCGCCCCACCAGGCCGCAAAGGTTGCCGGGGTCACCCAGGCATCGAAGACGGCTTCTGGTGGTGCCGCGAACGTACGGGTGATGTGGGAGCCGTGTGTCTCAGTCATTGGTCGTGCCTTTCTCTTCGCAAGGTGAGCTGGTCATCCAGGGCATCGAAGCTTCTGTCCCAGAACCGGCGGTAGCCGTCGATCCAGTCGGCCGCGGGGGCGAGCGTCACGGCGTTCAGCCGCGCGGGCCGCCACTGGGCGTCGCGTCCGCGGGAGATCAGTGCCGCCCGCTCGAGCACCTGCAGGTGCTTCGACACGGCCGGCAGGCTCATCTCGAACGGTGCCGCGATATCGTTCACCGTCGCCTCACCCTGCGAGAGCATTTCGAGAATAGCCCGCCGGGTGGGGTCGGAGAGTGCCGCGAAGGTTCTGCTGAGTTGATCCGTTGCCATGTACCGATAATAAACCGGTCGGCTAATTAACGACAGGGTTAAATAGCAACCTGGCTTACGCCGGGCCATAAGTGTACGTTAGAGTACAGATGTGGTCAGGGAAATGAGTCGACGCAGTGTCGAGCGAGCGGATGCCGTTCTGCAGGCGACCGTCGACCTCCTCGCCGAGGTGGGCTATTCGGTCTTGACCATCGATGCCGTGGCCGCGCGGGCGCATTCCTCCAAGGCCACCATTTACAAGAGCTGGCCCACCAAGACCGCCCTGGTCGTGGCCGTCGCGGCGCAGCTGGGCCCCGTCGCCATTCCGGTGCTCGACAAATCGCATTGCCTCACCGAATCGGTGCGCGCGATCGCCGCCGCCGCCCACAGCATCACCGTGGGACGACTCGGCCGGCTCGTGTTGGCGCTGGACGCCGCCGGCCGGTCCGACCCTGTCATCATGGCGGCCGTGCAAGAACACCTCGCCGCACCGCTGGACCGGGCGGTCAGCGCCGCGCTCGACGAACTCCAGGCCGATGGCCGGATCGACGCGCAGGCGGACACCACTCTCGCCAGCCGGGTGATCCTGTCGGTGCTGGTCGATCGTGGCCTCGCCCGCGGCGATGTCGTCTCCGACGACGACCTGAACCGCTTCGTGCGCGACTGGCTGGTGCCCGTGCTGACACCGAAACACCTCGGCACCCGCACCCCCGGGCCCACGGCCGGCCCCGGCTAACACCGCCGCCCACGCTTCCATAACCCCACGCTTCGTTCCACACCACCGGAGCGTCTCTCCTGTGCGCCGACGCGCGACCCTTCCCACCAGCAACACCGTTTGGAGCACCACCATGTCCACCTCCACTCCCACCCGCCAGGCCGCCAGGCCGGCTGCCGGCCGGCGACCCGTGCGCGGCAATCCCGGCCTGTCCCTGGCCGCCGTCTGCTTCGGCCTGTTCATGGTCGGCCTGGACGGCACCGTCGTCTCGGTCGCCAACCCCGCGATCTCCCTGCACCTGGGCACCTCGTTCACCGAACTGCAGTGGATCACCAACTCCTACCTGCTCGCCCTGGCGGTCTTCCTCATCCTCGGCGGCAAGCTCGGCGACAGGTTCGGCCGCAAGAAGATGTACCTCATCGGCGTCGCGGCCTTCGCCGTCACCTCGGTGGCCATCGGCCTGGTCGGCACCACCGAGGGCGTCATCGCCTTCCGGGCGCTGCAGGGCCTGAGTGCGGCGCTGCTGATGCCGCAAACCCTGGCCCTGTTGCGGGCCACCTTCCCGCGGGAGAAGTTCGGCATGGCCATCGGCATCTGGGGTGGCGCGTCATCCGTCGCCATCGCCGCCGGCCCGATCGTGGGCGGGGCCCTCGTGGGCACTGTCGGCTGGGAATGGGTGTTCTACATCAACGCCCCCATCGCCGTGATCGGCCTGATCCTCGGTGGCGTGGTGCTCAACGAAAACGCCGCCACCGACCGGGCCCGTTTCGATGTTGTCGGAGTGGTGCTGCTGGCCCTCGGCCTGTTCGCCGTGGTCCTGGCCGTGGTGCAGTCGGAGGCGTGGGGCTGGACCAGCCCGCTCACCCTGGGCATCCTGGCCGGCGGGATCCTCGTGATCGTGGTCTTCGTGCTCGTCGAGAACCGGGTCGCGGCTCCGCTGCTGCCCATGTCGCTCTTCCGTAACCCCACCATCACCGTGGGCGCCATGGCCGTTGCGGCCAACTTCTTCGCTCTGTTCGGGGTGACCTTCTTCCTCTCCCTGTTCCTGCTCAACTTCCGCGGCGAGGCCGGCATCGCAACCGGTGTGATGCTGCTTCCGCTGAGCGCCGTCTCGATCATCGCGTCGCCCATCGGCGCGGCCATGGTGAGCAAGTTCGGCATCCGCGTCACCATGTCGCTCGGCCTCGTGCTGGTCGGCGGCGCCCTGTTCGGCCTCACCCCGATCAGCATCGACTCGCCGTACATCGCGATGGCCGTGCCGTTCGTGGTGCTCGCACTCGGTGTCGGACTGGTGATGACCTCGGGCGCCGAGGCCATCGTCGGCAGCGCACCCGTGCAGCTCGCCGGGGTCGCCGGTGGCCTGCAGGCCACCTCCCTGCAGCTCGGTGGCGCGCTGGGCACCGCGGTGCTCGCCGCCGTCGTCTCCGCCGCAACCGCCGCAGGGCTCGGCTCCACCACCTTCGCCGGTTCCGACGCCGTGGCCCAGGGCATCATCCCCACCGGGCTCGACGCCGCGACCACAACGCTGGCCCAGAACGCCTTCACCGGTGGCCTGGCGAGCGCGTTCGTCGTGGCCGGATGTGTGGCCATCGTGATCGCCATCGCGGCCGCGGTCTTCGTGCGCAACCCCCGGCCGCATCACAGCGTCGACGAAGTCCTGCTCGAGACCGAGTCCGGCATCTCGGGCTCGTCGGCCGAGGAGTTCGTGCACTAACCCGGCCTCACGAGGGGCGGGCCACCGCCGCAGCCGGGTGCGAGCCCGGTATCGACGGTGGCCTTAGGCTCGAAGAGTGGGCGGTGTACTGGTCGGATTCTCGATCATCGGGTTTGTGATCCTGGTGGGCTATGTCGTCGAGCGCTCCGGCGTGGCCGGCGAGAGCGCCGGCCGGGTGCTCAACCGCATCGCGTTCTTCGTGGCCACCCCGGCACTGCTGTTCACCGTGCTCGCCCAGGCGGATGTGCGCGTGCTGTTCTCGGCCTTTCTCGCCACCGTGCTGTGCAGTGTGCTCGTCGGCATGATGCTGTATTTCATTCTGGCCAGGATTTTCTTTCGCAACCCGCTGCCGGAGACCGTGCTCGGCGCCACCAGCGCCACCTACGTGAACGCCAACAACATCGGCCTTCCGGTGGCCATCTACGTGCTGGGCAGCGCCCAGTACGTGGCGCCGGTGCTGCTGCTGCAGCTGCTGGTGCTCGCGCCGATCACCCTGAGCATCCTCGACGCCTCCACCCGCGGCCGGGTGTCGGTGCAGAGCATCCTCACCCAACCGCTGCGAAACCCCATGATCATCGCCTCGGTGCTCGGCGTGCTCGTGGCCGCGTTCGGCATCCCGGTGCCCGACGCCGTGATCGCGCCCCTGGACATCATCGGCGGCGCCGCCATCCCGCTGGTGCTGATGTCGTTCGGCATGTCGCTGCACGGCCAGCGGCTGCTGCAGGCCGGCACCGGGCGCAAGCAGGTGTTCACGGCCTCGGCGATCAAGGTGGTGCTGATGCCGGTGATCGCGTACCTGTTCGGCCGGTTCGTCTTCGGCCTCGTCGGCGCCGAGCTGTTCGCCGTGGTGACGGTGAGTGCCCTGCCGACCGCGCAGAACATCTTCAACTTCGCCTCCCGCTACGACCGTGGCGTGGTGGTGGCGCGTGACACCGTGCTGGTCACCACGATCGCGGCGGTGCCGGCACTGGTGATCGTGGCCGCACTGCTCGCCTGAGCTGCGGGCGGGTCAGGCCGTTTTGCGGGGCGCCTTCTGCAGCCAGGGCCGCAGCCGTCTGGTGATGAACGGCATCACCAGGTAGGTCATGGTGGGTGCCATCACGAAGGTGGTCAGCAGAATCCGCAGCACCGTCGGGATGTCGTTCCAGTGCGGATCCACCCCGGTGATCAGGTAGGTGAAGATCACGTTCAGCGGAAAGAAGCCCAGCCCGATGGCCACGGCCTGCTTCCAGCGCGGCGGCTGGATCAGCGCGGACGGCCCCGCGTTCTCCTGGGACTCATCGAACCAGCCCTCGATGCCGGTGCGGCGCACCACGTGCGACTCGAGCACGAGGCCCTCGCCCTCGTGCAGCCAGCTGGTACGGGCGATCGAGTGCTCCCAGGCATCCAGTGAGGCCGCATCCTTGAACTTGTAGAGCATGTGCCAGTGCGCCGAACCGGCGTGCGCGCGCACCCAGCCGGAGCCGAGGAAGCCGGGATACTCGTTGGCCAGGTCCATCCCGGTCTGCACCCAATGGGTGGCCTCGTCGAAGCGGTCCGGGTCGACGCGGCGGCGGATGGATACGGTGACGGGCACGTCGGCGGGCGCTTGTGGCGTGCTTTCGTTTCCGGATTCAGCAGGAGACATTCGTCAAGTATGGGCGACGCCGGGTTGGGACAGGCTCAACCAGCGGGCCGCTAGAAGATCATCGGGCGGTCGTCATCCTCGTCCTCGGTCTCGATGTCCACCAGCACCGGCACGTGGTCGCTGGGCGCGTCGCCCTTGCGCTCGTTGCGGTGGATGCTCGCATCCGTCACGAGCTCACCGAATGCGGGCGAACCGAGGATGAAGTCGATCCGCAGGCCCTCGTTGCGCGGAAACTTGAGCGCCTTGTAGTCCCAGTAGGTGAAGCCGTCCGGCACGATCGGGCGCACCACGTCGGTGAAACCTGCCGCCGCGAACGCCTCGAACGCGCTGCGCTCTGCCGGTGAGATGTGGGTGGAGACGCCGGGCACCAGGCTGGGGTCGCCCACGTCGGAGTCCAACGGCGCCACGTTCCAGTCGCCCATCAGCGCCATCGCCAGCCGAGGGTTTTTGGCCAGCTCGTCGGCGGCGTGGGTCTTGAGGCGGGTCAGCCAGTCCAGCTTGTAGACGTAGTGCGGGTCGTCGAGGGTGCGGCCGTTGGGCACGTACAGGCTCCACAGCCGCATCTCGTTCACGGTCACACCGAGCGCGCGCGCCTCCAGCGGCAGGCCGGGGCCCTCTTCGCCCTTGAGGAAGCCGGGCATCTCGGGGAACGCGGTGGCCACATCCGTCATCTCGTGGCGGCTCGCGAACGCCACACCGTTCCACTGGCTGAGGCCGTGGATGGCGAGCTCGTAGCCGGCGTCCTCGAAGGCCTGGGCCGGGAACTGCTCGGGCTTGCACTTGATCTCCTGCATGGCGAGCACGTCGATGTCCTCCCGCACCATCCAGTCGACCACCCGGTCGACGCGGGCACGGATGGAGTTGACGTTCCAGGTGGCGATGCGCATGCCTCCAGCCTATTTGCCGCAGGTCCCTGAGAAACCTCGCCGACACACGTCAGTGGCAGGATGGCTCCATGTCGGAATTGCAGATCGGTTACGCGGCCATGTTGGAACAGTTCGCCCCCGCCGAGGCGGTGGCGCTCTCGGCCTACGCGGAGGAACACGGTTTCTCCGGGGTGATGGCGGCCGACCACTTCCAGCCGTGGGTGCCCGCCCAGGGCGAATCCTCGTTCGTGTGGAGCGTGCTCGCCGCGATCGGTGAGCGCACCAAGGGCGACATGGGCCCTGGCGTCACCGCACCCACCTTCCGCTGGCACCCCGCGATGGTGGCGCAGGCCTCCGCCACGCTCGCCTCGATGTACCCGGGCCGGCACTGGCTGGGCCTGGGCTCCGGTGAAGCGCTGAACGAGCACATCGTCGGCGGCTACTGGCCGGAGGCGCCCGAGCGCATCAACCGCATGTTCGAGGCCATCGAGATCATCTCGAAGCTGTTCACCGCATCCATCGCCGGCAAGGACGTCAAGCACTCCGGCCAGTTCTTCAAGCTCGAGTCCACCCGGCTGTGGACCATGCCCGAGGTCGCGCCCGAGATCCTCGTCGCCACCGCCGGTCCGGTCACCGCCAAACGCGCCGGCCGGCACGCCGACGGCCTCATCACGGTCGGCGCCCCGCTGGAGAAGATCTCGATGCTGTTCGGCAAGTTCGACGACGGCGCCCGCGAGGCCGGCAAGGACCCGTCGACCATGCCCAAGGTGCTGCAGCTGCACATGAGCTGGGCAGAGACCGACGAGGAGGCCATGGCCAACGCGCTGCACGAGTGGCCCAACGGCGGCATGAAGTTCCCCAAGGGCGACATCCGCTCGCCTTTCGAGTTCGAGCAGATGGCCAAGCTCGTGCGCCCGGAGGACTTCGAGGGCCGCATGATCATCTCCGCCGACCCCGACGACCACCGCGCCTACATCCAGAAGTTCGTCGACCTCGGCTTCGACAAGATCTACCTGCACAACGTGGGCCGCAACCAGCGCCAGTGGATCGACGTGTTCGGCCGCGACGTGCTGCCGAAGCTCGCCCGGTAGCGGTGGCCGTGTCTGAGCCGGCCGGGCCGGGAGCCGACTCGCGGCTCGAGGTGTTCGTGCTGCCCGGCATCGGTGAGATCCGGGCCGGGGACGACCTGGCCGCGATCATCCTGGCCGCCGCCGGGCCGGATGCTTCGCTGCTGGCCGACGGTGACATCCTGGCCGTGACCAGCAAGATCGTCTCGAAGGCCGAGGGGCGCCAGGTGGCCGCCACCGATCGGGAGCAGGCGATCACCGACGAGACAGTGCGCGTCGTCGCGACCCGCACGCATCCGGGCGGGGTCACCCGCATTGTCGAGAACCGGCAGGGCCTGGTGATGGCCGCCGCCGGCGTCGACGCCAGCAACGTTGAACACGGCACGGTGTTGCTGCTGCCCGTCGACCCGGATGCCTCCGCCCGCGCACTCTGCACCGCCCTCCGTGCGGCCACCGGCCTGCACCTCGGGGTGCTGATCACCGACACCGTGGGCCGCCCGTGGCGCGACGGCCAGACCGACATCGCCATCGGCGCCGCCGGTGTGGCCGTGCTCGACGACCTGCGCGGCACGGCGGATGCGCACGGCCGCCGCCTCGACGTCACCGTCGCCGCGGTCGCCGACGAGATCGCCGGCGCCGCCGACCTCATCAAGGGCAAGACCAGTGGCAACCCCGTTGCCGTGGTGCGCGGCCTCGGCCAGCTGATCGCGCCGATCGGCACGGATGCCGACACCCGGGGCGCCCGAGGCGCCCGTCGCCTGCTCCGCGACAGCGCGAACGACATGTTCCGGGTCGGCAGCGCCGAGGCGTACGCCGAGGGGTATGCCGCGGGGCTCGCTGCTGCTGCTGCTGCTGCTTCCTCTCCTGCTGCTGCTTCCTCCCCAGAGGCCGATGCTGCCGAGAGGGCAGTTGGGGCCAGTGCTGAGCCGCCAGAGGCACCTCAAGTGTCTTCTCGCGGGGTTGCTCTCGCTGGCGATGCTGCCGAGGGGGCAGGTGGGGCCAGTGCTGAGCGGCCAGAGGCACCTCAAGTGTCTTCTCGCGGGGTTGCTCTCGCTGGCGATGCTGCCGAGGGGGCAGGTGGGACCAGTGCTGAGCGGCCAGAGGCACCTCAAGTGTCTTCTCGCGGGGTTGCTCCCGCTGGCGATGCTGCCGAGGGGGCAGGTGGGACCAGTGCTGAGTTGCCAGAGGCATCTCAAGTGTCTTCTCGCGGGGTTGCTCTCGCTGGCGATGCTGCCGAGGGGGCAGGTGGGGCCAGTGCTGAGTTGCCAGAGGCACCTCACGTGACTTCTCGCGGAACCGCATCGGCGTGAGTTGGGTCTGCGTGGTGCCGGTCAAGGGCAGCGCCGCGGCCAAGAGCCGGCTGGGGGAGTTGCCCGAGACGTTCCCCGCCCGCGGGCAGCTGGCCGAGGCGTTCGCCCTCGACACCGTGGCGGCGCTGCTCGCCGCGGAGGGCGTGTTGCAGGTGCTCGTGGTCACGGCCGACCCTGCCGCTGCGGCTCCGCTCGCCGCCATCGGCGCCCGGATCGTGCCAGAGGTGCGCGAGACCGCAGAGCTTCCCGAGACGGCCGGGGTGCCAGCGAGGGCCGAGGTGCGCGAGACGGCCGGGGTGCCAGAGACGGCCGGGGTGCCAGCGAGGGCCGAGGTGCGCGAGACAGCCGGGGTGCCAGCGACGGCCGGGGTGCCAGCGACGGCCGAGGTGCCCGGGGTGCCTGAGCGATCTGCGCAGGCTGCGCGGGCCGCCCAGGCGGGGGCGGATGGGGCCCCTCGCGACCCGCTCAACGCGGCGATTGCCGAGGGCATCCGAGTGGCACACGAGGAGTACCCCCGCTGTGACCTGGCGGTGCTCACCGGTGACCTGCCCGCCCTCACCGCCGCAGCCGTCGAGGTGGCCCTCACCGCCGCATCCGGCCACGACCGCAGCATGGTCGCAGACGAGGAGGGCACCGGCACCACCGCGCTGCTCGCCCGAGCCGGTCTGAGCATCACGCCCCGGTTCGGGCCCGGATCGCGGGCCGCGCACGAGGGCGCCGGCCACGTGCCGCTCGACCTGCCGGTCACCGCGTCGATCCGCCGGGATGTCGACACTGTCGACAATCTCGCCGAGGTGCTGCGCCGAGGGGTCGGGACTCACACCAGCGCCCTCATCGCCCGCTCCCAGCTGGGCGCGGAGGGCACCGGTGGTGGCCCCGCGCTCCGGCTCTGACAATCGTGCAGGGGGCTTGGGAATGCGTGCAGCCGGGACCCGATTCATTTTGATAGCGTTTTCAGAGCGGTTCTGATAACGTTTTCACACGCACCGAGGGCCACACAATGGCCTCCGTTCCCCGTCATCGATCACGAAGAAGTGAGGTTGCTGCACAGCTCAATCGCCCTCCACGCAGGGCTACCGGCTAGGAAACGTCCGGTCAGCGTGAATCCCCACCACAGCCTCTGACTCCGCCTCGGCGTCCCTGCCGGAACCGCCTCGGAGACGAACCCGCCCCTTCCCACCTCCGGTCGCCTACCCGGGCAGCCAGGAGGTCATTCGGCGCGCCAGCGAGACGCCCCGAATCTCCCGCACCTCCCCGCACCATCCCGCACCCTTCAGAAGGACAACGAAGACCCCATGAAAGCATCGACATTCGCCAAGGCCGTCACCATGGCCGCCGCCGCCAGCCTCATCTTCACCGGTTGCGCCACCGGCGGCGGCGGAGGCAACAGCGCCACCGACGGCAAGGCCGTCTGGAACGACCCCACCGCATCCCTGGAGGGAGTGACCCTCACCTTCGGTGGCGGCACCGTTGCCGACCCCGGCCTCACCCAGGTGATGGACGCCTTCACCGAGGCCACCGGCGCCAAGTTCGACAGGATCGCATACCCCGACCCGTACGAGCAGAGCCTGCTCACCAAGGTCGCCGTCGGTGACATGCCCGACCTGGCCGCCTGGCAGCCCACGACCAGCCAGCTCACCACCCTGCAGCCGTCCAAGAACCTGCTCTCCCTCGACGACGCTCCGTGGCTCGACGACCTCGACCCCGCGGTGAAGGACGTCACCGGTTTCATCGGCGACACCCGCTACGCAGCATTGGTGACGTCACCGTCGGTGATGGGCGTCTACTACAACAAGGCCCTCTTCGCCCAGTACGGCATCACCGAAGAGCCGGCCAACTGGGACGAGTTCATCGCCGACGCCCAGTCCATCAAGGACCAGGGCGGCGTGCCGTTCTATGAAGCCGGCGGTGACCAGTGGCCCACCCAGTGGTGGCCGCAGGTGCAGCTCGCCGAGGCCGCGCAGGACGGGCTCTGGGAGCGAGTGAACACCAACGAGGAACAGTTCACGAGCCCGACGATCCTGGACACCATCACCGAGTACCAGTCTCTGGTCGAAGCCGGACTCTTCAACGCCGATATCAAGACCGGCACCGTGATTGACCAGGCGAACGCCGTACTCACCGGCGAGACCGCCATGGCCGTCCAGGTCAACGCCCTCCTGCTGCAGATGCAGTCGGTCTCAGACACCGAGACCATCGACGCGAACGTCGGCTGGTTCCCGATTTCCCAGAACGGCAACGTCGCCACGTCGATCCCCGACAACAAGAACGGTGTGGTCGCCTTCCGCACCGGCGACGCCAAGCAGGAGGCCGCCGCCGCACAATTCCTGAACTTCTGGATGACCACCGGCTACGCCGACTACATCGAAGCGGCCAACGCCGTCTCGATCAAGCCTGACGTCGAAAGCCCCTCCGGCGTTCCGGCAGTCGCCAAGCTGATCTCCTCGTCGCTGGGCACCTCCGTGGGCTCGATGCAGTCACAAGCCGTCGCCAACCCCGACCTCTACATCAACCTCGCGAACATGCTCCAGGGCACCCAGACCCCCGAGCAGGTAGCGGATGCGACGCAGAAGCAGTTCGCCCAGCTGGCCCAGGCCCAGGGAATCGACGGGTTCTAACCGCGTCACGACGGGCGGCGGAGCGACCAGCTCCGCCGCCCGCTCCGCCCACCAATCGAAAGTGTGAATCCCATGACTGTCCTCAAAGACACACCGGGGCCAGGTTCGCTTCGCGGCAAGCGCCAGGGCGGCTCCACCCGTCGTGACTACCGGCGAATCGGGGTGCCCGGCCCCGGCGGCCGCGGCATCAACGCGGAACGCAGCGCGTACCCCTCCTGGTTCCTCTGGCCCGCGTTCGCGATCCTCGCCGTCTTCTTCCTGCTGCCCACAGTGCTCAACTTCGTCTACGCGTTCACGAACTGGTCCGCGTACCACGACGGTGTCGACTTCGTCGGCTGGCAGAACTTCGAATCGCTGTTCACCAACGGTGACGTGCTGATCGCCCTGCGCACCACCCTCATCTGGGCCGTGCTGGTGGCCCTGCTGCAGAACGTGTTCGGTTTTGCGCTCGCCCTGTTCTTCGAACGCGACACCCGCATCAACCGCGCCAGCCGGGCGATCTTCTTCATTCCGGTGCTGATCTCCCCGCTGGCGATCGGTTACATCTTCCAGGCGCTGCTGAAGCCGGAGGGCGCGCTCAACGGCATCCTCGGCGGTGTGCTCGGCCAGACCGTGACCATCGCCTGGCTGGGCGACACCACCTGGACGATCCTCGTGGTCTCCATCGTGCAGTCCTGGAAGTGGATGGGGCTGAGCATGCTGATCTACCTCGCCGGTCTCAAATCGATCCCCGACGACGTGCTCGAGGCGGCCAAGATCGACGGGGCCGGCTGGTGGCGCACCCTGCGCAGCGTCAGGTTCCCCCTGCTCGCCCCGGCCGTGACGTTCAACGTCGCCACCGCCCTGCTCGGCTCGATGAACGGTTTCGACACCGTGCAGGCCACCACCAAGGGCGGCCCGGCGCAGACCACCGAGGTACTCAATATCTTCATCTACCGCACCTTCGGACAGGGGCTCTACGCCCAGGCCACCACCATGAGCCTGATCCTCTTCCTGGTCGTCATCCTGCTCGCATTCCCCATCATCTGGGCGCTGCGACGGAGAGAGAAGCAGCTCCTATGAACGCCAAACGCCTGACCCGTGGCATCCAGCCGGTCCTCGCCGTCCTGGCCTGTGTCCTGATCATCGGTATTCCGCTCTACCTCCTGGTGATCACGTCGTTCAAGAGCGACGCCGAGGCGCAGGTGCCCGACCTGAGCCTGCCCACCACCTGGCACATCTGGGAGAACTACGGCCGGGCGATCACCGATGGCGACGTGCTCGGCGGCCTGCTCGGCAGCCTGCTCGTGACCGTACCCAGCGTCTTCGGCGTGCTGATTCTCGGCTCCGCGGCCTCCTGGGTGCTCGCCCGCCGCACCTCCAAGCTGATGGGGCTGCTCTACTCGGTCGGCATCAGCGGCATCATCCTGCCGCCCGCCGTGGTCACCATGGTGCTCACGCTGCAGTCGCTCGGCCTCGACGGCACGGCGCTGGGCATGATCGGTGTCTACATGGGCATGTTCATGGCCACGGCGATCTTCTTCACCACCGGCTTCGTGCGCAACATTCCGGTCGAGCTCGAGGAAGCCGCCCGCATCGACGGCGCCTCGCCGTTCAAGGTGTACGTGCGCATTGTGCTTCCCCTGCTGCGACCCGTCATCGCCACCGCCGCCATCCTGGTGACGCTGTCGGTCTGGAACGAGGTGTTCTACGCCTTCTTCGTGCTGAGCGGTGGCGCGGCATCCACCCTGCCGCTGAACCTGTTCAACGTCGCGTCCCAGTCCGAGTACGTCAAGAACTGGAACCTGATCTTCGCCTACGTGGTTCTGATGAGCATCCCGATGGTGGTCACCTTCATCATCGCCCAGCGGCGCATCGTGGCCGGCGTCACCGCCGGCGCTGTCAAGTAACCCCGCTCGCGACAGCCTGAAACACCCAGAAAGCAGAACTATGTCTGACATCCGTATCGAGACCGGCAACGATCTGCTGGAGATCGTGCTCGAGCAGCACGGCGACCACCCGCTGAGCGTTCGGCGGTGGGGACCGCGTGGCGCGGCCCCCGACCTGCCGGCCGGCCAGAGTGCCGTCGAAATCCTCACCGTGGATGCCGGACGGGCCCCGTCGACGCCGCGGGTGACCGGCGGCGTGGTGAGCCAGAACCTGCGCTACGTCAGCCACAGCGCCAGCACCGTCGACGGCTGGGCGGTGTTGGAGGTGCTGCTGCGTGAGAGCGACGGCGGACTCGAAGCGGTGCTCAGCATCGCCACGCCACCGGCCGCCTGTGCCGCGCGTGCCACCGTCACCGTCACCAACCGCTCCACCGAGCGGGTGCGGATCGTGCAGGCCGTCACCAGCCTGGCCCTGCAGGTGGGGCTCGGCGCCGCAGCGGCCGCGAGCCCCGACGACCTCGATCTCGCTTCGGCCACCTCCGACTGGATCGGCGAGTCCCGCTGGACCACCCGCCGGCTGCGCGGCGAACTCGTCGACCTCGCCCTGGCCGCCCACGGCGACGCCCCGGCCAGGGGTTCCCGCGCCTTCTCCTCCACAGGCTCCTGGTCCACCGGCCGGGCCCTGCCCAGCGGCGCCCTGGTCGAGGCCCACGCCGACGCCCCGGCCGCGTTCGCCTGGCAGGTGGAGAGCAACGGCGGATGGCGTTGGGAGGTCGGCGAGAACACCGCCGGCACTTACCTCGCCCTCGCCGGCCCGACGGATGCCGACAGCCAGTGGGTCGCCCGCCTCGCCCCCGGCGACTCCTTCACCACGGTGCCGGCCACGCTCGGTACCGGGGCCGGGATTGAGGGTGCGTTCGCCGCGCTCACCGACTTCCGTCGGGCGGCCCGACGCGCGCATCCCGACAACGAACGGCTGTCGGTGGTCTTCAACGACTACATGAACACGCTGATGGGCGACCCCACCACCGCCAAGCTGCTGCCGCTGATCGATGCCGCCGCAGAGGCCGGCGCCGAGTACTTCTGCATCGATGCCGGCTGGTACGACGACTCCGGCGACTGGTGGGACAGCGTGGGGGACTGGGAACCGTCGACCGTGCGGTTCCCGAACGGCCTCGGCGAGGTGATCGACCGCATCCGCGACAAAGACATGGTGCCCGGCCTCTGGCTCGAACCCGAGGTGGTCGGCGTGGCCAGCCCCGCCGCCCTGCGGCTACCGGCCGAGGCGTTCTTCAGCCGGCACGGTGAACGCGTCGTGGAACACGGCCGTTTTCACCTCGACCTGCGCCACCCGGCCGCCATCAGCCACCTCGACGCCGTCGTCGACAGGTTGGTAACCGAGTTCGGCATCGGCTACTTCAAACTCGACTACAACATCAACCCCGGTGCGGGCACCGACCTTGACGCGATCAGCCCCGGCGCCGGCCTGCTGCAGCACAACCGGGCGCACCTGGCCTGGCTGCGGGGCGTGCTCGAGCGGCACCCCGGCCTGGTGTTGGAGAACTGCGCCTCCGGCGCGATGCGCATGGACTTCGCCATGCTCGCCACGCTGCAACTGCAGTCCACCAGCGACCAGCAGGACCCGCAGGCCTACGCGCCGATCGCCGCGGCCGCACCCCTGATGATGCTGCCGGAGCAGGCCGCCAACTGGGCCTACCCGCAGCCGGAGATGTCCGACGAGGAGCTTGCCTTCACGCTGTGCACCGGCCTGCTCGGCCGGTTCTACCTGTCCGGGCACCTGGACACCATGACCATGCCGCAGCAGGTGCTGGTGGCCGAGGCCGTGGCCGCGCACAAGCGGATGCGCCAGGATCTCGCTGTCGGGCACGCCTCCTGGCCGCTCGGCGTCGACCAGTGGACCGCGCCCTGGGTGGCGCTGGCCATCGGCACGCCGGACGACCGCTACCTCACCCTGTGGAAGCGTGCCGGCGCCGACGAGTCGGTGCGGGTGCCCTTGCCCGACCTGGCGGGCCGTGACCTGGTGATCGACACCGTTTTCCCCCGCCGGCTGGAACCGTGGCAGTACGACTGGAACCCGGCGACGGGTCTGCTCACCGTCACCGCCGCTGCCGAGTCCGCCGCCCGCACCCTGCGCATCTCCACCCGCGCGATCGTCGAGCAGGTCAGCATCGACGCCGGCGTGAGCACCGGCGCCGTGCACGGCGGAGCGACCGGCATGCTCTACGGCCTCGCCGACGAGGGCGTGCCCTCCGCCGCCCTGATCGCCGGCGTACGGCCGCGCACCATGGCGCAGAAGGCGCCGCACGGCCGGCAGCACCCCGGCGGCGACGCGCTCGCCCTGGCCGACGGCTACTTCGCCGCCGGCGGCTCGGAGATGGTCGTCTACATGCAGGACGTGCTCGCGGAGTGGCCGTACGAAGAGGTCGGCATCGACGCCTTCTGCGAGCTCGCCCGCACCATGGTGACCGAGGTCGCGGCAGGGTCGGATGCGCACAAGTTCGTCTGGGTGCCCTTCAACGAGGGCGACTGGATCTGGTACGCCGACTGGTCCGCGGCGGGCCGCGACCGGTTCCTGGCCGACTGGGCCACGATGTTCCGCACCATCCGCGCCGTCGACCCGACCGCCCGCATCGTGGGGCCGAACGAATCGCACTACTACCCCGAGCGGGTGCGCGACTTCTTCACGTTCTGCGTGGCCAACGACGTGCTGCCCGACATCTGCAGCTGGCACGAACTGCAGCCATCCTCACTCGAGGTCTATCCGGCCCACTACCGGCACTACCGCGAGCTGGAGAAGGAGCTCGGCTTCGGCCCGCTGCCGGTCAACATCGACGAATACGGCAACCGCCGCGACATGTCGAACCCCGCGCAGCTGGTGCAGTGGATCGACCTGTTCGAAACCAGCAAGGTCGACGCCGATCTGGCTTACTGGACCATGGCGGGCAACCTCGACGATCACGCCGTGAACACCGGCCAGGCCAACGGCGGCTGGTGGCTGCTGCACTGGTACGCGGGCCTCACCGGGCACACCCTGCCGGTGGTCGTGCCGCACCCCGACGTTCGGGACTCGCTGCGTGCGCTGGCGGCCTGGGATGAGTCCGCGTCGTCCCTGACGGTGCTGCTCGGCGGCACCGCCGCCGACGTCGCGGTGAACCTCACCAACCTCACCCTGGCCGGCCCTGTGCGGGTGCGGGTCAGCACGGTGACCTGGTCGGGTTACGAGGGCGATGTCAGCACGCCCACCCTGCTCAGCGACGAAGCCGCCACGGTGCGTAACGGCACCCTGACCGTGCCGGTTCCGGGCTCAGACCCGCACGCCGCCTACCTCGTCGTCGTCACCCCCGACGGTGGTGGCGCCGCCGGCACGCCCAGCCCGTGGTGCGTGCACGTCGACACCGACGAGGCCACCACCAACGCGCTCGGCCGGGTGCGCCACGGCGACGACCCGCAGCACTACACCGGATCGGGTCGTCTGGCCGTGCTGCTGGCGAGCACAGCGGATGCCGGCAACCACATCACCTTCCCGGTGACCGTGCCCGCCGACGGCGACTACCTGCTCGGCATCACCTACGGCACAGAGACCGCACCGGCCACGATCGATCTCACCGTCGACGACGGTGACCCGATGGCTGTGCGGCTGTCGGCCACGTTGTCGACGACCTACGCCGGCCGGCACGACCGCCCGGTCGCGCTGACGGCCGGCGAGCACTCCATCACCGTGACCGGCGGCGCCGGTGCGGTGGTGGCGATCGATCGCCTCACCCTCAGCCGCATCGACGAGCGACCGCGCCGCTTCGACGCCGTGTTCGCCTGGCGGAGCGGCGGCATCGTCGACCACGTCGCCGCCGTGCACGGGCCGGGCACGGTGGTCCTCTCCGCCGGCGACGAACTCACCTTCTTCGTCGGCGTGCCCGCCGCGGGGCGCTATGCGCTCACGGTGTCGGCCGCTGCGGCCGCCGTCGAGGGCGGTCCGGTCTCGGTGCTGGTGAACGGCGTCGACGTGGGCGGCAACGGCGCCGGGGTCTACCTGACCGCGGGTGTCTCCACCGTCACGGTGCGCCCGATCGGGGGCACGGTGCGGGTGCACAGCCTGAGCGTCGCCGCGGTGAGCGCCCCGGCAGCCGCGCTGTGCGTCTCGGCCGAAGAGTTCACGCTCACCGGAGCCGTGCTGCTCGACACCGCAGAGGGCGTCGCCTACCTCGACGGCTTCGCCGAGACCGACGGCGTGGCCACGGGCGCCGCCGTCGTCGACCTGCCCGCACTCACCCCCGGCAGCTATATGCTCACGCTGGAATACAGCAATGCGGACAGGGCCACCGGCCACATGTACAACGCCGACGTGATCAACCGACGGCTCTCGGTGCGGCGCGGTGCGGATGCGCCAACGGTGGTGACGCTGCGGCACAACTATCACTGGTCGAACCACCAACCCCTCACGGTGCCGTTCCAGGTCACCAGCTCCACCGGGCCGCTGCGGCTCGAGGCCGCCGACGGCCCCGGCCCCCGGGTCACGGCCCTGCGTCTTGACCCACTCACGGCGCGGGCGGTGGACCAATGAACGAACCGCCCACCGACTCGTCGGCGGAGGAGCAAACGCAGTATCGTCGCACCATGAGCCGCACGTTCGCCAAGCCCGCCAGCATCAACGATGTGGCGACGGCAGCCGGTGTTTCGGTGCCCACGGTGTCGCGGGTGCTCACCGGCGCCGCCAAGGTGAGCGCCGTGCGGCGGAAGCGCGTGCTCGACGCCATCGAGGAGCTCGGCTACCGGCCGAACGGCGCCGCGCGGGCCCTGGTCAGCGGCAAGCAGACCACCATCGCGGTGATGACCTCAGACACCACGATCTACGGATACTCCTCGACGATCCAGGGCATCGAACTGGCCGCGCGCGCGGCCGGGTACTTCGTGATCATCTCGCTGGTCGACGGCGACGGCCCCGACGAGATCGAACGGGCGGTGTCCCTTGTGCTCAGCCAGCCCCTCGCCGGGGTTGTGGTGCTCAAGTTCGACCCGGCCGGCGTGAAGGCCGTCGGGGCGCTTCCGCGCGACGTGCCGGTGGTGGCGGTGTCCGGCGAACTCGACGACCAGGTCTCCCAAGCCGTGCTCGACGAGCTGGCCGGCGGCGAAGAGATCACAAGGTTCTTGCTCGGGCTCGGCCACCACACAGTGCACCACGTCACGGTGCCGCCCTCGCGCGCCGAAGACGGCCGCACCACAGGGTGGCGGAACGCCCTGGCGGCCGCGGGTGCCCCGGTGCCCGCCATCATCGCAGCCACCTGGGACGCGGATTCTGGCGTGGCGATCGGCCACGACCTCGCCGACCGTCACGACGTGACCGCCGTGTTCTGCGGCAACGACGAGATCGCGATGGGCGTGATCTCCGGCCTGGCCGAGGCCGGGCGGTCCGTGCCTGAAGACGTGAGTGTGGTCGGCTTCGACGACCACCCGCTCTCGCACATCTGGCGGCCAGGCATCACCACGGTCTCGCAGGACTTCGTCGACCTCGGCCGCCGGGCGTTCAGCCTGCTGCTGCAGCAGATCACCGGTGACGAGCAGCCGGTGCTCTCCACCGAGGGTCCCACCCTCGTGGTGCGCGCCAGCGCCGCCCCGCCCGCGGCCCGCTGACCGGTCAGGCGGGGCCGCGCGGCGTCGCGGCGCAGCTACCGCGCGGCGGGTGCCGCCGGGCGCACCGAGGCGGCCAGCGCGGCGAGCACATCGGCCGGGGTCGCGGCCATCTCGATCGATGCGCGGAACGACGGCTTCATCAGACTGCGACTCAGCTGGGCGAGCACCTTGAGATGCTCGGTGCCTGCGGCGGCCTCGGGCACCGCGATCATGAAGATCAGGTGCGCGGGGGCCTCGTCGAGTGAGTTCCAGTCGACGCCGGCCCGGCTGCGCGCGAACGCGAGCACGGGGGAGGTGGCGCCGTCGGACTTCGCGTGCGGGATTGCGATGCCCTCGCCGATGCCTGTGGTGCTGATGAGCTCCCGGTCCATCGCTGCCCGCACCACGGCGTCGATGTCGAGCACCCGACCGGTGGTCTGCATGAGCCCGGCCAGACGACGGATGACGGTGTCCCGGTCGGTGTCGTCGATGTCGAGCACGATGGTGCGTTCGTCGATGTAGTCGAGCACCGTCTTGGGCGCAGGCGCCGAACCGGCGGCAGCCGCGACCGGCGCGGCTGCCGGGGCCGCGGCGGGCGCAGGCACCGGGGAACCGTCGGCCGGAGCACCAGGCACGAGGGCGGCGGTGGCCGCCTGGCCCTCGGCGGCCGGAGCCGCCTCGGCGACGCCGGCAGCAGCATCCGCCGCCGGAGCCTTGCGCACCGACAGGCCGATCAGCAGCACGGAGACCAGCGCGGTCACGGCGACGCCCGAGAGGATCGCCACGAAGTACATCGGCACCCCGCTGACGGCGCCGAACACGGCCACGATCGGGCCACCGTGCGGCACGGCGTTGGTGACGCCGGCGATCGCGGCGATCGCGCCGGCGACGGCACCGCCGAGCACGTTGGCCGGGATGACCTGCAGCGGTCGGGCAGCGGCCAGCGGGATGGCGCCCTCGGTGATGCCGAAGAAGCCCATGAACAACGCGGCGATGCCGGCCTCGCGTTCCACCGGGGTGAAGAACCGGCGACGGATGAGCGTGGCCAGGCCCATGCCCAGCGGCGGCACGGCGATGGCCGCTGCGACCATGCCCATCGGGCCGGGGTTGCCCGAGGTGATCAGGGCGGAGCCGAACAGGAACGCTGTCTTGTTGATCGGGCCGCCCATGTCGAACGCGACCATGGCGCCGAGGATCAGGCCGAGCACGACGACGCTGCCGCCGTCGAGGCCGGCGAGGAAATCGGTCATCGAGGAGAAGACCCAGGCGATCGGCTGGCCGAGGGCGAGCACGAACAGGCCGCCGACGACCAGGGTGGTGATCACGGGGATGACCAGGATCGGCATGATCGGCTTGATGAAGCGGTGCACGGGAATCTTCTTGATGCCCAGCGCCACGAAGCCCACCATGAAGCCTGTGACGATGCCGCCGATGAAGCCGGCACCCGATTCGGAGTTGTAGAACGAGCCGGTGGTGGCGATCCAGCCGCAGATCATGCCCGGTGCCAGCCCGGGGCGGTCGGCGATCGCGTAGGCGATGAAGCCGGACAGGATCGGCACCATCAGGGTGAAGCCGAGCGCACCGATCTGGTTGATGGTGAACCAGAAGCTGTCCTCGGGAATGACCAGCCCCTGCGGGGTGGCCTCGCCGCCGATCGACAGCGAGATCGCGATGAGCAGTCCGCCGACGACGACGAACGGGATCATGTAGGACACGCCGTTCATCAGTGCCCGGTAGATGAACCCGCCGATGTCGCGCTTGCCGGCGCTCGCCGGGGCATCCGTGCGCGCGGCGGTGGTGCCGGTGGGGGAGGCGGCCAGGGCTTCGGCGATCAGCGCGGCCGGGCGGTGGATGCCGTCGGCCACGCGGGTGGCGACGATGCGTTTGCCGCCGAACCTGGAAAGGTCGATCTGGGTGTCTGCGGCGATGACGACGGCGTCGGCGCGGTCGATGTCGGCCTGGCTGAAGGTGCCCTCGACACCGACGGACCCGTGCGTTTCGACGCGGATCTCGTAGCCGAGTTCGGTGGCTGCGGCGTCGAGCTTCTCGGCAGCCATGTAGGTGTGGGCGATGCCAGTGGGGCAGGCCGTGATCGCCAGGATCAGCACCGTGGGCGGCGCCATAGTGGTGTCGAGCGGGGTTTCGGGCATGGTGCGGTGTCCTTCCAGGACGGAGCCGGCGGCCGGTGGCCCGTCGGCCATGGAGCGCGTGCTCACCCGATGAGAGATGCAGCAGCCTGCCCAGCGTACCTTTTGGCCCCCGGCGGCTCGAGAGTCTTTGGGCCCTGCCCGGGCACCTCCGGCGGCAGAGCGAAGCTGCGGCGGGCGACGTGCGGGCACCAACCGACGCACGTCGAAACCGGGCACGATCACGGGGCGGGGGTACCGCCAGACGGAATGAGAGCGCATACTTGGCGGCATGGTTCCCCGCGCCGCCACGAGCTACCGCACGCTCGCCTCGATCAGCAGGATCACTCTGCTCCTGCACCTGCAGCGCCGCGGAACCATGACCGTGGGCGACCTCGCCGAGGCGGCAGGGTTGCACACCAATACCGCCAGGGAGCACCTGCAGCGTCTGGTGGACGACGGGTTCATCACCTGCCAGCCGGAGACCCGCGAGACCAAGGGCCGCCCCCGCATGCTCTACAGCGCGGCGGCCGGCCACACCGAACCCGGCTCGGTGCGGGCCGAGAAGGCCGCGGCCGCAGAGCGCCGCGGCGACCTTGTGCGCAAGCTCCTGCCCCTCGTGGCTGCCGAATCGACACCGCGGCAACGCCAGATCGACGCCCTCGACGACCACCTCGACGCGAGCGGATTCGACTCTGACCACGACCCGGACGGCACCCACGTGCACCTGCACGACTGCCCATACAGCGAGATGGTGAAGCAGCACCCCGAGGTGTGCACTGTGCACTTCGGCCTGATCAAGACCCTGCTCGAACAGACGGATGGCCCGCTCCGCGCCGAGCAGATGCATCCGTTGGCCGGCCCGGACACCTGCACTCTCGACCTGCTGGTGCGCGTTCTGGAGCCGGCGCTCGACGCGGCCGACGAGGCCCCCGCAGTGATTTACGCGCCCAGCGATTATTAACGGTGTTTCGCGGTTGTAGCGATTTTCCGGACTCGGGAGACTTGCGCACAGGGCATCGCTGACCATGGCGACGCCGGCAGCGCTAGGAGTCCGATGTGAAATCGCTCAAGAATTCCATCTTCGCGAGGCCGGGCGCCGCCCGGGGCACCGGGGTGCCGGCCAAGGCCGGCAGCGACGGTCCCCTCACCGACTCGATCCTCAACCTCGGCCGGTTCCTCCGCCGTGGTGAAACCTCGCCCGACCTGCGCTCGCTGTTCCTGGAGGGCGGCCGCGACGCCGACTCGTTCTACCGCGACCGCTGGACCCACGACAAAGAAGTTCGCTCCACCCACGGGGTGAACTGCACGGGCTCCTGCTCCTGGAAGGTGTACGTCAAAGACGGCATCATCACCTGGGAGACCCAGCAGACCGACTACCCCTCCGTGGGCCCGGACTCGCCCGAGTACGAACCCCGCGGCTGCCCCCGCGGCGCCGCGTTCAGCTGGTACACCTACTCGCCCAACCGGGTGCGCTACCCCTACGTGCGCGGTGTGCTGCTCGAGCTGTACCGCGCGGCCAAGGCCCGCACCAATGACCCGGTGCTCGCCTGGGCCGAGGTGACCGGCAACCCCGAGAGCGCCAAGGCGTACAAGAGCGCCCGCGGTCAGGGTGGCCTGGTGCGCGCCAGCTGGGACGAGGCCGCCGAGATCGTGGCCGCCGCCCAGGTGCACACCATCAAGGAATACGGGCCGGACCGCATCGCCGGTTTCTCGCCGATTCCCGCCATGTCGATCGTCTCGCACGGGGTGGGCAACCGGTTCATCACCATGCTCGGCGGCACCATGCTCTCGTTCTACGACTGGTACGCCGACCTGCCCGTCGCCAGCCCGCAGGTCTTCGGCGACCAGACGGATGTGCCGGAGTCCGCCGACTGGTGGAACTCCAGCTACCTGATCATGTGGGGCTCGAACGTTCCCGTCACCCGCACCCCCGACGCGCACTTCATGGTCGAGGCCCGCTACCGCGGTCAGAAGGTCATCACGGTCTCGCCCGACTACGCCGACAACTCCAAGTTCGCCGACGAATGGCTGGCCGTGCACCCCGGCACCGACGGCGCCCTCGCCCTGGCGATGGGGCACGTCGTGCTCACCGAATTCCTCGTCGACCGGCGCACCCCGCAGTTCGTGGACTACATGAAGAAGTTCAGCGACTCCGCCTACCTGATCACCCTCACTCCGCGCGGCGACGCCTACGTGCCCGGCAAGTTCCTCACCGCGGATGCCCTGCCCGACACCGCGTCCACGGTGGCCAGCGCCACCTTCAAGCCGGTGCTGCTCGACCAGAACGGCGTTGCCGTCGTGCCCAACGGCTCACTCGGCCACCGGTTCAGCGAAACCGACGCCGGCAAGTGGAACCTCGACCTCGAGGGCGTCGACCCGCTGCTCTCCATCGCGGATGCCCCCGACCACGACGGCCGGAGCGCCGCCATCGACATGCCCCGCTTCGACGTCTCCGCCCTCACCGGCGAAGAGGGCGAGGAACACACCGGCGGCGCCGGCGTCATCCGTCGCGGTGTGCCCGTGCGCACGGTGGCCGGCCAGCTGGTCACCACCGTCTTCGACCTGCTGCTGGCCCAGTACGGGGTCAGCCGGGCCGACCTCAACCTGCCCGGCGTCTGGCCCACCGGCTACGACGACGCCTCGTCGCCGGGCACCCCCGCCTGGCAGGAGGAGATCACCTCGGTGCCCGCCTCGGCCGCGGCCCGGATCGGCCGGGAATTCGCGCAGAACGCTGAGGACTCCGGCGGCCGCTCGATGATCCTGATGGGTGCTGGCACCAACCACTGGTTCCACTCCGACACCATCTACCGCGCGTTCCTCGCGCTGACCACCATGACCGGCTGCCAGGGCGTGAACGGCGGCGGCTGGGCGCACTACGTGGGCCAGGAGAAGGTGCGCCCGATCACCGGGCAGGCGCAGTACGCGTTCGCGCTGGACTGGGTGCGGCCGCCCCGCGCCATGATCGGCACCGCGTTCTGGTACCTCGCCACCGACCAGTGGCGCTACGACGGTCTCAGTGCCGACACCCTGGCCAGCCCGCTGGCCACCGGCACCTTCACCGGCCGCACCACGGCCGACTGCCTGGTCGAATCGGCCAAGCGCGGCTGGATGCCCAGCTACCCCACCTTCAACCGCAACTCGCTCGACATCGTCGACGACGCCGACAAGGCCGGGGTCGCGCCGGCGCAGTACGTGGTCGATTCACTCAAGGACGGCAGCCTGGCCTACGCCTGCGAAGACCCGGATGCGCCGGAGAACTTCCCCCGGGTGCTCGTGGTCTGGCGGGCCAACATCCTCGGCTCCTCGGGCAAGGGCAACGAGTACTTCCTCAAGCACCTGCTCGGCGCCCAGAGCGCCGTGCGCGCGCCGGAGTCGCCGGAGGAGAAGCGCCCGCAGACCATGACCTGGCACGAGTCCGCCCCCGAGGGCAAGCTCGACCTGATGGTCACGAGCGACTTCCGCATGACCTCCACCACCATCTACAGCGACGTGGTGCTGCCGCCGGCCACCTGGTACGAGAAGCACGACCTGTCGACCACCGACATGCACCCGTTCATCCACTCGTTCAACCCGGCGATCGACCCGCCGTTCCAGTCCAAGACCGATTTCGACATCTTCCACCTGCTGGCCAAGAAGGTCTCCGAGTTCTCCGAGACCCACCTCGGTGTGCGCCGCGACCTGGTCGCCACCCCGTTGATGCACGACACCCCCGACGCCATGGCCACCCCGCACGGCATCGTGGTCAAGGACCCCGACCTGATCCCCGGCATCACCATGCCGCGGCTGGTGGTGGTGGAACGTGACTACCCGGCCTTCGCCGCGCAGCTAGGCTCCCTCGGGCCGCTCACGGCCAAGCTCGGCATGACCATCAAGGGCGTCAAGTACGACCCCGATCAGGAGATCGAGTACCTCGGCACCAAGAACGGCCTGGTCGAATCCGGGCCGACGGCCGGGCGGCCGAAGCTCGCCACCGACATCCACGCCTGTGAGATGGTGCTCGCGTTCTCCGGCACCACCAACGGCCGGCTCGGCACCCAGGGTTTCCGCCAGCTCGAGGAGCGCACCGGGCAGAAGCTCGCGCACCTGGCCAGCGACAACGAGGGCCGCCGGTTCACCTTCAAGGATGTGCAGGGCGCCCCGGTGCCGGTGCTCACCTCGCCGGAATGGTCGGGCAGTGAGCACGGCGGCCGCCGCTACAGCGCCTTCACCATCAACGTCGAACATCTCAAACCGTGGCACACCCTCACCGGGCGGCAACACTTCTACCTCGACCACGACTGGATGATCGAGCTCGGCGAACAGCTGCCGATCTACCGGCCGCCGCTGGACATGCACCGACTCTTCGACGACTCCGTGGTCGGGTCGACGAAGGCCACCGGGGCGCAGGGCTCCAAGGGCCGTGCCGAGGTGGCCGTGCGCTACCTCACCCCGCACTCCAAGTGGTCGATCCACTCCGAGTACCAGGACAACCTGCTGATGCTCTCGCTCTCCCGCGGCGGGCCCACCATCTGGATGTCCCCGCAGGACGCCGACAAGATCGGTGTGCGCGACAACGAGTGGATCGAGTCCTACAACCGCAACGGCGTGGTCGTGGCCCGGGCGATCGTCTCGCACCGGATGCCCGAGGGCACCGTGTACATGTACCACGCGAAGGACCGCACCATCAATGTGCCCGTCGCGGAGACCAGCGGACTGCGCGGCGGCACGAACAACTCGCTCACCCGTATCCTGCTCAAACCCAGCCACCTGATCGGTGGCTATGCCCAACTGTCATTCGCTTTCAACTACCTCGGCCCGACCGGGAACCAACGCGACGAGGTCACCGTGATCCGTCGACGCAGCCAGGAGGTTGAGTACTAAATGCGCGTTATGGCTCAAATGTCGATGATCATGAATCTCGACAAATGCATCGGCTGTCACACCTGTTCCGTGACCTGCAAGCAGGTCTGGACCAACCGCACCGGCGTCGAGTACGCCTGGTTCAACAACGTGGAGACCAAGCCCGGCGTGGGCTACCCGCGCCAGTACGAAGACCAGGAGAAGTGGAAGGGCGGCTGGGTGCGCACCAAGCGCGGCCGGCTGAAGCTGCGCGCCGGCGGTCGGCTGAGCAAGCTGCTGCACATCTTCGACAACCCCGACCTGCCCGTGATCGACGACTACTACGAGCCGTGGACCTACGACTACGACATGCTCACCACCGCTCCGGCCGGCACTCAGAGCCCGGTCGCGCGGCCGAAGTCGCTCTTGACCGGCAAGAACATGGACATCAAGTGGTCGGGCAACTGGGACGACAACCTCGGCGGCTCGCAGGAGACCGCCGCTGACGACCCCATCCTCGCCACCATGAGCGAGCACGTGAAGATGGAGTTCGAGAACACCTTCATGTTCTACCTGCCGCGCATCTGCGAGCACTGCCTCAACCCCGCCTGCGTCGCGGCGTGCCCCTCCGGCGCCATGTACAAGCGCGAGGAAGACGGCATCGTGCTCGTGGACGAGGACGGCTGCCGCGGCTGGCGCATGTGCGTCTCCGCCTGCCCGTACAAGAAGGTGTACTTCAATCACAAGACCGGCAAGGCCGAGAAGTGCACGCTCTGCTACCCGTTGATCGAACAGGGCAAGCCCACCATCTGCTCGGAGACCTGCGTGGGGCGGCTGCGCTACCTCGGCCTGATGCTCTACGACGCCGACGCCGTGCTCGCTGCAGCGTCGATCGAGAACGACCAGGAGCTGCTGGATGCCCAGCGCGGGGTCTTCCTCGACCCGTTCGACCCCGAGGTCATCGCCGCGGCCAAGGCCGAGGGCATGGAAGACGACTGGATCCTCGCCGCGCAGAACAGCCCGATCTACAAGCTCATCGCCGAGTACAAGATCGCGCTGCCCCTGCACCCCGAGTACCGCACCATGCCGATGGTCTGGTACATCCCGCCGCTGTCCCCGGTCGTCGACGTGGTCTCCACCACGCAGGCCGACAGTGAGGATGCCCGCACCCTGTTCGCCGCGATCGACCGGCTGCGCATCCCGGTGGAGTACCTGGCCGGGCTGTTCTCGGCCGGCGACGTGCGGCCCGTGGAGGCGTCGCTGAAGAAGCTCGCCGCCATGCGTTCGTACATGCGCGACATCAACCTCGGCAAGCCGGCCGACGAACGAATCGCAAACGCCGTGGGCATGACGGGCGAGAAGATGCAGGCCATGTACCGGCTGCTCGCCATCGCCAAGTACGAGGACCGCTACGTGATTCCCAAGGCTCACGTCGAGACCGCGCGCGAACTCGACGAGCTGGCTTGCTCGCTCGAGACCGACGGCGGACCCGGCATGGGCGGGCCCGGCCAGAACGCCGGACCGTTCGGCCAGGAGCCCGGCATGCCGCTGGCCGGCACCGTGTCGAACTACAACGAGATGACCGGCAAGGGCGGCGAGAAGACCAAGCCCACCACCCCTGGCCGGGTCAACCTGCTCAACTGGACCGGCGGAAACGTGCCGCCGGGCATGTTCCCGCCCAAGAAGAGCCCGGGGGCGCCGGCATGAGAATGCCCAAGCTCCCGCCCCGGCGGGTCACCGCGCTCACCCTCGACGACGGTGACCGCCGCATCGCGCACATGGCGGCATCCCTGCTGCTGGACTACCCCGACGTGGAGCGTCGGGCCAAGTTCGCCGTTGTCGCCGCGTCGGTGCAGGCGCTGCCTGATGCGTTGCGCGCGGCGTTCGGCGCGTTCCTCGACGCCGCCGGCCAGCAGAGCCAGCAGCAGCTCGAGGTGCACTTCACGGCCACCTTCGACCTCAAGCGCAAGTGCTGCCCGTACCTGAGCTACTACGCCGCCGGCGACACCCGCCGCCGTGGCATGGCGCTGGTGCGCTTCGTCGAGGCCTACCGGGCCGCCGGCTGGGAGGTCGACGCCGACGAGTTGCCCGACTACCTGCCGATGGTGCTCGAGTTCTCGGCGCTGAGTGACTCCCGGATCGCCGGGGAGCTGCTCTCCTCGCACCGCGAGGGCATCGAGGTGCTCCGCGCCGCGCTGGAAAAGGTCAACAGCCCCTACATGCATCTCGTCGAGGCGGTCTGCCTGTCGCTGCCGCCGATCGACGAGGAGACCCGCCAGCGGTATCTCGACCTCGTCAACGAGGGGCCGCCCACCGAGACCGTGGGCATGACCTACCTCGGCAATCTCAAACCGTTCTCCGCGCATGGCGCGTCCAGTGAGGAAGTACGCCGATGACCCCCCTCGATTACCTGTTGTGGGTGGCGTTCCCCTACATCGCCGCCGCCACCTTCGTGGTCGGTCACATCCTGCGGTACCGGTTCGACCAGTTCGGCTGGACGAGTCGCTCCAGCCAGACCTACGAGAACCGGCTGCTGCGCTGGGGCTCGCCGATGTTCCACTACGGCATGCTGATGGTGATCGGCGGCCACGTGGTGGGCCTGTTCATCCCCAAGCCGTGGCTGGAATTCTTCGGTGTCACCGAGCACATCTACCACCTCGGGGCCACCTGGATGGGCAGTGTCGCGGCCGTGCTCACCATCGCCGGGCTGGTCATCCTGATCATCCGCCGCCGCCTGGTCACCCGGGTGCACCTGGCCACCACGGTGATGGACAAGGTGATGTACATCTTCCTCGGCGGCACCATCCTGTTCGGCACCGTCGCCACCGTGCTGCACCAGGTGCTCGGCGCCGGCTACGACTACCGCGGCTCGATCTCGCCGTGGATCCGCAGTCTCTGGGGCTTCCAGCCCGACCCGTCGTTGATGAGCGACGTGCCGTTCTTCTTCCAGCTGCACGTGCTCACCGCCACCGCGCTGTTCCTGCTCTGGCCGTTCACCCGGCTGGTGCACGTGTTCTCCGCGCCGATCGGCTACATCTGGCGCCCCTACGTGATCTACCGCTCCCGCGATACCCACAAGGGCTCCGGCGCCCGCAAGCCCAAGCGCGGCTGGGAAAAGGCGGAGCTGCCCAACGTGCGGGTCTCCCCGCGCGCGGACGAGCCCGCCCGCCCCTCCCGCTCCCGCACCAACATCCGCCGCTAACGCCCCGCAGCCCCCTCCGGCCAAGCCCACGCAACCCGCCCGCGAAGGGACCCCTCCCGTCGGCCAAGCTCGTCGAGACCCTCGAAAGGCGCCTGCGATCGGTTCCCGCCTCGTTGGTCGAGCTTGTCGAGACCCGGTGAGGTGCGTCGCGAACGCGCCCCGTCTCGCGGGATCTCGACAGGCTTGATCAGCGAATGGTGGCGCCCCTGCGTCGGCCAAGCTTGTCGAGACCCTCGAAAGGCGCCTGGGGAGGGTTCCCGCCTCGTTGGTCGAGCTTGTCGAGACCTGGTGAGGTGCGTCGCGAACGCGCACCGTCTCGCGGGATCTCGACAGGCTCGATCAGCGGATGGTGGCGCCCCTGCGTCGGCCAAGCTCGTCGAGACCTCGAAAGGCGCCTGCGAAGGTTCCCACCTCGTCGGTCGAGCTCGTTAAGACCCGGTGCGGTGCGTCGCGAACGCGCCTCATCTCGCGGGATCTCGACAGGCTCGATCAGCGAATGGCGGCGACCCTGCGTCGGCCAACGTTGTCGAGACCTCGAAAAGCGCCTGCGATCGGTTCCCGCCTCGTCGGTCGAGCTTGTCGAGACCCGGTGAGGTGCCTGCGAGATTCCGCACCTCGTTGATCGAGCTTGTCGAGACCGGCGAACTCGGGGGACCGCGGCGGGCCCGGCCGAGGGATGGGGCTCAGGTGCGTCGCGGCTGGTGGTGGCTGGGCATGTCGATCAGGGACTGGCCGGGGTCGATGGTGGCGGGTGGCCTGAGCCAGTACCGGCCGTTGGTTTCGAAGATCTGCCAGTGCTGGTTGTGTAGCAGTAGGTGGTGGGCGTGGCAGAGCAGGATGCCCTGGTTGATGTCGGTTCGGCCGTGATCTCGTTGCCAGTGTTCGATGTGGTGGGCTTCGGTGAAGGCGGGTGGTCGGTCGCAGCCGGGCCATCGGCAGCCGCCGTCGCGGGCGGCGAGGGCTCGGCGTTGGGCCCGGCTGAAGAGGCGTTGTTCGCGGCCGACGTTGAGGGGCCGGTCGAACTCGTCGACTCGGATCTCGACGGTTCCGGTGTCGCAGATGAGGCGTTCGATGGTTTCGGGGGAGACCGGGGCGGTGTTGCCCTCGAGGTAGCCGTGGCCGGTCTGGCCGCTCGGGCAGATCAGAATGTCGTCTGCGGCTGACCCGGCTGACCCGGCTGATCCGGCTGATCCGGCTGATCCGGCTGATCCGGCTGATCCGGCTGATCCGGCTGATCCGGCTGATCCGGC
>NZ_JBGQOH010000026.1:0-47283 GCF_052113745.1 Cryobacterium sp. W22_MBD10_FK3
AGTAGGACACCGCCGGACTTAACTTAGCAACACCAGAAAAGCCACCCCACGGGGTGGCTTTTCTGCGTTTAACCCCCCGGTGCCCTCGACGGGTCAACCCATGCGGCCCGGCATCTCCACGAGTACCTGCCCGGGGTCGATCGTGATCGGCGGCCGCAGCCAATACACACCGGCGTTCTCAAAGACCTGCCAGCGTTGGTTGTGCAGCAGCAGGTGGTGCGCGGAGCACAGCAGAATCCCCTGGTTGATATCGGTGCGGCCGTCATCCCGCGACCAATGGTTGATGTGGTGCACCTCGGTGAACGCGGGCGGCCGGTCACAGCCCGGCCACATGCACCCACCGTCCCGGGCCGCCAATGCCCGGCGTTGAGCCCGGCTGAACACCCGGTCCTCCCTTCCCATGTTCAGCGGCCGGCCCAGATCATCCAACCTGAGATCCACCGACCCGGAATCACAGATCAACCGCTCGATCGTCTCGGCCGACACCGGCGCACTGTTGCCCTCGAGGTAACCGTGGCCGCCTTGCCCAGGCCCGCAGATCACAATCTCCTCAGCGACCCGAAGAAACTGCAGCGGCCGGTCGAGTGCAGTCACCTCGGAGCGGGGAGGCGCGGTCGCCTCACCAAGTCCGGTGTTTGCGTCGGTAATGGGACGAGTGGAACCGGCCGGGGCGGCGGGTCCGGCCGGCCGTTGGGTGGGGTTGGCGGTAGTGATGATCTGCACCGCCGGGCGGCGGCCGCCGAGCATCTCATTGGGATTGATCGTGGTGCCGGCCTTGAGCAGATCGAAAAAGCCGTCGCAGGTGATTTGAGTGGTCGTGCGCGGGTCGTTCTGCACCCGGCGGGCCCACGCGGCGCGCCTTGTGTCGACGAAGCGCACGCCGCCACGACGGGGGCTGGTGAAGCTGTCGAAGGTGGACTTGATGAACTCACCCTGTTCCGGCGGAAACAGACCGTCCACCCGCACCTGCCCGGTATCCAGGGTCCAGATCCGCAGGTAGCGGTCATCCCACGCCTTCTGTTCGCGCTTGCGAATGCCGTCGGCATCGAGGGAGTCGCGCGTTTGCCGGGCTCGTTTGAGCAGCCGGTCGGCGTTGAGCGTGCGGGCTTCATTGAGCAGGCCGGCCAGGGCGTCGGCGAGCACGGGACCAGTGACCACAGCGTCGATATCGCCCAGGCCGGTGCGGAGGGCGTGGGCGGCATCGATGGACAGGGTGCCGTTGGACACGGCGTGCGAGATCGGCGCGTGCCAGGGCGCCGGCACGGGTGGGAGTGGGGGAGCGACCGGCTCGGGCGCACCGTTCGGGTAAGACTGCTGGTCGAGGAGTCGGCGGGCGGCCTCGGCTTCGGGGGCAGCGTCAGCAGCGGCTTGAGCGGTGGCGGCGGATTCTTCGGCTTCGCCGAGCATCTGACCGACCCCGACGAGCTTGCGCGATTCCACCCGGGTGGTCCCGGTCAAATCCTGGATGAGGTCTTCGGGGGAGAGGAAGCCCTGTTTCTTCGCCAAGCCCTCCTGGCCAAGCTCCCACCGGGAACGGTGGGCGAGAGTCTTCGCCATCCACGCTTTCCGGGTATCAAGCTCGTGCTGCGCCCGGGCGATGGTCTTCTGCCCGGCCAGCGCCTCAGCATCCGAGAGCGCGTCATACGCGGCACTGGTGGTGCCGAGCCGGGCGACCGCGTCGGCGGCCCCCAGCAGCGCATCGGCTCGACCCACGCCGTCCGCAGCGCCGCCCGCAGCAGCACGCACGGCACCGGCCGGGTTGTCCCCGAGGGTGAACGTGTCTGCGATATCCGGCTGGTTCGTCATGCCACGAATATAGCCCGATGTCGAACGTTTGTGTGAGCGAATGTCAGCTTGTGGATAACTCTCAGATCTCGCAGGAGTTATGCGCAACGCGCGGCTTGTTCCGCGGCTGGGCGCCGGCCAGGTTCGAGCTCGTGGCGGGCATATTCGCGATTGCGATGAACGTTGGCCACGTCGAGCCCGAGGTAGTCCGCGGTGCCGAGGGCAGAGGGCACGGGCCTGGCACCACCTCGGCGGCCGCGACCTCGGACCCAACCCACGTTTTGTCCTGTAGACTGAAGCAATCGAAGCTTGATGGTTCGAAACGACTTGATGGCGGGCATGAAAGTGTCTGCGCATCGCACGATGTTTCGGCGGCTATAGCAAGAGGGAAACGCCCGGTCACATTCCGAACCCGGAAGCTAAGACTCTTTGCGCCGATGGTACTGCAGGGGGGACCCTGTGGGAGAGTAGGACACCGCCGGACTTAACTTAGTCAAAATGGCCACCCATTCGGGGTGGTCATTTTGCGTTAACGTACGCTGGAGATGTAGTCCCGTACGAAAGCCCCACACACAGGAGATAAACAGTGACCCCCACCGAACGCAACGGGAACGACGCACGCGATAATGGTCGCGGCGACCAGCGAAGCGGCGGCTACCAGGGGGGTCGAGGCGGATCCGACCGGCCGCGCCAAGACGGCGCACGTCCGCCGTACCGCGGTAATGCAGGCGCCGGCAACGATCGCCCGCAGCGCGATGGCGAGCGTCCTCCGTACCGCGGCAACAGCGACCGTCCGCAGCGTGACGGCGACCGCCCCGCCTACCGTGGCAACTCTGACCGTCCGCAGGGCGGGGAGCGTGCGCCGTACCGTGGCAACAGCGACCGTCCGGCGTACAACTCCGACCGTCCGGCACGCGATGGCGACCGTCCTCCCTACCGGGGTAACTCCGACCGTCCGCAGCGTGACGGCGACCGCCCTCCGTACCGTGGCAACTCCGACCGTCCGCAGCGTGACGGCGACCGCCCTCCGTACCGTGGCAACTCCGACCGTCCGCAGGGCGGGGAGCGTGCGCCGTACCGTGGCAACTCCGACCGTCCGCAGGGCGGGGAACGTGCGCCGTACCGTGGCAATAGCGACCGTCCGGGGTACCAGGGCAACTCCGATCGCCCGCAGCGCGATGGTGAGCGTCCTCCGTACCGTGGCAATTCCGATCGTCCGGCCTACAACTCCGATCGCCCTGCGTACAAGGGCAACTCTGACCGCCCGCAGCGCGATGGCGAGCGTCCTCCCTACCGCGGCAACTCCGACCGCCCCGCGTACAACTCGGACCGCCCGGCCTACAAGGGCAACAGTGACCGTCCGCAGCGCGACGGTGAGCGTCCCCCCTACCGTGGCAACTCCGACCGTCCCGCGTACAAGGGCAACAGCGACCGTCCGCAGCGCGATGGCGACCGTCCCGCGTACAAGGGCAACAGCGACCGTCCCCAGCGCGATGGCGACCGCCCCGCGTACAAGGGCAATAGCGACCGCCCGGCATACCAGGGCAACTCCGATCGTCCGCAGCGCGATGGCGACCGTCCCGCGTACAAGGGCAACAGCGACCGTCCGGCCTACAACTCGGACCGTCCCGCCTACAAGGGCAACAGCGACCGCCCGCAGCGCGACACCGAGAACAAGCCGTGGCTGAAGGACAGCGCCCGCGGCGGCTCGCCGACCCGCGCCGGAGCCCCGCGTGACGCAGGCAAGAAGCTGTGGACCCGCGACGGTGCCCCCGCCCGCAATGACCGTGATGCCCGCGTCGTCGAAGAGGAGATGACCGAAGAGCAGCGCATGCAGCGCGAGCTGCGTTCGGTGCGCCCGCGTCACGACGACCCCGAGCTGCCCGACGACATCACGTCGGAAGACCTCGACCGGATCGCCCGCAACGAGCTGAAGACCCTCACCAAGGACAACGCCGAAGCCGTTGGCCGGCACCTGGCCATGGCCGCCCGCGTCATCGACGAGGACCCGGAACTGGCCCACCGCCACGTGATGAGCGCCGCGCGTCGCGCCGGCCGCATCGCCGTGGTGCGCGAGAGCCTGGCCATCACCGCCTACGCCACCGGCGACTTCGCCCTGGCGCTGCGGGAGCTCCGCACCTACCGCCGTATCTCGGGCTCCAACGCCCAGCTGCCGCTGATGGTGGACAGCGAACGTGGTGTCGGCCGCCCTGACCGCGCCCTCGAGCTGGGTCGTTCGGTTGACCGCTCCACCCTGCCCGCTGGCGTGCAGGTGGCCCTGGCCATCGCGATGTCCGGTGCTCGTCTCGACCTGGGGGAGACCGAGGCCGCGCTGAGCGAGCTCGAGATCGCCCAGCTCGACCCGAAGACCGCCTTCTCCTACAGCTCCGAGCTCTTCGCCGCCTATGCCGAGGTTCTCGAAGAACTCGGCCGCACCGACGAGGCCGACGTGTGGAACGAACGCGCCTCCCGCGCCGACGCTGCCCTGAACGGCGATGTTGACGAGACCATCGAGATCGTCGAACTCGACGACGAAGAATTCGATGAAGACGACGACGACACCGACGACGAGACCGACGAGGTCAACACCGGCGAAGACGACGCCGACGCGCCCGACGAGCTCGAGACCGCCGACGACACCATCACCATCACCGAGACCGAGGACGCCGCTTCAGCCGATGACGAATCCACCGACAACGCCGAGGGCGTGGACGAAGATCCTGAAACGACGCCCGTTGACTGAGCCGGCCACACCGCTGGCCGGCATCGACGTGGTCCTAGCTGACCTCGACGGCGTCGTGTACGCCGGCCCGCACGCCATCCCGTACGCGATCGACGGCCTCAACAAGGCCGCCGAGAGCATCCGCGTGGGCTACATCACCAACAACGCCTCCCGCACGGATGCGTCCGTGGCCGGCCACCTGACCGACCTCGGCCTCACCGTGGCGCCGTCCGACGTCGTCACCTCGCCCCAGGCAGCCATGCGGCTGCTCGTGGACCAGGTGCCGGCCGGGTCGCGGATCATGGTGGTGGGCGGCGACGGTCTCGTCGACGAACTGCAGAAGCACGGCTTCGAGGTCACCCGGTCCGCCGACGACAACCCCGCCGCCGTGGTGCAGGGTTTCGCGCCCGACGTGGGTTGGACCCAACTGGCCGAGGCCTGCTTCGCGCTGAACGCCGGCGTCACCCCCGACGGCGACTACGCGGGCATCCCGTGGATCGCCACGAATACCGACTGGACGATTCCGCAGGCCCGCGGCATCGCGCCGGGCAACGGCACCCTGGTGTCAGCGGTGCACACCGCCGTCGGCCGTCTGCCCCTGGTGGCAGGCAAGCCGGAGACGCCGATCTTCTTCGAGGCGCTCAAGCGTTTCGACGCCAAGGCGCCGCTGTTCATCGGCGACCGGCTCGATACCGACATCCTCGGCGCCAACCGCGCCGGCATGCCGTCGGTGCTCGTGCTCACCGGCATCGACAAGGCCAAGCAGGCCCTGGCGGCCGGCCCGGCGGAACGTCCCACGTTCATCCTGGAAGACCTGCGCCAGCTGCACGAGCCCTACCCGGTGACGGTGTTCTCCAAGGACAAGTCCCAGGCCACAGTGGAGGGCGCGAGCGTGCGCATCCACGGTGCCGACGTTGAGATCGTGGCCGTCGGTGACGACGGAATCAACCTGTTGCGCGCCGCCTGCGCGGTGATCTGGGCATCCGGACGACCGATCTACGGCCTCAACGTTCCGGAGAGTCTGTATCTCGGACGGTAGCCTAGGAGGCGTGAGTGCAGACGGAGTAGAGGCGGCCGGGCCGCCCGGTGGGCCGATCCCGGGTCGCCCGGGGCCGCGCCCGACGCCGTCTGCCCCTGCGCCCGCTCCCACCGAAGACACGCCAGCACCGCCCGTGCTCGACGGTGACCTGGACGCCCGCCTCGCGGCCGTCGAGGCGTTGCCGCTCGAAGACCGGGCGGCGGCGTATGTGAAGCTGCACGACAGTCTGCGCGACCACCTCGAAGGTGGCGACGTGCCCCGATCGAAGGCCGAATGAGTACCACGAGCACGGCACAGCCCGACCCCGAGCAGGGGAACCAGCCCGAGGACGCACCCCAGCCCCAACGTGCGGCGCCACAGCCCACCAGCGTGCCGATCAGCACGCCGCCGGCACCAGTCGCTGAACCCGTGCTCTCACCGACGGGGGAGCAGCGCCTGGACTCCGCCCTGTTCGACCGCGGCCTGGTGCGCTCGCGCACCGTGGCCGCCCGGCTCATCGCCGAGGGCCTGGTCACCGTGGACGGCACCGCAGTGGTCAAGGCATCCGCCAAGGTTCGGCCCAACCAGGTCATCGCCGTGGCACCCACCGACCACTACGTGAGCCGCGGCGCGCACAAGCTCGTAGCCGCTCTCGACGCCTTCGACCTGCCCATCACCGGGCGCACCGCGATGGATGCCGGCGCGTCCACCGGCGGCTTCAGCCAGGTGCTGCTCGAACGCGGCGTGGGCCGCATCATCGCCGTCGACGTGGGCCACGGCCAGCTGTCGCCGACGATCAAGGCCGACCCGCGGGTGGTGCTCGTGGAGGGCTTCAACCTGCGCTACGCCACCGCCGAGACCATCGCGGGCGCCTCCGGCGTCACCGACCGGCCCGACCTCGTGGTGGGCGACCTCTCGTTCATCTCCCTCACCACGGTGCTGCCGGCGCTCGTCGCCACCGCCGCCGAGGGCGCCGACTTCGTGCTGCTGATCAAGCCGCAGTTCGAGGTGGGTCGCGGCGGAATTCGGGAGGGTGTCGTGCACAACGCCGGCCTCCGCGCCGACGCCGTGTCCGGCGTGCTCTGGTCGGCGTGGGACCTGGGCCTGGGCGTGAACGGCCTGATCGCCTCGCCGATCGCCGGCGCCGCGGGCAACCACGAATATCTCGTGTGGCTGCGACGTGGAACCGGCACCAATCCGACAGAATGGATCGATCGGATAACCATCCTGGTGGGAGCGTGACGAGCGTGACGAGCATGACCGCAACACCCAGGCACATCCTCGTCGTCGCCCACACCGGCCGCCAGGATTCCCTGGAGGCCGCGGCCACGGTGTGCGAGCAACTCATCGCCGCCGGCGCCGTTCCGGTGCTCGCCGCCGACGAACGCGCCGACCTGCTGGCCTCCTGCCCACAGCTGAACGGCAGCACCGCCGTGCTCGGCGAGACCGTGCACGCCACCGACCTCGAGCTGGTCATCGTGCTCGGTGGCGACGGCACCATTCTGCGCGCCGCCGAGATCGTGCGCGGCTGCTCCGCCCCGCTGCTGGGCATCAATCTGGGCCACGTCGGCTTCCTGGCCGAAAGCGAACGCGACGACCTCGGCGAGGCCGTGCGCCGCGCCCTGCTGCGCGACTACCTCGTGGAGGAGCGCATGACGCTCTCGGTGCGGGTGAAGGTGGACCACGAGGTGGTCTACGAAACCTGGGCGCTCAACGAGGCCACGGTCGAAAAGGCCAGCCGGCAGCGCATGATCGAGGTCATCATCGAGGTCGACGGCCGCCCGCTCTCCGCCTTCGGCTGCGACGGCGTGGTGCTGTCCACCCCCACCGGGTCCACCGCATACTCGTTCTCCGCCGGCGGCCCCATCGTCTGGCCGAGCCTGGATGCCCTGCTGCTCGTGCCGCTGAGCGCCCACGCCCTGTTCGCCCGGCCCCTCGTGGTGGGGCCGGATTCCTCGCTTGCCGTCGAGATCCTCGCCCGCACCGACAGTTCGGCGGTGCTCTGCGCCGACGGCCGCCGGGTCTACGACCTGCCGCCGGGCGCCCGCGTGATCGTGCGCCGCTCGCCGGTTCCGGTGCGCCTGGCCCGGCTGCACAGCGGCCCGTTCACCGACCGGCTGGTGAACAAGTTCAACCTGCCCATCTCGGGCTGGCGGGGCCCGGTCGGACGTGAGTGAGGTGGCCGCATGATCGAAGAACTCGTCATCCGCGACCTCGGCGTGATCAAGGAGGCCACCCTCCCGCTCGGCCCCGGCTTCACCGCGATCACCGGTGAGACCGGCGCGGGCAAGACCATGGTCGTCACCGCACTGGGCCTGCTGCTGGGCGAACGAGCGGACCCCGGCACCGTGCGGGCCGGAGCGCCACAGAGCTGGGTGGAGGGCCGCTGGCTGATCGCCGCCGACGGGCCCGTGGCCCAGCGGGTGCGCGACGCCGGGGGAGACCTGGACGGCCCCGAACTGCTGCTCAGCCGCTCCGTCTCGGCCGAGGGCCGCAGCCGCGCCGTCGTCGGCGGCCGCAGTGCCCCCGCCGGGGTGCTTGGTGACCTCGGCGGCGACCTCGTCGTCGTGCACGGCCAGTCCGACCAGGTGCGCCTGCGCTCCACCGCCGCCCAGCGCGGGGCCCTGGACCGCTTCGCCGGCCCCGACCTCACCGAGGCCCTCACCGCCTTCCAACACGTGTACCACCGCTGGCACGCCAACCAGGCCGAACTCGACCTGCTCATCGCCGAGCAGGACCGTCGGGCCCGGGAGGCCGAAGACCTGCGCCTGCGCATCGCCGAGATCGAACTCGCCGCCCCGCAACGCGGCGAGGACGACGAACTCACCGGCCGCGCCGAACGGCTCGGCAACCTCGAAGAACTCCGGCTCGCCGCCGCGCAGTCGCGGGAGCTGCTGTCGGCCGAGGAAGCCACCGACGACACCCCCGATGTCGTGGCCCTGCTGGATGCCGCCCGCCGCCAGCTGGAACGCGCCGCTGAGCACGACCCGGTGCTGCCGCCGCTGGCCGAGGCCCTGGCCAACGCCGGTTTCGTCGTCGCCGACATCGCCGCTCAACTGTCCAGCTACCTCGCCGGCCTCGACGCTGACGGCGCCAGGGAGCTCGAGGTCGTTCAGGAGCGGCGCGCCGAGCTGAGCGCGCTGTCGCGCAAATTCGTCGGCGGCCTCGACGAGGCCATCGACTTTCTCGACACCGGCAGCAGCCGGCTGCTCGAGCTCGACAGCGACTCCGACCGGATCGACGCCCTGCGCGCCGACACCGTCGCCGACCGCGACCTCGTGCAGCGGCTCGCCGAGTCGCTCAGCGGCATCCGCACCATTGCGGCCGCAGCGCTCGGCGCCGCCGTCACCACCGAACTGGCCGCGCTGGCCATGCCCGATGCCCGCCTCGTGGTGGAGCTCGAACGGCTCGAGGAGGTCTCGGTGACCGGCCTCGACCTCGTGCGGATCATGCTGCAACCGCACGCGGGTGCCGAGCCAAGGGCCCTGGCACGCGGCGCCTCCGGCGGCGAGTTGTCGCGGGTGATGCTCGCCATCGAGGTGGTCATCAACGCCACCGATCCCGTGCCCACCTTCGTCTTCGACGAGGTCGACGCCGGCGTGGGTGGTGCGGCCGCGATCGAGATCGGCCGGCGACTCGCCCGGCTCGCCGAAACGGCGCAGGTGATCGTGGTCACCCACCTGGCCCAGGTGGCGGCCTTCGCCGGCAACCACCTCAGCGTGGTGAAGGGCAGCGACGGCTCCGTCACGGCCAGCAGCGTGCGCCAGCTCACCGGCGACGACAGGGCCGCCGAGATGGCCCGGCTGCTCTCCGGCCTGCCCGACTCCGCCAGCGGCCTCGAGCACGCTCGCGAGCTCATCGAACTTGCCCAGACAACCAGCTCCAACGGAGAGGCCCCAGCTAGGTGATAGGATCGAAGCCCGTGGTGAACATTACAAACGCGGACAACAATGACGGCATTACCAAGCACATTTTTGTGACCGGTGGTGTCGTTTCTTCATTGGGTAAAGGCCTGACGGCGGCAAGCCTCGGCAACCTCCTGACAGCACGCGGCCTGCGCGTCGTGATGCAGAAGCTGGACCCCTACCTCAACGTCGACCCTGGCACGATGAACCCGTTCCAGCACGGCGAAGTCTTCGTCACCGACGACGGCTCCGAGACCGACCTCGACATCGGTCACTACGAGCGCTTCCTCGACATCAACCTCACCCAGGCGGCGAACGTCACCACCGGTCAGGTCTACTCGCAGGTCATCGCCCGCGAACGCCGCGGCGAGTACCTCGGCGACACTGTGCAGGTCATCCCGCACATCACCGACGAGATCAAGCGCCGCATGCGCCTGCAGGCCAGCGACGAGCCGCGCCCCGACGTGATCATCACCGAGGTCGGCGGCACCGTCGGCGACATCGAGTCGCAGCCGTTCATCGAAGCCGCCCGCCAGGTGCGCCACGAACTCGGCCGCAAGAACGTCTTCTTCGTGCACGTGTCGCTGGTGCCGTTCATGAACGCATCCGGTGAGCAGAAGACCAAGCCCACCCAGCACTCCGTCGCAGCGCTCCGCTCCCTCGGCATCCAGCCGGATGCGCTCGTGCTGCGTAGCGACCGGCCCGTCTCCGAGTCGAACAAGCGCAAGATCGCGCTCATGTGCGACGTAGACGAAGACGCCGTCGTGAACTGCAAAGACGTGCCCAGCATCTACGAGATCCCCGCCGTGCTGCACGACCAGGGCCTCGACAAGTACATCACCGACGCCCTCGGCCTGGCCGTGCAAGACGTGGACTGGACCGCCTGGAAGCGAGTGCTCGACGCCGTGCGCGAGCCCAAGCACGAGGTCACCATCGGCCTGGTCGGCAAGTACATCGACCTGCCCGACGCCTACCTCTCGGTGACCGAAGCGCTGCGCGCCGGCGGTTTCGCCCAGCAGACCAAGGTCAAGATCGAGTGGATCGCCTCCGACACCTGCGAGACCCCGGAGGGTGCCGCAGCGATGCTCGGCGAGCTCGACGGCATCTGCGTTCCCGGCGGCTTCGGCGTGCGCGGCATCGAGGGCAAGCTCGGCGCGCTCAAGTTCGCCCGCGAGAACGCGATTCCCGTGCTGGGCCTGTGCCTCGGCCTGCAGTGCATGGTCATCGAGTACGCCCGCAACAAGGCGGGCCTTGCGGGCGCGTCGTCGAGCGAGTTCGACCCGGAGACCGAGTTCCCCGTGATCGCGACCATGGAAGAGCAGGTGGAGATCATCGCCGGCGGCGACCTGGGCGGCACCATGCGCCTCGGCCTGTACCCGGCGGACCTCGCCGAAGGCTCCATCGTGGAGGAGCTCTACGGGGCCCCGGTCGCCTCCGAGCGTCACCGCCACCGCTACGAGGTGAACAACAGCTACCGCGCCCAGATCGCCGACGCCGGCCTGTGGTTCTCCGGCACCTCGCCCGACGGCCACCTGGTGGAGTACGTGGAGCTGCCCCGCGCCGAGCACCCGTTCTACGTGGGCACCCAGGCCCACCCCGAACTGCGCTCACGCCCGAGCAACGCGCACCCGCTGTTCCGCGGCCTGATCGGCGCGGCCCTGGATCGCCAGCAGGCCAGCCGTCTGTTCGAGGTCAAGGAAGATGTCTGAGCCCGTTCTCGCCGACCAGGTGCCGGTGAATCCGTTGAGCGCCCGCGCCGACGCGGATGCGCTGCTGGCGCCGATCGAGGATGAGCCGGCGGTCACCTCGTTGAACTCCAGCGCGCTGCGCATGGAGGGGTACGTGTGGGACGTGCGCCAGGACTCGTTCGACTACAACGGTACCGAGATCATCCGCGACTACGTGGACCACCCCGGCGCCGTTGCGGTTCTCGCGATCGACGAGCAAGACCGGGTGCTGCTCATCCAGCAGTACCGGCACCCCGTGCGCATGCGCGAGTGGGAACTGCCCGCCGGCCTGCTCGACGTCGACGGTGAGCACGCCTACATCGGCGCTCAGCGCGAGCTGGCCGAGGAGACCGACGTCGTCGCGGCCGAGTGGAATGTGCTCACCGAGTTCTACACCTCCCCGGGTGGCAGCAACGAGGTCATCCGCATCTACCTGGCCCGCGGGCTCTCGCCGGCCCCCGAGGCGTTCGAGCGCACCGACGAAGAAGCCGACATGATCACCCGCTGGGTGCCCCTTGACGACTGCATCGACGCCATCCTCGCCCGCAAGGTGCAGAACCCGTCGCTGATCGTGGGCGTGCTGGCCGCCGTCGCCTCCCGCGCCCGCGGCTGGGCCAGCCTGGGCCCGGCCGACCTGCCGTGGCCGCGGCATCCGTCGAACTGGGACCACACGGTGTGACCGGCTCCGTGTTCGTCGAGGAGGCCGTGCACTCGTATCTGCGGCATGTCTCGATTGAACGCGGGCTGAGCGCCAACACCGTGGCCGCCTACCGCCGCGACCTGGTGATTTACGCCGGCTGGCTGCTGGATGCCGAGATCACCGACCTGCGCGCGGTGACCGGTGCACAGGTGAGCGGGTTCGTGCAGCACCTGGGCACCCGCGCCGAGTCGCCGCTGACCGCCTCGTCGATCGCCCGGATACTCTCCACCGTGCGCGGCTTCCACCGGTTCCTGCTCGAGGAATCCCTGGTGGAGACGGATGTCGCGCACGAGACCAAACCGCCCAAGCTCGGCCTGCGGCTGCCCAAGGCCATCTCGATCGAGCAGATCAACCGGCTGCTGGCCGCGACCGACGGCGACGAGCTGCCGCAGCTGCGCGACAAGGCACTGCTCGAGCTGCTCTACGCCACCGGGGCGCGGGTGTCGGAGGTGGTGAACCTCAACGTGGACGACATGCTCGAGGGCGATGTGGTGCGGCTCACCGGCAAGGGCAACAAACAGCGCATCGTGCCGGTGGGCAGCTTCGCCCGCGCCGCGGTGGATGCGTACCTGGTGCGCGCCCGGCCGCTGTTGTCTGGCCGGGGCAAGGCCACGCCGGCGCTGTTCCTCGGGGTGCGCGGGTACCGGGTGAGCCGGCAGAACGCGTGGTTGATCATCCGCGCCGCCGCCGAACGCGCGGAGCTGGGCATCGAGGTGTCGCCGCACACCTTGCGGCACTCGTTCGCGACCCACCTGCTCTCCGGCGGCGCCGACGTGCGCGTGGTGCAGGAGCTGCTCGGCCATTCGTCGGTGGCCACCACCCAGATCTACACTCTCGTCACCATCGACACCCTGCGCGACATGTACACCACCGCGCACCCCCGGGCTCGCTGACCGAGCGCAACTGTCCCCGCTCCGGACAAATGGTCCCGGTGCGCCGGGACCATTTGTCCGCACGGGTAACAGTTGCTGGTCGAGCGACCTAGGAGCGGGTCGCCGGGTCTCGACACGCTCGACCAACGGTGGGGACAATTCGAACGGCTACCGGGCCGCATCGGCGACAATGGGGGAGTGACCCGCACCTCCCCGCCACCGCCCGCACCGACGCCGGCCGGCCGCCTCGGCATCCGCCGCAACCTGCTGCGCCCCGAGGACTCGGAGGGCGCCGACCGGGTGACCTACGTTGAACTGTTCTTCGACCTGGTCTTCGTCTTCGCGCTCACCCAACTCTCCCGCTACCTCTACGAGAACCAGTCCTGGGAGGGCGCCCTGGAGTCGGCGATGCTGGTGCTCGCGCTCTGGTGGGCCTGGGTGTACACGACCTGGGTGACCAACTGGCTCGACCCGGCCAAGCTGCCCGTGCGCGGGGTGGTGCTCGCACTGTCGCTGGTGGGCTTCGTGGTGAGCGTCTCGATCTACGAGTCGTTCGGCGACCGTGGCATCGTCTTTGCGCTGGCCTACTCGGTGCTGCAACTGGGCCGCACGGTCTTCATGGTGCTCGCCGCGGCCCGGCACGACGCCGAACTGCGCCGCACCTTCGTGCGGATCCTGGCCTGGCTGGCCCTCTCCAGCGTGTTCTGGATCGTCGGCGCGTTGTTGCCGTTGCAGTACCGGCTGCCGATCTGGCTGATCGCCCTGGCCATCGAGTACGTCTCCGCCGGTGTGGGCTTCCGGGTGCCCGGGCTCGGCGCCTCCGGCATCGACCAGTGGAACCTCTCCGGCCCGCACATCGCCGAGCGCAGCGCTCTGTTCGTGATCATCGCCCTGGGCGAATCGCTGCTGGTCACCGGGTTCGCGTTCGTGGCGAAGGAATCGTCGGCGGAGAGCATCCTGGGCATGCTGCTGGCCTTCGCGGCGAGCGTGGCCATGTGGTGGCTGTACTTCGACCACAGCGAACGCGCCGGCGCCAAGGCGATCGCCGCCGCCTCGGAGCCCGGTCGCATCGCCCGGCTCGCGTACACCTACGTGCACGCCGTGATCATCGCCGGCATCGTGCTCACCTCGGTGGCCGACAAGGAGGTGCTCTCGCATCCGCACGCGGAGATGACCCTGTCGACGGCCGTGGTGCTGGTGGGCGGGCCGCTGCTCTACGTGGTGGGGATGCTGCTGTTCCGGCTGGTGGTGGCGCGGGAGCTGCTCGTGTCGTACCTGGTGGGCAGCGCGGTGCTGCTGGCGGCGTTCGGGGCGGCGTTTGTGCTCACCCCGTTGCAGCTGGGCGCAGTGACCACGGTGGTGCTCGTGATCGTGGCCGGCTGGGAGACCGTGGTGCGGGTGCGCCGCGGCACCGACGACAAGAAGGCCGGCTGACCGCGGCGCCTCCCCAGCCAGCGCGCCTCCCCAGCCAGCGCGCCTCCCCAGCCAGCGCGCCCGCCGCTGCCCGCCCGCCGCTGCCCGCCCGCCCCGCCCGCCCCGCCGCATCCGCCCGCAACTGTCGCCGAAGCGGACAAATGGTGCCGGCGCACCGGGTGCAAATGTCCGCACGGGCAACAGTTGGGGGCCCGAGGGGCGCGAGGCAGCGCGGTGGGCGCGCCGGGCGGAGGCGGGGCGCCCGGGCGCGGATGCCGGGCAGCTGGCGGCACACCGGCGATTCTGGCCGGGCTGGGCGTGCTGGCTCGGTAGAATCGACCAAGTGAACTGCATGACGGATCGAGGACAGCCCAGTGGCGCGTAAGACGGATAGCCGGACGCAGCTTCCCGGACTCGAGGAACTTCCCACCGGTGCAACCGGTCGGCCCCTGCAGGTGTTCGACGAGCCCGCGCCGCTGAAGAGCCACGGCCCGGCCCGCATCGTCTCGCTGTGCAACCAGAAGGGCGGCGTCGGCAAGACGACGACCACCATCAACCTCGGCGCCGCCCTGGCCGGCTACGGCCGCCGTGTGCTCGCCATCGACTTCGACCCGCAGGGCGCCCTGTCGGCCGGCCTGGGCGTGCCCACGCACGATGTCACCACCATCTACGACCTGCTCCTGAGCGGCTCCAAAGACCCGCACGAGGCCATTCAGCAGACCTCGGTGGAGGGCCTGGACATCATTCCGGCCAACATCGACCTCTCCGCCGCGGAGGTGCACCTCGTGAACGAGGTCGCCCGCGAGCAGATCCTCGCCCGGGTGCTGCGCAAGGTCTCCAACGACTACGACGTGATCCTCATCGACTGCCAGCCCTCGCTGGGCATCCTCACCGTCAACGCTCTCACCGCCAGCCACGGCGTGCTCATCCCGCTGGAGTGCGAATTCTTCGCCCTGCGCGGCGTGGCCCTGCTGATCGAAACCATCGACAAGGTGCGCGACCGGCTCAACCCGGCCATCGAACTCGACGGCATCCTGGCCACCATGTACGACTCGCGCACCCTGCACTCCCGTGAGGTGCTCGAGCGGGTCGTCGACGCGTTCGGCGACCGGGTGCTCGACACCGTCATCGGCCGTACCGTGAAGTTCCCGGACGCCAGCGTCGCCGGCATTCCGATCACCGAGTTCGCGCCGGAACACGCCGCCGCCAAGGCCTACAAGCAGGCGGCGCGGGAACTGATCCAGCGTGGCGCGGTCGCCTAAGCGGCTTTCGGCCGCTCCGGCCACCGCCGCGGCGACCACCGCCACGGCCGGCACCCGCACGACCGGTACCGGCGCGCTCGAGGATGCCGGCAGCCCGGCACCCGGCTTCTCCGTGGCCCTGCAGAACTTCGAGGGCCCGTTCGACCTGCTGCTGTCGCTGATCGGCAAGCACGAACTCGACATCACCGAGATCTCGCTGAGCCGGGTCACCGACGAGTTCATCTCCTACCTGCGCGGGCTGGATGCCGCGGAGGAACTCGACCAGGCCACCGAGTTCCTGGTGGTGGCGGCGACGCTGCTCGACCTCAAGCTGGTGGGCCTGCTGCCGCAGGGCGAGCTGGTGGATGCCGAGGATGTGGCGCTGCTCGAAGCCCGCGACCTGCTCTTTGCCCGGCTGCTGCAGTACCGGGCGTTCAAGACCGCGTCGGCCTGGTTTCTCGAGCACCTGGAGCACGAGGCGACGCGGCACGTGCGCTCGGTGCGGCTCGAGGAGAAGTACCGTGCGGCGTCACCCGAGTTGGTCTGGACGCTGTCGCTGGGCGACTTCGGGGCGCTGGCCGCGCTGGCGTTGACGCCGCGGGAGCTGCCGACCGTGGGGCTGGAACATTTGCACGCGCCGCTGGTGAGCATCCGGGAGCAGGCCGCGATCGTGGTGGCGATGCTGCGGGCGAATCAGAACCTCACGTTTCGGGAGCTGATCGTGGACTGCGCCGCGAAGGGGCTCGTGATCGCCCGTTTTCTGGCCGTGCTGGAGCTGTACCGGCACGGCGCGCTCACCTTCGACCAACTGGAACCGTTGGGGGAGCTCAGTCTGCACTGGGACGCCGAGGGCTGGTCGGACGACAATCTTGCGAACCTCGGAGGCGACTATGACGCTTGATGCCAAGACGACCGCGGTGGATGCGGACAGCCACGAGGTCTCGACAGGCTCGACCAGCGGCGGGGGAGCGCCTTCGGCTGCTGCTCACGAGGGCCAGACGATTGAGCGGCGGCTCGAGGCGATTCTGATGGTGGCGGATGAGCCGCAGAGCCTGGTGCACCTGGCCACCGCGGTCGCGCATCCGCTGGTGGACGTACGGGAGGCCATCCTGCGGCTCGTCGCCGACTTCGACGGCGTGCACGGCACCGTGCGGCGCGGCTTCGAGCTGCGCGAGGTGGCCGGCGGCTGGCGCATCTACGTGCGCCCGGAATACGACCCCGTCGTGGCCGACTTCGTGCTCACCGAGAACCCCAGCCGGCTCTCCCAGGCCGCCCTGGAGACCCTCGCCGTGATCGCCTACAAGCAACCAATCAGCCGCGGCGCGGTAGCCTCGATCAGGGCCGTTAACGTCGACTCGGTGGTGCGCACCCTTCTGGGGCGCGGATTGATCACCGAAGCCTTCACCGATAGCGAGACCGGCGCGATCAATTACGCCACCACCGACCTGCTGCTTGTGCAGCTGGGAATCAACTCGCTCGACGAGTTGCCACTAATTTCGCCGTTGCTCGCCGACGGTGCGAACGGATTCGAGGATCTACCATGACTGACCACAACGATGGCTACATCGACACCAGCAGCTCCAACCCTGACTTCGCCACCAACCCCGAGGCCGCCGTCGACGGCATCCGCCTGCAGAAAGTGCTCTCCGCCGCGGGCGTCGCCTCCCGCCGGGTGAGCGAAGAGATGATCAGCTCCGGCCGGGTGCGGGTGAACGGCAAGGTCGTCACCGAGCTCGGCCGCCGCGTGCACCCCGACACCGACAAGATCGCCGTGGACAACATCGCCGTGCAGCTGGACACCAGCCGCCGCTACGTGATGCTGAACAAGCCCGTCGGCGTGGTCTCCTCCATGCAAGACGAGAGCGGCCGCCCCGACCTCCGCCAGTTCACCGACGGCTACGAGGAACGCCTGTTCAACGTGGGCCGCCTCGACGCCCAGACCAGCGGGCTGCTGATCCTCACCAACGACGGTGACCTCGCCCACGTGCTCGCGCACCCCTCCTTCGGTGTGGCCAAGACCTACATCGCCAAGGTCGAGGGCCGCGTCTCGGCGCAGACCATCGGCAAGCTGCAGAGCGGCATCGAACTGGACGACGGCCCCATCGCCGCCGACAAGGCCCGCATCCTCACCAGCCCTCCCGGCGACGGCTTCACGCTGGTGGAGCTCACCCTGCACTCCGGTCGCAACCGCATCGTGCGCCGGATGCTCGACGCCGTCGGCCACCCCGTCGTGGACCTGGTGCGCCGCCAGTTCGGGCCGCTGCAGCTGGGCACCCTCCGTGCCGGCGCCGTGCGCGACCTCACTAAGGTGGAACTCGGTCAGCTGCTCACGGTGTCGCGCGCCGAGGTCGACAAGTAGGCAGCCGCAGCATCCGTTTCACCCGCCGTAACCGCGCAAGTTTGGAGCCGAACGTGGTCGAGTCTCGCCTGATCGGGCCGGTGCGCGTCGTGGGCGCCGGTCTGCTGGGAACCAGCATCGGCCTGGGCCTGAGCGCCCGGGGCCTCGACGTGATCCTCGCCGACGCCTCGCCCACCAACCTGTCGCTGGCCATCGACTACGGCGCCGGCCGCGCCGCGACCCCCGCCGACGCCCCGCAGCTGATCGTGGTGTGCGTGCCGCCGGATGTGACCGCCGACATCGTCGCCCGCGAACTCGCGGCCTTCCCCGACGCGATCGTGACGGATGTGGCCAGCGTCAAGCTGGCCCCGCTCACCGAGCTGCGCGAACGCGGCGCCGACGTGTCCAGGTACATCGGCTCGCACCCGCTGGCCGGCCGCGAACGCGGCGGACCGCTGGCCGGCCGCGCCGACCTGTTCATCGGCCGGCCCTGGGTGGTCGCCGCGCACGACGAGATCAGCTACCAGCGTGCCACCGCGATCGACGACCTGATCCTCGACCTCGGCGCCACCCTGGTGGAGATGAGCCCGGAGGAGCACGACCGCGGAGTGGCCCTGGTCTCGCACGTGCCCCAGGTGGTGAGCACCCTGATGGCCCGCCGCCTCACCGACGCGCCCGCCTCCGCGCTCAACCTCGCCGGCCAGGGCCTCCGCGACGTGACCAGGGTCGCCGCCAGCGACCCCGAACTGTGGGTGCAGATCCTCGGCGCCAACCCGGCCCCGGTGCGGGAGATCCTCGTGGCGCTCCGCGACGATCTGGACCGCTTCATCGGCGCCCTCGCCGATCCGGCCGCGCCCGGCGCCCGCCGCCAGGTGGCCGAGGAGATCGCCGGCGGCAACACCGGTGTGGCCCGGCTGCCCGGCAAGCACGGTCAGGACCGCCGCTACGCCAGCCTCACCGTGATGGTGGACGACACCCCCGGCCAGCTCGCCCGCCTGTTCGCCGAGATCGGCGAAGTGGGCGTCAACCTCGAGGATCTGCGCCTCGAACATTCCCCGGGAGCCCAGATCGGGCTCGCCGAGATCAGCATCCTTCCCGAGGCGGTCAGCCGCCTCACCACTGAGCTGGCCGCGCGCGGCTGGCGGATTGTCGGTTAGAGATTTGAGTAAGCACTCCTACCCCCTATTGGTTGCGATCGACGGGCCGGCCGGCAGCGGCAAGTCCAGCGTGAGCCGGGCCGTGGCCCGCAAGCTCGGTTACGGCTACCTCGACACCGGCGCCGCCTACCGGGCGCTGGCCTGGCACGTGATCGACCAGGAGGTCGACCCGCAGAACTCCGCCGCGGTCGCCGCGCTGCTGACCAGCTTCGACTACGCGATCGGCACCGAACCGGATGCATACTTCGTGCGGGTGGGGGAGACCGACGTCACCGACGCCATCCGGGAGCCGCAGATCTCGGCCGCCGTCAGCGCCATCGCCCGGGTGCCGGCCGTGCGCACCCACCTCACCGAGCTGTTCCGCAGCATCGCCAGGGCGGTTCCGCAGCCCGGCGTGGTGGTGGAAGGCCGCGACATCACCACCGTCGTGGCACCCGAGGCCGAGGTGCGCATTCTACTCACAGCAACCGAAGAGGCTAGAATGGCTAGGCGCTCTGCGGAAATATCAACCCAATCGGCCCACACCGTGGCGGAACAGCTGCGATCGAGGGATCGCGCCGACTCCCAGGTAGTGGAATTCATGAGCGCCGCAGACGGTGTGACCACCGTCGACTCCACCCATCTCGACTTCGACCAGACCATTGACGCGGTTGTAGAGGTCATCAATACCGCGAGGAACTCGCATGACTAATCAATTCGACGACACGACGATCCCCGAACTCGACCCGGAAATCGCCACGCGGCTGACCGACCTCGACGAGGACGACGCGCTGATCTCCCAGCGTGCCGCGGCGCTCCGCACCGGCCTGAACGAATACGACCTCGACGACGAGGACTTCGACGTTCTCGACCACGTCTCCGAGGACCCGGACGCCATCCAGTACCTGCCGGCACTGCCGGTCATCGCGATCGTCGGCCGCCCCAACGTGGGCAAGTCCGCGCTCGTGAACCGCATTCTCGGCCGCCGCGAGGCCGTCGTGGAGGACACCCCCGGCGTGACCCGTGACCGGGTCACCTATAAGGGTGAATGGCACGAACGCCGCTTCAGCCTCGTCGACACCGGCGGCTGGGAGCCCGACGCCAAGGGCATCGACGCGTCCGTGGCCATGCAGGCCGAACTGGCCATCGAACTTTGCGACGTCGTCATGTTCGTCGTCGACGCCAACGTGGGCCCCACCTCCACCGACGAGGCCGTCGTGAAGCTGCTGCGTCGCAGCGGCAAGCCGGTCTTTCTCATCGCCAACAAGGTCGACGACATCCGCCAGGAGCCCGAAGCGGCCAGCCTGTGGGCGCTCGGCCTCGGCCAGCCCTGGCCGGTCTCCGCACTGCACGGCCGCGGTGTGGCCGACCTGCTCGACGCGATCCTGGAGAAGCTCCCCGAGATCTCCGCCGTCGCCAAGCAGGAAGTGGGCGGCCCGCGCCGCGTCGCGATCCTGGGCCGCCCGAACGTGGGCAAGTCCAGCCTGCTCAACAAGGTCGTCGGCGAAGAGCGGGTTGTCGTCAACTCGCTGGCCGGCACCACCCGTGACCCGGTCGACGAGCAGGTTGAGCTCGGCGGCAAGGTCTGGCGCTTCGTCGACACCGCCGGCATCCGCCGCCGCGTGCACCTGTCCCAGGGCGCCGACTTCTACGCGTCGCTGCGCACGAGCGCCGCGCTGGAAAAGGCCGAAGTGGCCGTGGTGCTCATCGACGTGACCGAGGTCATCAGCGAGCAGGACGTGCGCGTCATCGACCTGGTGCTCGAATCCGGCCGGGCCCTGGTGCTCGCGTTCAACAAGTGGGACCAGATCGACGACGACCGTCGCCGCTACCTGGAGCGCGAGATCGAGCAGGACCTGGCCCATGTGGCCTGGGCCCCGCGCGTGAACATCTCGGCCAAGACCGGCCGCCACATGGAGAAGCTGGTTCCGGCCCTCGAGCTCGCGCTCGAGTCGTGGGACACCCGCGTCGCCACCGGCAAGTTCAACGCGTTCCTGGCCGAGCTGGCCGCGGAGCACCCGCACCCGGTGCGCAGTGGCAAGCAGCCGCGCATCCTGTTCGGCACCCAGGCCTCCAGCCGCCCGCCGACCTTCGTGATCTTCACCACCGGGTTCCTCGACCCGGGCTACCGCCGGTTCATTCAGCGTCGTCTGCGCGAGGTCTACGGCTTCGCCGGCAGCCCGATCAACATCAGCATGCGCGTGCGCGAGAAGCGCAAGCGCTAACCCGCAGCGCCGCCTCGGCGGTTGCTCGATTCAGCCGCATGCCGCACCCCTCACGGGTGCTGGCATGCGGCTTTTTCGTGCCTGCCGGAGAGCCCGATTCGCGGCCGAACCGGGGGTAAAACCCTACCTTTTCACCGTGCACCCGGGCGCTGAAATCACTCCATTTGCCGCAAGGTTGGCGCAAGGAAGCCGCAAGACACACCGAACTTCGCCGCGGCCGGCGAGACCGATCGCAGTCCTGGCGCGGATCCCCGCGAACCAACCCCGCAGTAGAGGTTGAAGGTGCCCCCATTCGGGGGGTTCTTCCGGTTGCTGGAGTGTTCTAGGTTCTTGCGTACTGGAACCGCCCACCGGCGGAACCACCGAACCAACCGGTGCCGAGCCCCACCCGGCTCGTGATCCGCACCGAAGTGCTTCACCTGCGACCCGCCCTCACCTCGGGCACCGCCACCGCATAACCGTTCCGCCTCAGCTGTTCCAGAATCCCGGGCCCCGAAGCCCGGCGCTACCGTCTGATCGCCGCCGCACCACCCGACCGGTGCGTTTACCCGTCGCTGAACTTCGGTTCAGCCCGCAGTGTCACGGAACCCGTTCGACTCAGCCGTTCGACGCTGCCGCACCACGTTACCTTCCAACATTTCCGCGCCATCCCGTGCATTTCGTTGATCTTGGTCCTCACGAGAACCCGAAACTCTCGACCGCTGTTCCAGCGAGATCCCTGGCCCTATCCAAGGATGTAATCACCGTGCCATCGAAGTCCCTAGCTTCGCCTGCCCGCAAACGCCAACTCGGCGCCGAACGCAGCACCCAGCCCCTCCCGACTGTTCACGACATTCCCAGCGACGCCAAGATCACCTGGGGTCGCCTGGCGATCATCAGCACCGTGCTGGCCTGGCTCGCCTACGTGATCTACACGATCCTCCGCCAGTTCCTCAACAACGGCACCGAGAGCTTCCGGTTCACCACCGAGGCCGTCTCCTACGTGATCGTGGTGACCTTCCTCACCTTCTCCGCGCTGCTCTACCTGGTGGCCCGGCAGGGGGCGTTGCAGAGGTTCCGTGACCACGTGCGGGTGCCCCGGGCCGAACTCGACAGCCACTTCGCCAGCCACCAGGGTTCGCTCACCGTGCTGGTGCCCTCCTACAGTGAGGAACCCGGGGTGGTGCGCGCCACCCTGTGGTCGGCGGCGTTGCAGGAGTACCCCGACCTGCGCATCGTGCTGCTGCTCGACGACCCGCCCCACCCCACCGACCCCGCGGTCGCCGCGCAGCTGCAGGCCTCCCGCAGCATCGCCCGCGACATCGAGCTCGCCCTGGCCGAACCGACCGCCCGGTTCACCGAAGAGCTGCTGATCTGCGAGCTCGAACTGGCGGATGACCGGCAGCCCACCAAACGCGCCGTGCACCGCCTGGCCGACAACTATCAGTGGGCCGCCCGCTGGTTGCAGGCGATGGCCTCCGCCGAGACCATCGACGACCACGTGGACACCTTCTTCGTGGAACAGGTGCTCGGCGGCCTGGCCGCGGAACTCTCCCTCACCGGCGCGGCCCTGACGGCCGCCGCCCGGGAGGGCACCGCGCCCAGTGCCGCCCGGATGCTGGAACTGCACCGACGGCTGCTCTGGACCTTCTCCGCCCAGCTGGACACCTTCGAACGCAAACTGTTCTCCTCGCTCTCGCACGAGGCCAACAAGGCGATGAACCTCAACGCCTACATCGGCCTGATGGGCCGCCGGTTCCAGCGGGAAGACGGCCCGGACGGCACCATCCTGCGGCCCGCCGCCGACGACGCGCCCGCCGACTACGTGGTGCCGGACTCGGAGTACCTGCTCACCCTCGACGCCGACTCGCTGCTGCTGCGCGACTACTGCCTGCGCCTGGTCTACTTTCTCGAGCAGCCCGACAACGCCAGGGTCGCCGTCACCCAGACGCCGTACTCGTCGTTCCGCGGCGCGCCCACCCGCATCGAGCGGCTGGCCGGCGCCACCACCGACATCCAGCACATTCTGCACCAGGGCCTGTCGCACTACGGCGCCACGTTCTGGGTGGGCGCCAACGCGGTGATCCGCAAGGTGGCCCTGGAGGACATCGTGGAGGTGGAGACCGTGGGCGGCTTCGAGGTGCGCCGCTACGTGCAGGACCGCACCGTGATCGAAGACACGGAGTCCAGCATCGACCTGGGCACCCACGGTTGGTCGCTGGTGAACTACCCCGAACGGCTCAGCTACAGCGCCACCCCGCCCGACTTCGGGTCGCTCATCGTGCAACGCCGGCGCTGGGCCAACGGTGGCCTGCTCATCCTGCCCAAGCTCTGGCGTCAGCTGCGCGAGCGCCGCCGTCAGGGCCATCCGATCAGCCTGATCGAACTGGCCCTGCGGGTGAACTACATGGCCAGCATCGCCTGGGCCAGCTTCGGCCTGATCTTCCTGCTCGCCTACCCCTACGACAGCCGGCTGCTCAGCCCGGTGGTGGTGCTTGCCGCCCTGCCGTACTTCCTCGCCATGGGCAGCGACCTGCGCTACTGCGGCTACAAGTTCAGTGACATCCTGCGCATCTACGGGTTCAACCTGATTCTGCTGCCGGTGAACCTGGCCGGGGTGCTCAAGTCGCTGCAGCAGTCGGTGACCAGCAAGAAGATCCCGTTCGCGCGCACCCCCAAGGTGCGCAACCGCACCGCCGCCCCGCTGATGTTCGTGGTGGTGCCGTTCGTGATCGTGGCGTTCTCCGGCCTCACCCTGTGGCGGGATGTGTCGCACCAGAACTGGGGCAACGCCGCGTTCGCCGGCTTCAACGGGCTGCTGGCCATCTTCGCGATCCTCGCCTACATCGGCATCTGGAACTCGGTCGTGGACGTCTGGTTGGGCCTGACCCAGTGGATGTTCGTCGAACGCGCCCCCCGCCGCCAGGTGGCCGACGCGGCCCCGGCCCCGGTGGAGCCGGTGCTGGACTGGCGGGCCGTGATCTATCACGGCCACGCGGTGGGCGAGCTGCCCAGCGACGTGGAAGTGATCACTGGACCGTTCGTGAGCGCGCCCGTGTCGAAGCGCGCCAAGCAGGGCGTGAGCAAGTGAGCGCCCGCAAGCCCGACAAGGCCGCGCCCACGACAGTGCCCGCGACCGTGCCCGCCGCCCCGGCAGCCGCCGAGGCGCCGGCCCGCGTCGACAAACCGCGCCGCCGGCTCTCGGTGGTGCGGGTGTTCCTCGGGGTGGTGCTCGTCGTGGCGCTCAGCACCGGCGGCTATGTGGGCTGGCAGTGGTGGGGGTCGGCGCAGGCCGCCGAGGCCTACGACCCCTGGTTCGCCGGCTACGTGGACGTGACCGCCACCCCCACCTACGACTTCGAGGCCTCCGCCGACCGCACCGGCAGTGATGTGGTGCTCTCGTTCATCGTCGCCGACGCCGACGAGCCGTGCACGCCCAGCTGGGGCACCCACTACACCCTCGACGAGGCGTCGGACGAGTTGGACCTCGACCGGCGGCTGGCCCGGGTGACGCAGCTCGGTGGCCAGGTGATCGTCTCGTTCGGTGGCCTGCTCAACACCGAGCTGGGCACCGGCTGCACCGACCAGAAGTCGCTCGTCGCCGCCTACGAGGCGGTGCTCGACCGGTATGACGTGACCACCATCGACCTCGACCTCGAGGGCGACAACCTCACCGACACCGCCGCGGCCAAGCGCCGTGCTGCGGCCCTCGCCGAGCTGCAGGCCGATCGCCGCGCCCGCGGCGACGACCTCGCGGTGTGGCTGACCCTGCCCGTGGCCACCGGCGGGCTCACCGATGACGGCACCGACGCTGTCGCCGCGATGCTCGACGCCCAGGTGGACCTGGCCGGGGTGAACCTGATGACGATGGACTTCGGCAGCAGCAAAGACCAAGGCGAGACCATGGCGGAGGCGGCCATCCGCGCCGTTACGGCCGCGCACCGGCAGATCGGCACCCTGTACAGCCGGGCCGGCACCGAGCTGACGGATGCCACGGTGTGGTCGAAGATCGGCATGACGCCCATGATCGGTCAGAACGACGTGCCCGCCGAGGTGTTCGACCTCGACGACGCCCGCGCCGTGAACACGTTCGCGCAGGAGCAGCGGATCGGCCGGATGTCGTTGTGGTCACTGAACCGCGACACCACCTGCGGCTCCAACTACGCCGACCTGACCCGGGTGTCCGACTCCTGCAGCGGCATCGACCAGGGCGACGACAGCTTCGTGGCCTTGCTGGGCGACGGCTTCACCGGCCGCCCGGTGACCGCGGCCGCCGCGGTGACCACCGACGAGGCCGAGCAGATCGACTCGATCGTGGACGACCCCGACACCAGCCCGTACGCGATCTGGTCGGAGACCGCCGCCTACCTCGAGGGCACCAAGGTGGTATGGCACCGCAACGTCTACCAGACCAAGTGGTGGACCCGCGGGGACCTGCCCGACAACCCGGTGCTCAACGAGTGGGAGACGCCGTGGGTGCTGATCGGCCCGGTGCTGCCGGGGGAGACCCCGATCGCCAAGCCCACCCTGCCCGCGGGCACCTACCCCGACTGGGCCGGCACCGCCATTTACGAGAAGGGTGCCCTGATCCTCTTCGACGGGGTGCCCTACGAGAGCAAGTGGTGGAACCAGGGCGAGAGCCCGGATGCCGCGGCCGTGGACCCGGACGGGTCGCCGTGGACCGCGCTGCCCGACGCCGCGGTGCAGAAGCTCCTCGACGCGCTGCCCGAGTAGGTTTTTGGGCGGGGGAGGCCCAAACATAGATATGCCCGGGGCGGTGGTTAGGGCACCGCCCCGGGCATTCCCCTGTGCGCTTGCGCGCAGAGGAGACTAGCGAGCGCTCGTGGGCTCGTCGTTGGTGTCGGTGTCGCCGTCAGTGCGCGAGCTCGTGGGCTCGGTGGGGGCAACCGGCGCGGCGGCCGGTGCCGCGGTGGTCGATGCTGCGGTCGACGCGCGGGAAGCCTGCACGGCAGCCTTCTCGTCGGCGTCGAAGTCGGTGTCGTCGTCGAAGCCGAAGTCCGGCTCGTCGTGAGCGGCGGCCACCGGCGCCGCGAGGGCGGCGTTGCGGGCGATCGACCGCGACACGACCATGGCCGCGAGCGTCACGATGAAGCCCAGGATGCCGGTGCCGATCAGGGTAGCGCCCAGGCCGCTGCCCGACTGCGCGGAGAAGTACGCCACATAGTCAGCGGACTGCGTCGTGTAGAACTCCGCCTGGGTGGCGTTGGAGGAAGTGAGGATCAGGTACCCCGCGGCGGTCACGACCACGTCGACCAGCCATAGCAGCGCCAGGACGAGGTTGAACTTGGACAGGGGACGTGAGCTGTTCTGGGACATAACTTCCTTCGATTGATGAGCGGCCGGTGACGACCTCGCGTCACGCTACGCACCCTTTCTATGGACAACCTATGTGCGAGCAGGGAATCGTCGCTGCGCCCCCTGTGTGTGGCGACTTCGCAGCACGCGCCCGCTTCGTTGATCGAGTTTGTCGAGATCCGGTGACCCGTCTCCGGTAGACCCTACGACGCTCGCAGGCGTTGTCAACCTCCCTCCCAGCTGCCCTCCGCCGAGATGCACCCCAAAAGTGAACGCAACCCCTCTCCCGACGCGGTAAGCTATTCCAGTTGTCTCCGGTAGATGCCCTCGGGAATTCACCGGAACACGGCGGGCTGTAGCGCAGCTTGGTAGCGCACCTGACTGGGGGTCAGGGGGTCGCAGGTTCAAATCCTGTCAGCCCGACCAAATGTCCCGGAAACTCAAGGGTTTCCGGGACTTTTTTGGTTAAGAGATTTGATGTTCCCATCACTACCCCATCACTTTCAGCCCATTTCCGCCGTTGAGCCGGCCCTGTCGTCCGAGGCGAAGAGGTCGGTTTCAGTCCTTCCCGATCGTCCGGGATCCTCGTGCACACCTCTTGGGTATGAGCATTCACAACGAGAACCTACCCTCTCCTGCCACCGACGACTGGGGTCTGGAGCCCCTGATGGACGTCCACGAGCTGGCCGCCTACCTGGGCATCCCGATCTCCACCGTTTACGACTGGCGGGTGCACGGCAAAGGCCCCACCGCCTACCGGTTCGGCAAACACCTCAAGTTCGCCATCTCCGACGTGCGGGCCTGGATCGCCCAACAGCGCGAACCCTCCTCCAGCTCGCCGAGGCATCCCGATCGGCGGTGAGCTGAGATGCCCCGGCAACGGTTGACCATCGGCACCTTCGGCGACATCACCACCCGCAAGCTACCGTCCGGCCGATTCGCGGCACGAACCCGCTACCGAGACTGGGACGGCCACGCACGGCTGGTTCAGGCCAGCGGCGCCACCGCTAATGCCGCCGAACGGGCGCTGAAGGCCAAGATCGCCGACCGGGACCTCTTCCAACCCGCCGACACGTCGCTCACGCCCGACAGCCTGTTCAGCGACCTGGTGGTCTACTGGCTGGAGGACATCGACCTGGAGGACCGGATCTCCCGGACCACCCGCAACCTCTACGAGCGCAACATGCGCACCCTCGTCTCACCCGCCTTCGACCACCTGGCCTTGCGGGAGATCGGGGTGGCCCGGTGCGACAAGTTCATCAAGCAACTGGCGAAGATCTCCTACAACCGCGCCAAGCAGGCCCGGGTAGTGCTGCGGCTCGCCCTGGAGCTGGCGGTGCGGCACGAGGTCCTGCCACGCAACCCCATGGACCACGTCGCCCGTCTCCACCGCGAGCCACACGTTCCCGCCGCGCTCATGGCCCCCGAGGTCAACGTGATCCGCGCGGCGATCGCCCAGTGGGAGAGCGCCGTCAACCACATCTCCGGCCCCAAACCCGACGGCCAGCTCGGCGCGATCATCGAGGTGATGCTCGGCACTTCGGCCCGGATCGGTGAGGTGCTGGCCATCCGGCGCCGGGACGTCGACATCACCAGCCCCGTGCCCTCCATCCGCCTGGCCGGCACCATCGTCAGCCGCAAGGGCGAGCAGACCTTCCGGCAGGACCACCCCAAAACCGCCAAGTCCACCCGGGTCGTCGCCATCCCCACCTTCACCTCCGACGCAGTTCGCCGGCGTCTCGCCAAGGTCGGCAGCATGGGCCTGGATGACCTGCTGTTCCAATCCCGGGACGGCACCCCGCTGACCACCGGGAACGTGCGCCGGCAACTACGACAGGTACTCGAGGGCGCGGGCATCAACGGTGTGACCCCGCACATGTTCCGCCGCACCGTCGCCACCGCGGTCAACACCAACGCCAGCATCGAACTCGCCGCAGAGCTGCTCGGCCACACGGACACCAGGGTCACCGTGATGCACTACATCCAACGCAGTGAGCTGGTGAACCCCGCCACCGCCGCGCTCCTCGACCGGGCGTTCGCCAAGGACGAAGACTGAACACGGTGCTGCCACGGTGGCAGCACCTTGCCATCTGGGCTTTCGCCTCTTCGACCCGAATCTGCGGCCCGAGCGCCGTTACTGCCCTGACTGGCCGTTCGCGATGGGCTCGGACTTGGCACGGTGCCGCCACGGCGGCGGCACCGTGCCATCTGCGGTTTTGCCCCACGGCAGTGAATCCTCGCTTCGACCCGCCGCGCTCATTGACCGGGATTGGCGAGAGACGACCACTGTTCACGGTTGTGCCACGGTGGCCCCACCGTCCCATCTGGAGTTTTGCCGGAAGCCCGAGAATCAGGTCGTCTATGCAACGTGCAGGCTCTCTAAGATCTACCTTCCATTTTGCGCCGAGGATCGAGCCTTTTCAATCGTTCTATCCTGCGAAAGCAGAAGAACGCCGGTGAATTCCTCGGCGGTCATCCTGAGGGGCTGTCATTCTCGTTGGATCCGCTCGCGTCTTCGCCCGACTTGCCCATCTCGTTCTGTTGTTCTGTCGTGAGTTCCGCCTCGACTGCGAGGGTCAGCGCCCGCCCTGCTTCCGGGCCGAGCTGATGCTCGGCGAGCAGCGCGCTGGCGGTGGCCAGGTCGGGAGCCGCGTCCGCTCCCGTTCGCGTTCTGAGTTCTGCGCAGCCGTCCACCTTCTCGTTCAATGTCAGTGTTAGCGAACAAAATGACTCCATGAGCAAACACCACTCAGTCACTGGGCACACTCCCTCGTCGGCTCTTACTGACCGCCTCAACGACGGCCGTCTGGAAGTCCCAACTGCCGTTTACACCAACAGTCTCGGACGAGAGATCGTGATCTTCGGGGTGAAGCATTACGCGTCAAGTCAGTTCTGGACAAACGTTTCCGTTCAGCTCACTGCGCTTGATGGCAAGACGGCCATTCATTTCGAACAGCCAATACGTGATCTAGTGCCACGGCGTCTTAGATTCAAGTCCCTCATTGGGAGGAGCCTCGACCGGTCTCAGCACCGAATTTGGACTGCAGCTGGCTGCGAGTTTCAATTCGATGCGCTGTCGATTGGCCCCAATTGGGAGAATCACGACGTCCCCGTCGCCAGAACGCTTTCTGCCATTCACATAGGACCGCTGATAATTGCAGCTGTTGTTTCCTTGCTGCTTAGCCTCAATCAAAACGTTGCCAGGGCTTACGGCCGGTCTCAGATTAGGCAATTACACACAGATGCCGGAAAGACCTTTCCGATGTGGATGGTGATGAAGACAAGCGTGATTCTCCGAGAACGAAACTCAGTAGCCGCGCACGCCGCGCTCGCCGCTAGCAATGATGTAGTGATGATCTGGGGCCACGCGCACCTTCCGGGAATCGGGAAACTGTTGGAACGCGGCGGATTTGTCTTGGCGCGCGTCAACTGGAATCAACTGTTCGCCGCGTAGCTCCGTCAGGATGCTTTGCCGCCAGTCTCTGAGTGCTCGGCTGTATGCCAGCAACCGAAATCTGCGTCCCGCGGCACGTCGGATCATCTTGAGATCTTTCGGCGAGCTCGGTGCACCCTCGCCCGAGGTGACTCCGTGGCCAAGAACGGCGGTAAGGTAAAAACCAGACGTAGTCCGACGGGCTAGGCCTGGGTTTGCGGTTGGAAGTTCGACTCTTCCGTGGGCCGCTGTAGTTGCTTTTCTTGTTTGCTGCTTCTCATTTCTTGCCCCAATTGTTTCGAGACTCAAGAACTCGACTCCGCAGAGAAATACCGGAACGGCTCAGAAGGGAGCATTCATGAAATCTGTCGTGGGCGCTATCGCGCTTGCTCTTACTAATGTGGGCTACAGCGTCTCAGGCACGGTGCTCTATGAGCTGGCCACCCAGACCTAGCCTTTCGGAACGTCCGCCGCACGGCGGGCAACCTTGCCGGCAGTCGTGGAATGCAAAGATCGAATTGTCGCCCGATACCAGTATCCGGGCAGAGTGATCCTCTCTGAGAGCTTCAGATCCTGGCCACGGACTTTCGGCGTTTGGCTACGTGCATGGTCGCATCAGGACGGTTTATCGTCAGCGGTCGGTACTTCTGCCGCGGTACCGCCCAGCGCAGGCAGGCATACCGACCTGATCAAGCAGCTAATTCGAAGCGACAGTAGTTGAAGCCTGTTTCAGGCCGGCTTCAGACGCGCGGCCAGTTTTGTCAGTTCTCCGAATGAGATGTATGCGTAAGTCGGATCCAGATTCTTGAACGTGATCTTCGCGAGGGCTTCAGCGGACGTCACGAAGGCCAACTCGGGCGTCACAACGAGGCCAACTACTCGCTCATACTTTGAGAAATCGTAGTTGTCGCCGACCGGATGGGCAGCAAATGTGGCGAGCCGTTCGGACCACTCGGTCACCGCCGCCTCAACTTTGGACTTTGCGTTTCGGACACTGGCGTAATCGCCCGCATCGTAGACACGGTTGAGCTCGAACTTCTTACAACTTATGCATACCAATGCCCCATCGACCTCCATGAAAGCGTCGACATCGGTGACACTTGCTCCTGCCAGGCGGAGCGTCTTGCCTCGCAGCGCGGCGACTTCGGGCCGTGGTGTGAGACCAGCCGAGTCGACAACGGCCTGCACGGCCAATTCGAAGTCTGCGGCAATGATGTTGACGCGTTTTCCACCCGTTGAGGGTGCCATCCGTAGACGCTCCGTCAGTGTGACCCCCAGTGCGAATGCATCAACCATGACGACTCCGTTCTGCCAGAATCTCAAAACGGGACCCGCAGCTCCAATGACTCCGCCTTCTTCCACCGATTCGAGGGCAGTGATTACGGCGGCTGCGTCTTTTGGGATGAAGCCCGCCATGGCCGGCCAGACTTTCTCGTTCGCGAGTGCCAAAACATCGGATATGGGGCGATGCAGGTCTTCGAGGCGCATCAGCACGTATCCCACCCGCGGGAAGCTGACTCCGATATTCTCCGTATACCAAGTGGCGTGCCACATAAGCGCTTGTGAGAAAACTACCAAGCCTGCGACAAGCTCTGGATGCTCCATGGCTTCCAGCGACCCACGTAATTGGTGGGCGTTCGATTGGTCCGTCAACGATGCCGATTTAAAGCTGAAACGGCCCTCGCCAAGAACCCACCTGGGCTTGTCAGCAATCCGGCCCGTCCACATGGGCGTCTGTCCGACACCGTCCATGAACATCGAAAGTTCGATGAGTAGCGGCTCATTTACTGTCTCAACTCCCGTAAACGGGACGACAGTCGGGTGCCAGCGATGGTTGGCAGCTTCAACCACCCGTTCATCGAAGACTTCAATGGCCGCTTCCAATTGTTCGTCCTCGACGAGATCCGGGAAGCACCCGTCGATCATCTCAAACTTGGCGTTTTTACTTGAACGTCGTAGCCACCCCTCGGCGTGGTTGACGAGCTCTGCGGCAGCGAGGAGCCTTGCCATTCGCGAGATGGCGGCCTGATCGACCGCAAATGTCAAAGGCACCCCAACAATGGGAGTGTCATCCGCGGGCGGGCGCCGAGACATCCCAGAAATGTTCTCTGCGATTCGCATGATCGATGTCGCGGTGTTGGGCAGATAACCGCGGATCACTGAGAAGTTGGTTCGGCGCAGGTACCAGAGCCAGCGCACCGAGGAATAGGGGGCATAGATGGGCTCGCATGCAGCGATTAGTGCGAGGCGAATGTCCGAGAGCATCCTGACGGCGGCGATTCCCTCCAACACGTTTCCGGGGGACGGGTGACTGCTTAGCGCCGCCTTAAGCCGACGATCGGCCCATCGTCTGGCCGGCGGTAGCGCGTCAGTAATACGTTCATCCATTTCTGCTGAAAACAGCGGCATCGCACTCAGGGGCACGCTGTTCTGGGCCATATACAACGATCCTACGGGCGGAACTCGCCAGGAGCTCTTCTTGATAGAAGTCGCGAGCAACGTGATTTGCGCATCTCCTGTACCGGAGAATGGGCTGGTTAATGACGAAAGGAAGTCCGATGGCATTCCCTGGAACCCCGAGCCGCCCGTCCGTTCTTGACGAGTGGGCAGAACCACATGATTTTGAGCATGCAGAATTGCGTCCCTCCGTGATGGCCTCGATCGAGCAGTACCCCACGTCGTGGCTCGTCGTGGAGCAATACGTGCATCGAAACCACGACTCTGATGGGGTGTCGACAGTGCTCATCACTTCGTCAGCACGCGCTGGCGCATTCGAGGAACCATCGTGGTCTGGGACGGACTTGGGGGAATTCGGGCTGGTGAACAACGAGGAAGTTGTGCTTGGGCTCACTACAGATTTGGGGGATGGCCACGCGGAATTTTTCTGTCAGCTTCAAAAGAATCATGGAATGAGGCCGCCGACGGTTGAGATCGCGTATCCATTTCTGTGGTTTTGGGATGCGATTCGTGACGGAAACGACTGGTTCTACCTCGACAGCGCGGGGCGCGAGCAGCCCCTGATCCGCACGACTCTGGATGAGGCGGACTACACGGTAGAGGTTCGTGCTCTTGAATTCAGGCGCTACCTGCAGCAACGCGGACTGCTCGGGCTCACACAGCGTGATCACGTGCGCTGGGCGAATGTGAAAGAGTTTGAGCCCGTCGATCTTGCATATAGGAGCGAGTGGTGCAGTTTCGCCTTTAACGCGCGACACGGCCAAGTGATAGCGGGCCAAAATTCGCACTCCAGGCTCCTCGGTCAGAGTGTCGTTACTGGAATTCAGGGGAAACCCATGCCGGCATGGTTGGACTACGGTAACGAGACCTACGGCGAATTCATTATCGGCGTAGAGCCTGAATCAGGTAGCTCCATAACGCACACAAGCGATCCGGACTTGCTCGCCAACTACTTTGGCAAGAACCCTGATGCACCGCACTATCTCACCAATGTGCAATTTGATCAGAAGGTGCTTGACCGCTATCTTGACGAGCCAGATCGCTACGTGGTCTCATCGACAAGGCTCGCGGCCGTCGACATGTGGTCAGTTTCGATCGGCAGGACGTCGACAGGCGATGTCGAGATCTACCTCGGCGACTTAGGGAGGGATCTCCCGTGGCAGGAGCACCCCCATTGGAAAGCCCACAACATCGTGCCGCGCGGCGACATGAACCAGGATCGTTACAAGCGAGACTTTCTCGGCCAGTGGGCCGGAGATATGGATCCGCTTGAGGTCCTTAGAAATTCCCTTGCATCAGCCAACGCCGCAGCGGAACGAGCTTGGGGGCAGCCTCTGTTTAGGCCTCTCGGCGCGGACGAGGCGCAAGAGTTCCAACGCCTCCACCCACCGGTGCACGACGGAAAGCGCACACTTGTTCAGCCGATTCTCCTACTTACGAAGGCCCTGGTCGATGCGATCAATGTGAAGCTGATCAAGGAAGTGGCCGGCACGAGCGAAAGCCGGTCGGTGATGCTTTTAGGAGAACTAGTTACGCACCTCGGGGGTGACGCTTCAATCACCGATCCCATCCGCGATCTGAACAGGCTTCGATCGTCGGGAGGTGTCGCCCACCTCGCGAATGAAAGCCGAGCCAAATTGCTTGCATCCATTGGGCTCGAGGGCCTAAACCCAGCTGAGACGATAAACACGTTGGCGACGCGGTTGTCCGTTTCACTCTCGGCAATCGCGGACCGCGTGGCTATTGCTGCCGAGTCATCTCACAGTTAGACAGGATGATCGTCCGGCACCAGCTTTCCTGGAAAAGGGTGAACCGCTACCGCCTCCAGCCAGTATTCGAGCTACCACGCCTCTTGCAGATCGAGGCGGCGCACCTTCTACGTGAAAGCGGAGGAGGCCGCGGTGACGGTGTCGATGCGGGTGATGAGCGCCGGCGACGGTTACAAGTACCTACTGCGCACTATCGCAGCCGGCGACGGACAGCGGTCGCTGTCCACGCCCTTGACCCGCTACTACAGTGCGAAGGGCACGCCGCCGGGTCGATGGATGGGAAGCGGTCTGCCGGGCCTCGGCTCGGGTCGCATCCTTGAGGGCGCCGACGTCACGGAGGCCCAGCTCCAGAACCTGATCGGGCTGGGGCGAGACCCGGTCGATGGGGCGCCGCTCGGTCGCGCCTATCCCGAGTACCAGAGGCCCACTGATCCTGCCCCACCCGGCAGCGTTCAGGAGACCGTTACCCGGCGGCGTGCGGTCGCCGGGTACGACTTCACGTTCTCGATTCCGAAGTCGGCTAGCGTCCTCTGGGGCGTGGCAGACGCTGCCACGCAGTCGCGAATTGTGCAGGCGCATCATGCAGCGGTCTCCGAAGTCGTGGCCTACATGGAGCGCGAGGTCGCGGCGACGCGGACAGGAACCACCGCGTACGACGGGGCCGTGGCGCAAGTTGATGTGACGGGCCTGATCGCCACCGCGTTCGACCACTTTGACAGCCGAGCCGGCGATCCGCACCTGCACACGCACGTGGTGATCAGTAACAAGGTGCAAACCGTGCTCGACGGCAAGTGGCGCTCGCTCGACGGCCGACCGATGCATGCCGCCGTAGTGGCACTGTCCGAACTGCACGAGTCCTTGTTCGCGGACGCGCTGACGCGATCGCTGGGCGTGCGGTGGGAGATGCGGGAGCGGGGGAGGGACCGCCACCCCGCCTTGTCGATCAGTGCAGTGCCGGAGGCGCTCGTCGCAGAGTTCTCGTCGCGGTCGCGGGACATCGACATCGCGACCGACGCGCTCATTGACGCCCACCTGGACCGGCACGGCCGCCGTCCCAGCCCGGTGACCATCACGAAGCTCCGCGCGCAGGCGACACTCTCCACGAGGCCCGCGAAAGAGGTACGCCCGCTTTCCGAACTCACCGCGGCCTGGCGCGACAGAGCGGAGCGAGTGCTCGGCGAGGACGCGACGGCATGGGCGTCAGCGGCAGCCACAACCTCTCTGGCGCCCATGTTGCGGGCCGAGGACCTGCCGCGGGAGGCGATTGATGAGATCGGGACGAGCGTGATGATGGCGGTGAGCGAGAAGCGTGCGACCTGGCGGCATTGGAATCTCGCCGCCGAGGCGGCTCGGCAACTGGCGCAGCACCGATTCGCGTCGGCGTCTGATCGCGAAGCCGTCGTCGGCGTCGTCGTGGATGCCGCCGAGCGGGCTTCGTTGCGGATCACTCCACCCGAGCTGGCACCGAGCCCTACTTCGTTCCTGCGAGCCGACGGCACGTCCGTCTTTCGGCCGAAGCACGCCACCGTCTTCACCTCGACGGAACTGCTCGACGCCGAGGCCCGGCTGCTGGAGCGTGCGGCAGACACGACCAGCCTCCGAATCGACCCGGCCACGCTTCGTCCAACCTCACTCGCACAGCGCCCGAATGGCGTCGTGCTCGCTGACGACCAGCTCGCCGCGCTAAGCGCGATCGCCGGATCAGGGCGAGCCGTTGATGTCCTGGTGGGTCCGGCCGGCGCAGGTAAGACGACCGTGATGAGCGCGCTTCGGCACGCGTGGGAGGCCGCGCACGACGCGGGCTCGGTGGTGGGGCTCGCTCCTTCGGCCGCTGCCGCTCAAGTTTTGGCGGAAGATCTCGGTATCCCAACCGAGAACCTGGCGAAGTGGTGGCAGAACCATCTCGACCATGGAGAGTCCTTCCACGCTGGCCAACTCATCATCGTCGACGAAGCATCTCTGGCGGGCACCCTGACCTTGGACCGGATCACCGGGCTTGCCACGAGCGCCGGTGCCAAGGTGCTCCTGGTTGGCGACTACGCACAGCTCCACTCGGTGGACGCCGGTGGCGCATTCTCGATGCTGGTTCATAGCCGGGCGGATGCCCCTGAGCTTGTTGACGTGCACCGCTTCACGCACGAGTGGGAGAAGACAGCCTCCCTCGGACTGCGCCAGGGCAACCCCGACTCGATCGACCATTACATCGCACACGGCAGAGTGAGTGGCGGTGACACCGAGTCGATGACGGATGCCGCCTATGCGGGCTGGCGCGCGGACACTCGAGCCGGCAGAGTGACCGTCCTGATCAGCGATTCGAACGAGGCGGTCGCCGCGCTGAACGCACGCGCCCGCACCGAACTCATCCTCGAGGGTCGCATCGACGCGGTCCGAGAAGTCTCCCTCCACGACGGAAACCGTGCGGCTGTCGGTGACACGGTGATCACCCGCCAAAACGACCGACAGCTGCGCACCTCCCGAAACTGGGTGCGCAACGGAGACCGGTGGACCGTGAACGGGGTGCGCCAGGACGGCTCGGTCGACATCCGCAGGTACGGCCACCGGTGGGGGAGCGCGGTGCGGCTTCCCGCGGACTACGTCAAGCACCACCTCGAACTCGGCTACGCTGTCACCTCGCACCGCGCCCAAGGCATCACAACTGGCACCGCACACGTCCTCGTGACCACGGGCATGACACGCGAGAACCTCTATGTGGCCATGTCGCGAGGCCGCGAAGCGAACACCGCCTTCGTCGCCGTCGACCGACCCGATATCGCCCACATCGGGCCGCGACCGGGCGACGACGAGGATGCGACGGCTCACAGCATCCTGTGCGGCGTTCTGCAGCACGTCGGCGCCGAACAGTCCGCGCACGAAATGATCGTGACGCAACAGGATGCCTGGGGTTCTGTGGCGCAACTCGCGGCAGAGTACGAGACCATCGCGGCGGCCGCGCAGCACGACAGATGGGCGGCATTGGTGCGCGGTAGCGGGCTCTCACCGGGCCAGGCTGAGAAGGCTATCAAGTCGTCTGCGTTCAGGGTACTGAGTGCGGAACTCCGACGTGCCGAAGCGCACCACTTCGACGTCGAGGGCCTGCTCGCTCACGCCGCATCTGGACCCGGGTTGGACGACGCCCAGGACATAGCGGCAGTCCTTCACCTCAGGATCGCCGCGGCGACTTCGCGCGGCTTCGGTGCGGGTAGCCCGCGCAAAAGGCCGCGATTAGTCGTGGGGCTCATCCCGAAAGCAATCGGTCCGATGAACGCGGAGATGCGCAAGGCCCTTGACGAGCGCGGCGACCTGATCGACGCCCGAGCGAGCGCCGTCCTTCAGGAAGGACTGCTCGCGGGAGCCATATGGACTCGGGAGCTCGGGGCACTCCCACATCGACCGGTCTCACCCAGGTGGAGACAACTGGCATGCACGGTGGCGGCATACCGGGACCGCTACGCGGTCGTCGGCAAGAGCGCGCTCGGCACCGCCCCGCAAACGGCGGCCCAGCGACGCGACGCCGCTCGCGCTCGTGCCTCGCTGGTCGCTGCCAAACGGCTCGCGGAGGGAAGAGATGCGTTCGCGATGGAGCGTCCGGGAGTCACCACAAGTCCTCCGTTTGTTCGCACCCCGGTCTAGAACCGCATCAGCGACATGACCTCATGTCCGGCTGTTGTCTCTCAGCTCGGCGCATTGACGACAGCACGTCCTCGCGTCTTCACTCTCGAGGACGGCTTGCCGCCCAACGGATACCGGCCGATTTCGTCCCCACGCTCGTCGCCAATCTTTTCGCTCTGCCCTGGCGGTCGGCCTAAAAGTCATGAGGGGCAGGCTTTTGCGGCCAACGTGGATCGCAATCAAGTCTCCACCCTCGGTTCGATCTAGATGCTGGACCGTTGCGGGGCCGGTTCGTGCGAGGTTGCCAGCCGTTTATAGCCCAGTGAGAGTTTCCGACAATTCTTTAGGAGACGCGATCTTGCGCAGACGGGCTACGTGACCAGGGCGGCGTTCCACTACACCCTGCACGACGACGGTTGTCGCCGTATCCATCCAATGATGGAGTTGGGTGAGTTCGGCGGCATGCACGCGTACTTCGATGCGGCCGTTTCGGGAGCCATTTTGGCTTGGCGCCTGAATCGCGATTTCTCCGAATGGGTCACCGGGAGCGTGGGAAATGTGAATGATCGGACCAGTAACTACTAGGAGCGGTTCTCGCTGGGGCGTCGAGAGCAACTTGACGGTGGTGTCTACGAGGTATCTTGCCTCTGCCGGAATAATGACGCGCTCAGGCGTGTTCTCAGCGATCATTTCGGAAGCTGCCCAGTCGAAGCGGGTTTCTAACCAGGAGACCGATGGCTCAGCCAGTGCGCGGCTCATCTGGGCAAAGATCTCTTTGCTGCCGCCCGCGATAATGACCGGAGTGAGGTCCCTCAAGCGAGGTTCTCGCCCCGACTGAATGATGTGCCTTTCGAAGAGCAACAACGTCTGTGCGAGCGTTCGAAAAACGCGACGCTCCTGTGACTCAGGCCGAACTGCATCGAACATGCTTGACGGAAGCGCTGGAACCGGATCAGCGATGGGTTCGCCGACTCGCATGAGGACCGGGAAGACGAAACTCCCGACCTCGGTGTGTCCGAGGCGGGCCTCGCGCGCTAGACCGTCTCCGAGCTTGCTGTAGTTCCCCCCGATGGACTGTCTGGGACGTCGGGCAGTCGTCGCCGCGGCCCTAATCATTCCGAATGCTGAGGTAATGACCGTCGCGCCGGCCTCAAGCGGAATGGATTGCTCGCCCAGGGTGTCGTTGTCCACGCGAAAGCGTGTGACATCGAACCGGACAAGATCTATGGCCTGTTCAATCTGCTGAACTCGATTGCCGTGCGCACGCGCGATTCGTTCGATCACATCGTTCGACTCGAAGGACCCTCGCCTCATGGTTTGGGGAAGGTACATCTCATTCGGCGTGGAGGGAAGGACCCAGAGTCCCGCGCCACCATCACGCCCAGCCCTCGCCAACGTCCAGCCGCGCCGGCGAAGCAATGCTGCGATGCTTGCGGACAGATCTTGGGTCACTTCGTGCCGCCCTGTTGTGCCTCGTGAAAGGCGTAGACCTCGTCGCGCCAGTCATACAGTGTTTCTGCGGTCAGTTGATCACTCTTGGTGAACTTCATTGTCTTGACGTGGTGCAGTCGATCGAATCGCTTGCCGAACGCAACAGTTCGATGGTTGGTGACCGTCTGCTTTGATTCGATCCACGCGGGCACAGCTGGCGGCACTTTGACGAGGACAACAAAGACGGGGTGGTAGCTGCCAGCCCATTTTTCAACCCAGGCCGATTCGAGCGCCAGTGTCGCCGATCCCTGGCCGACTTTGAACCCCCCAGTGCACTTGACTTGCACTTCGGCGCTCGCCCTCCCGAATCTTAGTATGACGTCAAGTGCGTCAACGTCCTCGTCCGAAGGTGTCTCGTGGAATCCAACACCTGCATGAGCCGACAAGGCACGCAGATATGCGACTCCGTATCGTCCGCGTCGCCCGTTGTCCGAAAAATGTGGGTTCGCGGATGTCAAGAGTCGTGAAGGTGGTGCGACTGGTGCTGGATTTGTCAAGCTCTGCCCCCGGTACCGATTTCTTGTAAAGCTAGCAGGCAAGCTCACTCTCCATTGAACGAAGGTTCTGGCGTCCTTGAGCGGTGGGAGCCTATCTTGGTCGACATCGGACAGCTCGAGGACTTCAGAATGTGAACGGTCGGCGAATCGTTGACGCGGCTACCTTCGATGATTTCGCTCAGCTTCGACACTGATTTCGAGGGGTTTCGCTCTCGCTCCAGGCGCTGGAGTGGATGCTCGTCAGCGATGGCTCGCCGAATTTCGGGCCTGGGGCCGAGATCCGAGACTGTCGACCGGGATTCTCCTTTCCTCCAACTCCTCGAGGAGGGCGGCTGGGCGATTTACTGCGCCATTACTGCTGTGACCTGAGTGAGCCCGCCTGCCAACGGCTCAATCGGCTGAATATCAAACCGCTCGCGTCCAACGCCGAAGGATTCGGAACGGTGGCGGGATGCGAGCGGCCACTAGTCTGCCATTCTGATCACAACGCCACAGCGACATCAGGAGGAGCATCTTGGATTCCGAGACATCAGCCGCATTCGACACTGGCAGACGAATTTGGCTCGACCATCTTGCCACACTCGTCCTTGACTCCACTTGCGTTCGCGTGTTCGCCGATTCTTCGCTCACTCCGATAGAGCAAGCAATGCTTGTTGTTCATGTGGGCACTGGGCATCTCTACGGAATAGCCGACAGCGACTCCATCGTCGAAGGAGTGCTTTCAGCCGAACAGATCGAGGTACTGATCTCGCGATATTGGCTTGACGGCCAGTTCAATCCGTATCTCGCGCGCACCATACCGTTCCTCTGGGCGAGCCTGTACCGGTTGGGTCGAGACACGCAAACGGTCCAGAAGGAGATTCTCGGCTTGCTTTTCAATTCTCAGCTTGGACGACGTATGCAGGACCAGTCGAGCAGCGACCTCGACCCCGGGAAGATCGACACGCAGGCATCAGAGCTAGTCAGTGAATTACAGCTTCACCAGGATTCGAACGATGACCGAAAACCGCTTGCACTCGACTGCGAGAACAGCCATTTGGGGCTTGTCGACATGCTGCTCGCGGCGGAAGTGCCCATCACTATAGATCTCCTCACTCTTCTTGAAGTTCAAGCCACCATCCCGCTGGACAGTCAGGCGCGACAAGAGGTGGCAGCGCTCGAGGAGGCGGGTAATCAGCACGAGATATTTCGATCGATGCCCGGGGGGTGGCCTGGGCCAGCTCCGTCAGACGTGCCCGGGTGGGTTCGTGACATAGTCCAGAGCAGTGGGGCTCGCATGTACTACGCGTCCACAGGCCACATTCCGGGCTGGCTAATCGTCGCAGAATCCGAGCAAGAACTCCGAGCAATCCACCAGTGGAGCTATGAACCCAATTTCGGTTTCGCGGTAGACAACGAAGGTAATCCTGTACTGCTAATACAGCTCACTTTCGCTAGCGACGATGAAACTGCGGATGCCGCGTGGCGCTACCCACTGCAGGATGTACGCAGTGTCACTCGGCTACGGGCCCTAATTGCGATCGGAGTCGTCCGTCTTGACGTCTACAAGATCAGTGCCGACGCACGCTTAGAGTTCATATTTGCTTTTGGCTGCCCTCTCCCGATTCCGCTCCGTGAGGCCTGTCTTTTGTTCCTCGAAACCAACTCTCTGTCGCCTTCGCAAGTAAGACTTTTCCATCCAACAACTCCAGAGGACGAACTAGACACCATGAGCTTGGTGGAAGGAAACATGTTCGATGGCCTGAGCCGCGGCATGAATTCGCTTCGGACCGACGCCTCGTCTGAACTTGCCGATGCATATCGAAATCACCTTGCAACACTAGATTCCGCGACGGCAGCTCTGTTTGGAGGGTTGCGAAGCGACAACCTCTACAAGGAATCACGCGAGACGCTTCGGATCGCGCTAGCTCAGGAGGAGCGCCCGGCGAGAGACACGATAGACGTAGGACTACTAGGCGAGGGCCGCGCATATCTTCAGTTTCGAGTCATTTTCGATGAACCGGTTCGACTGGTTGCCTACGCGGCCTACAGAGGGGGTACCGGCGCTCTCCAGACAATGATGGCAGAGTTCGACGGCGAATTCAGCTCATCATGGGATCTCGACCAACAGGCGACTGCGCTAAGTGCTGGGTTAAGTGGACTCAGGGCGATGCTCTCCGATGGAGTGTCGAAGTTGATTGTTTGTCCTGCTCCCGCTGCCTACAACCTGCCCTATCACGAGGCGCTCTTGCGACTCGGCTTCGAAGAAGTGAGTTACACACACCGGGTGGCCACCCTTCGACCTGCGGGGCGATCGGGCGCCGAAGACACAGCTGTCGTCGGATTCGCTGGTGAGGGAACGCTGTACATCGAGGCAGTTGACACCGAACTGGAGATTGTGTCACGCCTCCACAAGGCCGCCAGGACAGCGATGATTCCTGGAACTCTCCCGCGTCTAGTGCATCTAGCGGGTCACGGTCACGCTGGAAATCAAAGCTATGAAACAGCGATGGAAATCGGTGCGGACGGCCCCCCACTCTCTTCTGCTCGGGTGCTCCTCGACTTCGACGCATCAGGCTGCGAGCTTGTATTCCTGTCGGCCTGTTCATCTGGCCGAGGCGCATACGACTCTGATCAGATGGCTGAAGCCATACCGATGGACATCGCGTTCATCGAGGCAGGGGCACGAACCGTTGTGTCCACTTCCAAGCCGGTCAATGACTACATCGCGTGCTTTTTCGCCGCTGTATTCCATGCGGAACTTCTGGTAGGCAAGTCCACCTGGGAGTCCTACATAAATGCTCGCGAGGCGGCGCGTTCAGGGCGGCTTCCGAAATCCGCAGAACTCGTGGACGCCCTGTGGCCGAACTGGGAGAACGACGTCCGCGCCGCGTTGACAGTGCACCCCCATGACTGGGCGAGCTACAGGCTATCCGGTCGCCACTGGGATTAGTGGGTGGATGCCTCATCGCGGTCGGGATTGGTGGCGTCCCCAGGAGGGGAAAAGAGTGTTGAACTCCCGAGGACCATACCTGACAACAACGCACGTCCCCTTGCTATCTTCCAAACTGAGGACGGAGGAACCACGAGTTTGTTTGCTCAATGCGCATTCCTCCAATCCCGCCCTCCTTTACCGTCCATGGCGCGCCTTCGGTTGATCTCGTCTTCGTAGGCGCTGAGCCACACGGCCGCCCGCTCTGTCCGACCACGGCGCAGGACTTGAGACACAATAAAGGGCAGAAGCACCGTCGCAAGAATTAGGGTGAAGATTCCGCTTGCGATGGCTGCCGCCAGCCATGGCAATCCGTCGAAGTTGAGCCCCCTACTGGGCGCGATAAAGAGGGCCGCGAACGCGAGCAGCAAGGCGGCTAGCGAAACTTCCGCCGAGGTCGTGTCATCCCCTGATCGCGCACGAAGCAGGGCCAATACGTTGAGTTGGGTCTCATAGGCAGCGCGGCCAAAGGCTTTGACTCTTGTTGGAGAGACGTCTAGATCCCCGTGGAGGTGAACAGCGACTGTGGTCGGAAGTTTGGATCCCATGGTGCGACAGTATCGGCTGGTTCGGACATCGCTCCCTGAGGCGACCTTCGAAGTTTTCTAGGACGGCATCAGGTCAAAGTCTTGCGGCCGTTTTTTCCGTGGTCCAGGGCTTTCTGTAGTTCGGTCATCGTTGGTCATCGCGACTGCGCACCAACGACTGGTGCTCGGCCGTTGGGGTAGGCGGCTGTCCGGCTGAGGACATGCCATCTTGCCGTCGATCGGCCAAAGGCTGGATGATTGGCCCATGACCAATACCGTCCCGCCGTCAACAGATGCACCCAGCGCACCGATCGCCACGATCTATCAAAACTCTGATCAGGTTGCAGGGATACTCCAGCAGATCGTGCGGCAGCCGCTTCTGACGGACGAATCGCGCGAGATCACCGCAGAGGGCGGTACTGATACCGCAGCCGCCGGTGGCGCAACAGGTAAGGCCATGGTTAAGGGTAAGCTCCCGTTTTTCGGTGGTGGTGAGCTAGGCACGGAAGCTCAAGCGAGCCTGTCGTCGAGCTGGACCCAGACGACCGGAACAGCCTCTCGTCAGCAGTTCGTTTATTCTCAGGCATACAACCTCCACCTCGTCCGGCAGTTCCTCGAGCAAGGGGCGCTCTTGACTCACCTGACATCCGCGGAGCAGGCTGAAGGGCTTCAGCCAGGTTCATTCGTCCAGTACACCTCCGCGTTCGACCCCGTTGAGCTCACTCTTGCTCTGGATGTCGTATCGCCCGAACTTGTCGAGGCAATCACGCGCTACACCGTGAAGCGCGACTACGTTTCCCGGTTCCCCGAGGAGGGCGGTCATGAGGCACGAATCCAGCACGCAGAGAAAATGTACCTTGAAGCCGATGCAAAGGGAGAGCTAGCCCGAGCGATCACGAACGCTGTCAAGGCGGACACGCGGCAGGAAACCACGCGCGAGTACTACGGGCGAGTTGCCGAGGAGCCGGCGCTGACGGTCATCACAATCTGCGACTTGGCACACTTCATCGTTGACGACCCGGATCGGCTTCTTGACGGCACGTTTACGGTGCTCGGCAAGGTCATCTCGGCTGTTGAATCGGACGTGCCAACGTTCGCTCGAAACAAACTCCTTCGCAACCTCGCACCGACAGCGCTCGACGACGGCATAGGCAAACTGTATGAAATGATCGACCAGGTTCCCGAGGTCGGTGGGAGGGCGCCTTCGGAGTACGTCGGCCTGAAGCTGGACTCGAGGGTGCGCGGATCTTCCATGCGTGTCATGCCCCTCGCTGTCTTCTCCTGACTCACGAGATGCCACGCATCCGAAATCTCCAGCCAGCCGCGCGTCGTAAAGCGCACTTGACGCCGTGGGCGTGCTGGGGCCGAAGCTGATCTTCGACGTCACCGACGAGGGAGACCGGACTGGCCGTGTTCCGGCCGGCCAGCGAGGCTGTCAGCACCGACATTTGTGGGAGGGACGTTTCGACGAGCTCACGGTGCTTGCTCCGGTCGGGCAGAGTGAATCGTTAATCAGGCAGCAGCGTCGTCGCGCGACCAGATTTTCGTGACCGAAGAAAAGGGGTCAAGCCTCAACGCGCGTGGGCCGGTAGCGCACGGCGACTGTCCCCGACTGGAACTCATGGCGGTCTACGAGTTCGAGCTGGATGCGCTCGCGCAGGCCGGCAAACAATGTCGGCCCGTGACCGGCAAGGACCGGCTGCACAAGGAACTCATACTCATCGATCAGTCCCAGATCGGCCAGAGCCAGGGGGAGCGTTACACCACCAACCCACAACCCCGCGCCTGACTCCCGCTTTAGCTGCTGAACCGCCTGCCTCAAGTCGCCTTGCACCAGCTCGGCATTCCAATCGACCCCGCTCAGCCTGCTCGACACGACGAACTTCTTCGACCGATCAATGGTCTCGGCGAACGGCTTCTGCCATTCAGCCATCCAGTCAGGCCAAGTGCCCGAGGCCGGCTTCCGCCACGCCGACTCCATCATCTCGTAGGTCACCCGGCCGAAGAGCAGGCCATCGGCTCGTTCGAGCTGAGCCGTCCAATAGCGCATTGAATCCTCGTCCGGGGGAAGCCCTGCCTCGTGATGGCAGCAGCCGTCGAGCGTGACGTTGATCGAGTATCGGAGTGGTCTCATCTCGCGGCTCTCCATTGGTGCGCGCGCCGCGTTCATCGGAACGTTCACAAAACGATAGCCGGTATCGCTTCTCAACGGCGCCCCAAATCGCACCCAACAATTCACGCCACCGCCGCCGCGATGACACTCGTGCCGTGGCCACGGCACGCACGTGTTCGGGGAGTACCTGAGCCAAGTGCACCGATAGGAATCCGGATGTCGTCAATCTGTACCACCTACTGGGGGCCGGCGAGTGTCCCTGCGATCAATTCTCGGACTTCACCCCGTGCAAGGATTCAGGAATGATCCCCTCTGAAACCAGCCTCCGCATAGGTTCTCTTGTCGAGATGTTCGGCGACTTCGCCGAGGTACTCGGAGGTACCGGCGGCTATTTCCTGGACTCAGACCTCGATATGGACCATGACCTGGCTCGAAGCGTCGTTGTCCCTGTCCTCGTTGTAAACGGTTTGGCTAACTCGGTTGGCGACCACCTTGACGCGTGGGTGACCAAGTCCCACGACGGCCATACAGGAGTGTTTGCGGACTTTACTCTTTTTCGCCCCGTTGTCGAGTCTCTCGCCGCCATCATCTGGATTCTGGGAGCCGCAGAGTCAAAGGATCGCATTTCCAGGACTATTCAGTTTGTAAACATCGAGTTGCGAAAAGGTAAGCGCCTGGTAAGTGACCTGCAGAAAGCGGGAGGTCCGGACCAGCCAATGCAGAACATTTTCAATGAGTTGGAGGACTCTCTCCTACAGGCATGTGAAAACGTCGGCTTAGAGCACTCCACGTGCATGCCGGAGCGGCCGCTCGACCCGTCTAAACTGACGAAAAAGGCAGCTCAGTACGTTCCCGGGCCGACACTTGACACATACAAATTCTGGGCTCTGTGTTCCGCTCATGCTCATAGCCAGATGTTTACAGTGCTCAGCAAGGCCAATGTGCACCGCCACAACCGTCCCGACGGGAATCTATACAATCTCTACGAGCTTTTCGATTTCGTGGCGAAGCTCCTCGGGATAGCGGTTGGGCTACTTGAGAAGCGGGGAAGCAACCTCGGTGAAGTCAGTGCGACCGCCCGGACGGGGCGCACGCGGTGAACACGAAACGCCCACACATGGTCTCGAAGGGCTACATCAAGGGCTGGGCGGATGCGAAGGGCATCGTCGAGGTAATCGACATTCAAGGCCGTCGAGGCCTCCGTCAACCCATTGGAAACGCGACGGTAGTGAACTACGTCTACGAGCCGACAGTCTTGACGACTGACCTCGAGGCTGCGTACGGGCAAATCGAATCCGCTGGCACACCAGTCATCGTCAAACTCCGTGATCGCGATATCGCCCTCACGTCAGCCGATATCGCGGCCATGATCGCCTTTATGGAAATGCACCTCGACCGCGGCCGTTACGCAGATCAAGCAAAAGTCCGCACGCCCGCCGTTCTGGTCAAGACTGGGTGGCATTTTGAAGACGCAGAGTTGAGCCTGGGTGATCGTCTTCTCTTATCGCAGTCGCTTCCCGACGTGCTACGGCTGGCGACGCTAGGGCTAGAGCAATGGACATGGACAGTCATTTCTACCGAGGGCCTCCCAACCGGAGATGGTGCGGTACTCCTATGGGTGCCAACGAAAGGCGCCGATATCTGCACTGTTTCCTTTCCGTTGTCACCCACACGATTACTCGTGATCGGGGAAGAACTTCCCGATGGAATACCGATACATACCCGAATTACCGACAACTGCAAGCGGTGGATCATCGGAGCTCCCGGAACGCTCAATCTTGCTTGGGCTGACGATGGCCGCGCAGCGTCAACGTGAGGGTCCACCGCAACGAGTTGCCTCGGCATGCCGGTGCGAACCCTTCGTCCTGCGGACGTGCGCGACTTGGGAGTGCCGAAACGATCGTGACCAATTTGCCACGGGTGAACCGCCTTGCGGGCGCTAAATGCTGTTCAGGTGGTCATCTGTCAATGGCCATTAGGAACTGCCCGTAGGCGGCCAGCAGAATTGCCCGCTGGTGGCCATGGAAACTGCCCACTCA
>NZ_JBGQOH010000027.1:0-45628 GCF_052113745.1 Cryobacterium sp. W22_MBD10_FK3
ACGGCGACCACAGAGATCTACATGAATTTGGGGTCGGCGGAGGCGTAAGGTGGGGAGAAGAGACAGGCCCGGCCCGGGCGCGGGGCCCGGCCGAGGAGGCCCAGGGCGAGCCAGGCCGCGGCGGCCAGCACGCCGGGCCAGGGCAGGGTCACCGCGAGAAGCAGGCACCCGGCGGCTCCCAGGAACTGCACCCAGCGGGGCAGCCAGCGCTGTTCGGGTGGCTGCCGCAGGGCCGCCAGGTGCGCGATCGCGTAGTAGACCAGCACCGCGCAGGCCGAGAAGCCCACCAGCTGGGCGGGCTCGAGCAGCAGCACGCCGGCGACGGCGACGAGTCCGATGGTCACCTCGGCCGTCACCGGCGCGTGCGTCTGCGCCGAGATGCGGCTGAGCGCGCCGGGCAGGTCCCCCTCCCTGGCCATGGCCAGCCCGGTGCGGCTGAGCCCGGCCAGGATCCCGGCCAACGAGCCCAGGCAGGCGACGGCCGCCAGCACCCTGGCAATGCCGGTCCACGGCTCAGCGCCGCCCACCAGGTCGGCCAGCGGCGAGGAGGAGGCCGCCAGCCGTTCGGGGCCCAGCACCGTGACGGTCAGCACCCCGAGCACCCCGTAGATCACCAGGGTGAGCCCGAGCGCAGCCACGATCGCCCGCGGCAGGGTGTGGCGCGGGTTCCGCACCTCCTCCCCCAGTGTGGCCATGCGGGCGTACCCGGCGAAGGCGAAGAAGAGCAGACCGGCCGACTGCAGGATGCCCGCCCAGCCGCCCTCCAGCAGCGTCGCCGGGTCGAACGCGGCCGCCCTGGACCCGCCCACGATCCCGGCTCCCACGACGACCACCAGCGCGAGCAGGCCGCCGAGCACCAGGAACACCACCACCGCGCTGAGCCTGGCGGTGCTGCGGATGCCGGCGAGATTCACGGCGCCGAGCACGAGGATCGCCAGTACCGCCACCAGCCTGGCCTGCTCCGGCCACAGGTAACCGCCCAGGATCAGGGCGATGGCTCCGGCGGAGGCGGTCTTGCCGGCCAGGAACAACCAGCCGGCGGCAAACCCCCACCACGGTCCGAGGGTGGCCCGTCCGAACGCGTACGCTCCCCCGGAGACGGGGTGACTCATTGACAGCTGGGCCGAACTCAGGGCGTTGAGCGAGGCGATGAGCCCGGCGATGACGAGGCCGATGAGCAGGCCGGAGCCGGCCGCCGCCGCCGCGGGCGCCCAGACATAGAAGACGCCGGCGCCGATCATCGCGGCCAGGCCCACCACGATCGCCCCGCCGGAGCCGAGGTGCCGCTGCAGCGTCGTCATGCCCGCGGGCCCTGCCATCCGTTCATGCCACCAGCGTAAGGGCGCGAGGTGAACGGCCGGCATCCCGATTGGTCATGTGCCCGGCACGCGCAGTCTGATTTACTGGTGGGTACCCATGAGCAACGACCACCCCGAACTCTCCGGCTACGAGCCCTATGACTCCGCCCGCCCCCTCCGCGGCCGGCGGATGGTGCTGCTCATGCGTGTCGTGGTGGTGCTGGGCCTGGTGGCCCTGATCGTGCCCGGCGTCCTCACCAGTCTGAGCATCGCCTCGGCCACCGCCGTGCGCGCCTGCACGCAGGCCGTGGCCCGCTATTACCCGCTCTCCGAGGGCATCGACGCCAGGTTCGAACTGGCCGGGGCCGGCGGCTTCGGCTGGCAGTGCTACGCGATCGACCAGAACGAGCGCCAGACCTTCGTGCTGCCGTTGGGCATCATCCCCGGTCCCTTCCGGCCACCGGCGACCAGCGTTTCCTGACGAGAGGAACCCCGTGGGTCCCCGGTTCACCTTCACGACCACGCTCTGGAACACCGAGAGCATGAACGCCTGGGTCTTCGTGTCGCTGCCGCACGACCAGTCCGCCGACATCCGCGACCTCACCGATGGCCTGCGCACCGGGTTCGGCTCGCAACGGGTCAAGGTGAGCATCAATGCGTCGCACTGGGCCACCTCGATCTTCCCGGAGAGCGCCACCGGCCGGTTCGTGCTTCCGGTGAAAAAGGCCATTCGCCAGGCCGAGGGCATCGACGTGGGCGACACGGCCACGGTCACCATGGAGCTCGTGCTCTGACCGGGCCCTGAAACGACGACAGGCCGGCCCCGAGAACGGGACCGGCCTGGCAGAAGCTCGGGGTTATGCAGCACCCTCGAACATCGACGTGACGGATCCCTCGTCGAAGACCTCGTGGATGGCGCGCGCGAGCAGCGGCGCGATCGGCAGCACGGTCAGCGTGGGGAAGCGCTTGTCTTCGGGGATCGGCAGGGTGTCGGTGACGACGACCTCCTGGATGGCCTCGTTCTGCAGCAGCTCCAGTGCGGGCGGGCTGAACACGGCGTGCGTGGCGGCCACGACGACACCGGTGGCACCGGCGGCCATGAGCGCCTCGGCGGCCTGCACGATGGTGCGGCCGGTGTCGATCAGGTCGTCGACGATCAGGCACACCCGGCCCTTGACCTCTCCGACGATCTCGTGCACCGTGATCTGGTTGGGCACCAGCGGGTCGCGGCGCTTGTGGATGATGGCCAGCGGGGCGCCGAGCTTGTCGCTCCAGATGTCGGCGACGCGCACACGGCCCATGTCCGGGGACACGATGGTGAGCGTGGACGGGTCAAGCTTGGCGCGGAAGTGCTCGAGCAGAACGGGCATGGCGAAGAGGTGGTCGACGGGGCCGTCGAAGAAACCCTGGATCTGCGCGGCGTGCAGGTCGACCGACATGATGCGGTCGGCGCCGGCCACCTTGAACAGGTCGGCGACGAGGCGGGCGGAGATCGGTTCGCGACCGCGGCCCTTTTTGTCTTGGCGGGCATACGGGTAGAACGGGGCGACCACGGTGATCCGCTTGGCCGACGCACGCTTGAGCGCGTCTACCATGATGAGCTGTTCCATCAGCCACTCGTTGATCGGGTTCGTGTGCGACTGGATGACGAACGCGTCGGCCCCGCGCACGCTCTCGTCGAACCTGGCGTAGATCTCGCCGTTGGCGAAGGTGCGTGCGTCGGTGGGGATCAGCTCCGAACCAAGTTCTGCGGCGATGTCGATAGCGAGCTGTGGGTGCGCTCGCCCCGAGATGAGCACCAATTTCTTCTCGCCGCTGCTCTTGATTCCAGGCACCTAGTCTCCGCTCTGTGACGCGGCTGTCGCCGCATCTGTTCCCGGCCGGTTGGTCTCTACCCAACCGACCATATTGCGTTGCGGAGCCACGTTGATCGCGAGCGCCCCGGCCTGCACGTCCTTGCGGACAACAGTGCCGGCGCCCGTGTAGGCTCCGTCTCCGATTCTAATCGGCGCGACGAACACGTTGTGCGATCCGGTGCGCACATGCGACCCGATCACGGACGGGTTCTTGTTCACGCCGTCGTAGTTCGCGAAGATCGTGCCGGCCCCGATGTTGGAGTGCACCCCGACCGTGGCATCGCCGACGTAGCTGAGGTGCGGCACCTTGCTGCCCTCGCCGATGACGGCGTTCTTGGTCTCGACGAAGGTGCCGATCTTGCCGTCGGCGCCCAGCCAGGTGCCGGGGCGGAGGTAGGCGAACGGTCCCACGGTGGCGCCGGCGCCGATCACCGCGAGGGTGCCGTCGGTGCGCTTGACGGTGGCGCCCTCCCCGATCTCACAGTCCAGCAGCGTGGTGTCCGGGCCGACGATCGCGCCGGTGGCCACGGTGGTGGAGCCGAGGATCTGGGTGCCGGGCAGCAGGGTCACGTCGCTCGCGAGGGTGGCCTTGAGGTCGATCCAGGTGGTGGCCGGGTCCTGCACGGTCACGCCGGCCAGCTGCCAGCCGCGCACGATCACGGCGTTGAGCTTGGCGGCGGTGTCGCTGAGCTGGGCGCGGTCGTTGATGCCGGCGACGAGCCAGGCATCCGCCACCGGAACGGCGCGCACCTCTGACCCGGCGGCGCGCAGCAGCCCGATCACGTCGGTGAGGTACTTCTCGCCCTGCACGTTCTCGGTGGTGAGACGGGCGAGCTGGTCGCGCAGTTCGTTCAGCCCGAAGACGTACACCCCGGCGTTGATCTCGTCGACGGCGCGTTCGTCGTCGCTGGCGTCCTTGTGCTCCACGATGCGGTCGAAGGTGCCGTCGTCCGACCGGATGATGCGGCCGTAGCCGGTCACGTCGGTCGGGAAGGCGGAGAGCACCGTGGCGGAGACCGCGCGTTCGCGGTGTGCCTCGATGAAGTTGCTGAGGGTGGCGGCGTTCAGCAGCGGCACGTCACCGCTGACCACGAGAACGTCTCCGTCGAAGTCGGCCGGCAACGCGGCGACGGCGAGCTCCACGGCGCGGCCGGTGCCGGGCACCTCGTCCTGGTCGACGAGCAGGCTCTCCGGCAGGTCGAGTGCGACGAGCTCGGCGAGGCGTTCCCGCTCGTGGCGCAGCACCGTGATCACGTGCGCGGCATCCAGTGCCCTGGCCGTGGCCAGCACGTGGCTGATGATGGGCAGACCGGCGAGCGGGTGCATGAGCTTGGGCAGGCTGGACTTCATGCGGGTGCCTTGGCCGGCGGCCAGCACGATGACGGCGAGACGGGAATCGGTCACTGGTTTCCTCTCAATTGTGCTCTCACACCTGAGCTCCGCCGCCAGGACTCGAACCTAGACCTAACAGCTCCAAAGGCTGTCGTGCTGCCATTACACCACGGCGGATTGCGTCGGCTCGGGGCCGGGCAACGGAGTCAAGTCTGCCAGATGCGGGGGCGACTGCGCGTCATCTGCCGGTTCAGGGTGCCGAAAACCGGATAATGGACGGATGCCTGCCAATGACGAAGTCGACCGGATCGTTGATGCGTGGCTGCGCGAGCGCCCAGACCTGGATTTTGCGCCCCTGCAGGTCTTCTCCCGCGTCGCCAGGCTGAGCAAGCACCTCGACCGGGCCCGTCGCACCGCGTTCTCGAGGTCGGAGCTGGACTCCTGGGAATTCGACGTGCTGTCGGCGCTCCGCCGGGCGGGCGCCCCGTTCGAGTTGAGCCCCAAGCTGCTGCTGCAGCAGACCCTGGTCTCCAGCGGCACCATGACCAATCGCATCGACAGGCTGGTCGAGCGTGGCCTGGTCACCAGGCGCACCGATCCGAACGACGGCCGCGGCATCTTTGTGGGCATGACCGCGGGCGGCCTCACCCGGGTGGATGCGGCGATCACCCGCCTGGTCGACGCGGAGGCCGCCCTGCTGCAAAGCCTGCCCGCCGCCGACCAGGAGCGCCTGGCCGCGCTGCTGCGGAAGCTCAGCCTGGACTTCGACTGAGCGGCGGCTAGCCGAACCGGCCGTTGACGTAGTCCGCGGTTCGGTTGTCGATCGGGTCGCCGAACATCAGCTCGGTCGGCCCGTGTTCCACGATCCCGCCCGGGGTGCCCTGGGCGGCGAGGAAGAACGCGCAGTTCTGGGAGACCCGCTGGGCCTGCTGCATGTTGTGCGTGACGATGACGATAGTCACCTCGTGGGCCAGTTCGAGCATGGTCTCCTCGATCACCCGGGTCGAGGTGGGGTCCAGCGCCGAGCAGGGTTCATCCATCAGCAGGATCCGGGGCGTCACCGCGAGCGACCTGGCGATGCAGAGGCGCTGCTGCTGTCCGCCCGACAGCCCGCCGCCGGGAGCACGCAGCCGGTCGCGCACCTCGGTCCACAGGCCGGCCTTGGTCAGGCAGCTCTCGACCAGGTAGTCCTTTTCGTCGGTCGAGGCGCGCCGCCCGGTGAGGGTGAGCCCGGCGATGACGTTGTCGTAGATCGACATGGCGGGGAACGGGTTGGGCTTCTGGAAGACCATCCCGATGTGCTTGCGGGCGTCGACGAGCTTGCGCTCGGGGTCGTAGATGTCCTCCCCGTCCAGCAGTACCTCGCCGGCCAGGCTCGCGGACGGCACGAGCTCGTGCATCCGGTTCAGGATGCGCAGGAACGTCGACTTGCCGCAGCCGGACGGACCGATCAGCGAGGTGATGACGCCCGCGGGCATGGTCAGGTTCACCCTGTCGAGCACCTGCCGCTCACCGAACCAGGCCGAGATGTTGCGGCCCTCCAGGGTGGCCAGTGGTTCGCGTGGGGCCGTGAGCGGGCTGAAGCCCGACGGCACCGCTCCGATCAGCACGGGCACCGACCCGGCCGGATCCGACGGCCGCCGGGTCCACGGCGGCGTGAGCCGGCTCCGTTTCGCCGGCAGCGCCGGCCCACCGCCCCGGCGCGAGCGACGGTCGCCCTCCGCGGCGGGGTCCGGCATCGTGACCGCCGGCAGCACCCGCGTCAATTCGTCATCCTGCGTGGGCTGGTTCATGAGCACTCGTTTCGTTCGCTACAGCAGATTGGGGAGGAGACGCACGATTTGGTCGGCGACCAGCAGCCCTCCGACAGTCACGACGGGCAGGAAGACAGTCCAGGTCTTCTGCACGCCGACCCGGCGAAATGCCCAGATCGCCGCGAGTTCGACCAGGAGGAAGAACTGCAGGGCGAAGGCCAGCGCCCACACCGTGGTGGTGTCCGTCGCCAGCTCCTTGTGCGCCGCCGGCAGGGTGACGTAGGTGGTCTGACGGATGCCCGCCGGCTGCGTCTCGCTGGTCAGCACCGCATCCACCCGGGCCACACCGCCCGGCACGAACGCCGGCCCGCGGGCGGTCTCCAGGATCAGCCGGCTCTCGCCGGCTTTCAGGGGCGCCGGGGACGGGTCGCCGGCGTAGCGCACCCCGATCACGGCGAAGGTCTGTTCCCCCTGGCCGGTGAGCACCGTGAACTCCTGGCCGGGCGCCAGCTCCTGCACGCGCGCGAACGGTCCGCCGTACGCGGCGGCACGCCCCATGACCACGCTGATCCCGGCCTGGCCGGGCAGAACCGTGTCGCGCCGGTGGCCGGGTCCGTTGCGGGTGGTGCCCGAATCGGAGCCCTCGACGAAGACCTCGTGCACACCGATCGACGGGATGTCGATGATGCCCAGCGGGGCGCCATCGGCCAGCAGCACCTTGTCGACGGTGCCCTCGCTGACCGGTGCCGTGCCCTCGGCCAGCTGCACGCGCAAGGTGTCTGTCGCCTGTTGTTGGGAGACCAGGTGCTGCAGGTTTCCCAGCACGGTGAGGTTTGCGAGGAAGCCGAAGATCAACGCGGCCACGATCGCCAGGATGGTGCGCAGCAACAGGTCGGCCGGGGTCAGGATCACCACCATCGGAGGTGCGGGCGGGCGGCGCGGCGGTTTCGGCGGCTGGCGCGGTCGCCATCCCCTGGGCGGTCCAGCACCGACCGGGGGCGCGTCCAACGGATCCCACGACGGCGATGACACCCTGTCGGGCTTCCAGCCGCGCGGCGGCTTGGTCAACGTCACGACACGAGCTCCCCGGCGCCGACAGTGAAGAGACGCTTGGTCCGCAGCGCATATCGCGCGGCGACGGCGAGGCCGGCGCCCAGCGCGGAGATCAGAAGCACGAAGTACGGCGGCACGAGGAGCAGCGCGTCCCGCGTCATCGGGGTCAGTTCGGTGCCGTCGACAGAGGCCGGCGGGGTGAGGGTCACGTGGGTGTTGTAGGCGCTCCACTGCCCCATTCCGGGGAGCGTCGCCGTGACAGTGCGGGTCTCGCCGCCGGGGAGGCCGGTGAGGGATGCGTCATCGACGCTGCGGATTTCCAGGCCCAGCGCGTTGTCCACCCAGAACCGCAGCGTGGAGTCGATGGGGGTGGTGGTGAGGTTCTTCACCGTGAACTTCAGGTCGATCTCGCCGCCGTCCGGTCCCACGTTCGGGTGCGAGGTCGCCGTGAGCCCACTCACCGCCAGGATGCCGGCCAACACCACAGGGTCGGTTCCGAGCGCGTCGGCCACTGCCGCGCCCACCGGCGTCGACTGTGTGGTGGCGGGAGGAACCGGCTTCGTCGTGCTGGTGAGCGGTGTCGTCGCGGTGGGAGTTGCCGTGGGCCCGACGACACTCACGGTCAGGCCAACCCCGTCGGGGTCGTCGTTCGCCTGGGCGCTCACGGAGAGCCCCGTCAGGCCGATCATGGGAACCAGCGCGCAGAGCACCACGAAGAAGAGTCGACGCGCGGGAGGGGAGGTGAGCACAGTCAAGTTAGGCCGGTCCGGTTTTCTGTGAGCTGAAGAGCGGGCAAACTACAGGCAAACGGGCCAGAACGAGAAGACGTCGCGCGGGCGGAGTCACGCAATGGCTTCGCCGCCAGCCTTGCGCCTGGCCTCAGCCTCGGTGTACTCGATCCACGCCGCCGCACGAGCGGAGTCCCTGGCGCGGCCCAGCCGCATGAGGAGCAGCACGAACCCGGCGAGGGCGACGAGGATCAGCGCCGCCCACGGAACCACGAACATGTCGCTGCTGCGCTCGGCGGTGGGCAGGAGACCCGGCGGTAGGGCGTCTTCGTCGACCGTGGCGGCGAGTGAGACGGTCGGGTTGAGATAGACCCAGGGCCCCACCCCTGGCACGACGATGGTCACGGTGCGCGAGCTGCCGGGCAGCATCTCGGAGATCGGTGTCCTGGTTAGATCGGAAAGCGGGATTCCGAAGATGCCGCGTACCTGGGCGACGGTATTCGCGGCGAGGGAGACGTTTCCGGTGTTCTGCAGGCTGATGGTCAGCGAGGTCTCGCCGGCAAACGGGTTGAGCTCACCCCGGTACGAGGGCTTGATGCTGCTGATGGTCAGGCCGGGCTGCAGTTCGCCCTTCACGCGGGCATACAGGCGGATGGCGACGCGGCGGTCGACGGAGACCTCGCCGGCCGGCGAAAGCGCCGAGACGATGATGCCGCCGGCGTGGTCGCCCGGCCGGGCATCGGCGGGAACAGACATCGTAAACGGGATGATCTGCTGCGCGCCGGGGTCGAGGGTGACCTCGACCTTGTTGACTCCGTTGTCAAAGGTGACCCAGCGGCCGACGTCCACGGTCTCCACGCCCCCGTCGAGCAGCGAAAAACTGCCGTCTTCGGCGTTGAATGCGTCGGTGGCGTACACGGTGACGGACTGCGTCGTGGTGCCAGTGTTCTGCACTAGGTACTCGTCGGAAACCTGCTGGCCGGGGTCGACCTGATAGCTGTAGCGCGACCGGGACTGGTCGACGCTTCCATCGGCGGCCGGGGCGCCCGCTATGGCGTCAGAGTCGTCCGCCCGGGCACCGGCGGCCCCCAGGCCAACTGTGAGGCCAAGGGTGACGAACAGCCCGGCGGCGGCGAGGCCGAGGCGGTGGGTGTGGGTGCGACGGAGGGTCACGGTCTGCGATCTCTTTCCAGGCGAAGGGAGGTGTGGAACCGGATGGGGGGAGGGACGGCACGACCGCCGGCCCTCCCCTGTCATTCGGCGTGATTACTTCGAGACGACCGTGAGGGTCATCGTGGACTTGTAGGTGCCGGCTGTCTTCGCCTGCGGGGCGACGAAGGTTAGACCGGCATCCAGGACGCTGGCACCGACGGTGTTGCCCGCCGCCGCGGATGCGAACATCGCCGGGTATGAGGCAGAGCCGGCTACCTGAGCGGCAGCGGCGGTGAGACCGGTCGCTGTGGTGCCGGCGGCGGTGATGGTCGGTGCGAATCCGAGCTGGGTTTTGCCGATGGTGCTCGTCGCATCCGCGGAGTTCACGAAGTCAGCGACGCTGGCTGAGAGCTCCCAACCATTGACCGTGAGCACCCGACCGTCGTTCACCGTGATGGCGCCCAATGTTCCGGTGGTGGTCGACTTGTTGTTGACGAGCGTCGGGGTGTTGAAGGTCGCCGCGGCGCCGGCCGGGATGCTCAACGAGAGCACTCCGTTGACGGCGCCGGTCACGGTCGGCTCGAGAGCCACCGTGCCCTGGGTGCCTGCCGGAGCGGGCGGTTCAACGGGCGGCGTCACCACGGTGGTGTCAACTCCGGTCACGGCGTACGCACCGGTACCGGCAGTCATCGAGATCGTACGGTAAAAGGCCGCGAGAACGGTGACGCCGTCGTTGGTAGTGCAGGCAACGCCGAGGCTGTACTTGCCACCCGCAGCCCGCACTGCTCCGATGTCACCATTGGTGAGGGTCGACGGGGTCAATGTGGGAGCCAGAATCTGTTTAGCGTCGGGAAGTGCGGCCGGGTTGAAGGCGTTGGTGGAGGTGGCCTTCCACGTCAACGCTGTGCGCTCGGTGCCGACGGGCGAGATGAAGACATACGCTCCGGTACTCTCGATCGGGCACAGGGTCGGGTCGGCGTAGAAGAGGTCGGTACCGGACCCGTAGTTGTCTTCCTCGAAGCCCCAGACCTTAGCGGAGTCGGGGACGAGCACGCCGTCAGTGTCATACATGTAGAGAGGTGCGTCGGAGCCGTTGGCCTGCACCGCAGCGGAGGCCATGGACGCTCCAGCGGCGAGAAGCGCCAGAGTCAGAACGCCGGTGGCGCCGAACTTGACTTTATTGTCGAGCTTCATTGTCAGATCCTTTTCAGAGTTTTTCAGTGCGGTGAAATAGGGGTGAATTGGGGAAGAAGCGAGCGTACTTAGGGGGTCTTGGCAACGCGGTAGGCGACGACCCCGGCGGTGGGGGCGAGGAAGCCGAACTTCCTCTTGACCGCGCCGGCCTTGGAGATCAGCGTCTGCGAGTTCGTCAGGCCCGTCGCCTGAGTCGAGTCCAGAAGCTTGTCGAGGTTGGCGTCGTATTTCGGGTCTGCGCTGTTCACTCGGGCATATTGAACAACGAGAAAGGTGTCGCGACCCCAGGTGGTGTCGGCGTAGTACGCGGGGTTGGGCACCATGGCGGAGCCGGCACCGGTGACGGGCGCCTGGCCGGAAACCAGCGAGCCGAGCGCGCCGGTGCCACGCTTGTCGTAGCTGGCGCCGGTGTTCATGGCGATCCAGCGGGACACGGCCATGGGCATGACCGACTCCGCGGTCAGAGTGGTCGCGTCATGTTCCTGTCCCTCGACGACGCAGCCGCCTTCGGCAACGGTCAACATGGAGGTCTCTGTGACGCCGATCTTCGAGATAAAGTCCTTGCGGGTTCCTGAACCCCCTTGCGGGATGATCGGCGTGACGGTGGTGCCGCCAATCTGGAACCCGGCCGAGCACTCGTAGAGGCTCTTCATCTGGCTGGCTGTGATGGAGTCAATTCCAGAAGCGGCACCCTTATACGCGTAGGCGATCGCATCGCGTCCGAACGGCACATACAAGAGTTCTCCGTTGGCGTCCTTGGTTCCTCCGCTGGACGAACGGGCGATGTCAACCTGGCCGGTGATGACGACGTTGGCGGGACTCCCAGGCGTGGCGGACGTGTACTTGGAGCCGTCGATGGAGCGACTGAGCGCCTTGACTCCGTCGCCGGAACCGTTGGGCCGTCCAAAGCGCACGCCGCTGGTTTTGGTCGTGATGTAGGGGGACCCGGTCGCGTCGAACGAGCCGATGGTGGTGGAGTTGGCCGTGGAGCGAACCGAGGCTCCCGAGATGGCGGTGCCGTTGGCCAGTGCGCTGACGACGTCTTCGAGGGTGTCGGATCCGACAATGGAGTAGCTGTTGGAGACGGGATCGGCGTGAGCCGGGGCGGCGAGGGCAATGCCAGACAGGGTGACGCCGACAGTCGCGCAGAACGCAATAGCCTTCTTCGAAATCACTGTGATGCCTTTCGGGTGTGGTGCAAGGAACGGAATCCGGACGGACCCGCTTGTCCCGACGTGCTCTCCCTGGTCAGTGCCCTGGGCCGAACCGTCAAGCTATGGCGCATCAGAGTCGCTTTCGTCTGATGCGCGAAATCATGGGAACCGCCCCAGCGGCCGCAAGCCCGGAGAGCAAACCGGCCGGGACGGCCATGGCGACCGGACCGACGGCTGGGTCGTCAGGGGTCTTCGCCCCGAGCAGTGCGCCGGCTGCAGTACCGGTGCTTGTCGGGCCTGTGGCCGCCGCCACCGGCGCCGCTGCTGCCGCCACGGCCTCGGTGCCGCTGGCCGCTGTGTTGGATCGGGGCGGGGTCGCGGGAGCGACCGCAGCCGCGGCGGGGGGCTTGACCGCCGGCTTCGCATTAGGGCTGATGCCCTGTTCGATGGCCGTGGCCGCCGCCAGCGCCTGATCGATCCAGCTCGTTGGCATGGGGGCATACCCAGCCGGCAGCTGGCCGAGTTCCGTGCCTGGGACCTGGCCCTTCGACGCCGCGTAGCGGATCAGGTTGGCGAATTTGGCGCGCTGACCGGCATCTGTTTGGAGGGGGTTGAGGGCGGCGTAGACCGGCATCGTCAGTGGGTAGGCCGTGAGAGCTCCCGCCGTCGTCGCCGAGGCCGGATCGAACTCCAGCACCTTCGGCTGATGCGCCGTTGGCGTCATGGCTGCGGCCGCGGCGAGCATCGAGTCCGAGTCCGGCGCGATGTAGGCACCCGCAGGGTTGAGCAGCGAGGCCGTGACGTTCTGATAACGCGCCGCAGACGCCGCGGTGCTGAGCCCGATGACACCCTGCTCACCGACCAGCGCGCGGGTTGTCTTCAGGTACTTCGGTGGGGTGCTGGTGGAATCCCAGCCGCCGAGCTGGAGGCCGTCACCGCGGAGGGTGAGATAGGCTCCGTTCTCGAAATCGGAAGTGTACGGTCGCCAGGTCACCAGGTTCACCGGCCCGACGCCGTTCGTGCCCGTCGTCGCGGGCTTCTCGACGGGATCCGCCTTGGGGAAGTTGTCCCTGGGTAGCGCGAAGGCCGTGCCCGTCGGGTTGATACCGGCGTTGGTGGAGTACCACGGGTTGACGATCATGCCCCATTCGTCCGGCGTGCCGTCCAGGAAGGCGACCGCGTCGGCATCCGCCATCACGTATCGCCACAGCTGGGTGGCCAGGTCCGAACGCCCGGACGGAGCGAGCGAGTCGGCCAGGGAGACACTGTTGAGATCCTGGGAGGCCCACTCCGCGTCGTTGATCGCCAGGAAATCGGGATCGCTGGTGATATTGCGCGCGTTGTCACCCTGATCGTCGTAGTCGATGTAATTGATGTGGGACAGGTCGGCACCGGGCGGGAGCGCCGAGACATACGAGGCCGTAAGCAGCTTCGCGATCAGGCGGGGAGTGAGGTTCAGCGATGTGAAGGACTGGGTCTCCCGGTCCTTGTACGCCTGGTCAATATCCTCGACGGGCCTCACCCTGCGGTCGATGGCGAACGACACTGTGACGCCGGATATCCCGACGGGCGCGTACTGCAGCGGGTCCGCCGTGGAGATCGTTGAGGGGAAGGACGTCAACGCGAGCGGGCTCGGGACCGTGCCGCTGGCCTTGGCCATCACATCAGCCTCGTTGCCGGTGCTCAGCACGAACGCGGAACCGGTGGCGCCCGCGCACAGATTCGGCTGCCACGACGAGATCGCGCCGGCGATGAGCTCGCTGCCGCCGAGCTGTGATTCCGCGCTGCCGATCTCACAGCGCACGCCGACAGGCTTGAAGTCGAGCTTGACGGCGACGTGGTGCTGCCAGGCGTCCCAGAACAGGCCGGGCCGGATGATCTGGGTCACACCTGAGTCGCCGGTTCCCCGCGGAATGATGACCAGCCAGCAGGACTGGCCCGTGGTGTCCTTTCCGGCCACGATCACGGGCTGGCCGCAGCCGAGCCCTGGCGACTGCATCGACGTCTGCACCTCGAACTTGACCGAGCCGTTGCCGGCGTCGTCTGACCCGGCCCACTTGACCTCGTTCGAGGTGTATTCGGTGAAGAACTCGTTCTTGTTGACGTCGACGGTGGTGTCGTGCACGAGCACGCCCTTGTCGTTCTTGACCACCGAGGTCACGGTCTCGCCGCTGACGGCGCGGAAAGGGATGGACGTGTACGGCGGGTTGGCGTACCCCCGGCCGGCCGTGGTGTAGTCCTTGTCCTGATCTGCGATGTTCGGGGCAAGTCCGGTGTCGGGTTCGTCAGGGTCCGCTTCGACGTTGGCCTCGACGTTGGCGTCGCGGCCCGCGTTGGGGAAGGCTCCGTACTGGCAGGTGGTGCGGTCGGGGTGCCCGGCATTCAGGGGGTCTTCGCCCCAGCACTGCGCGATTTGCAGGAAGTTCTCGCCACCGACGCTGCCCTGCGGCCGCACCGACTTCTTGCCGCCGGTCCAGCTCACCAGGATGCCCTCCGACACGAGGTCGGCGGTCTTGGAGACGGTCACGGCGAGGTCAGGGAATGGTGCCCCGGCCGGGTCGAGCTCATAGTCCGCGGAGGTCACGGTGACGGCACTGGAGTTGTCGGCCAGGGCTGCGGTGGGGGCCAGGGAGGTGAGCGCGGCAACGCCGACGCCCACCATAAGGCCTACGACGATGCCGCTGGCGCCGGCCCTGGTCCAGAGCGATGCCTTCAAGGCCTTGTGCCGGCTCACTTGACGCCGTCCTTGCCGCCGCGCGGGGCCAGGCGCCGCCAGAAGACCGGCGGCAGCACCGCCGCGGCCACGAGCAGGGTGGCGGCCAGGAGCATCAGCGACTGCTGCATCCCCCAGCCGTCGTCCGCCAGGGTGAAGGGCGTGGCCACCGCGGCGCCGGCCAGGGTCGACCCGGCTGCCCCGCCGGAGATGAGAGCGCCGTTTGCATCGTAAACGGCCGCGGCACCCGTTGAGGTGGAGGCGGCGGCACCGGTCGCGGCGGCGGTCTCCGTAGTCGCACCACCGGTGGCGCTGCCACCGGTGCCCGACCCGGAGATCGGCGTCTCGGCCAAGGCTCCACCCGTTCCGGACGTGCACTGGTTGGGGCCGACCTTGTCACAGTCCTGCGGCTGAGCTGCGGTGAGGGCCAGCTGGTTGCTCGAGGGTGAATCGCCGGGTTTGAAAGTCGGGTTGTTGCACTTGTTGATGTCCACCCCGGTGGTGTCGGCGCCGGGCACCCGCTTGATCTGGTCGAACCCGGCGAGAACGAGGTTCATCGGCAGTGGCGAGTAGCCGAGATCGGCGGCCTGCTGCTGGCCCTCGCAGAGCATGTAGTTGGCGAACGCCCCGAGGGTGGTGCCCTTCTTGGCCGTGAACACTCCGCCCACCTCGGTGGGAACGATCATGTAGGAGTAGCTCGAAAGTGCGTAGGTTCGCGGGTCTGCACTGTTGTAGACGCCGTCGAGCACCTGGGTGAGGAAGTTGGGACCGGGCGTCTGGTCGATCTGCGCGGTCATCAGGGCGACCGCCACGGAGTTAGCCGTGGGTTCCACGTAGTAGCCGGCCTGGTTGAGCACCTTGGCGACCGGAAAGCCGGACTCGAGGGCGTAGGAATACTCGACGTAGGTGATGGCGCCTTCGCCGTAGTCCTGGCTGACGTAGCCGGCCACTCCCGACGACCCGCTCTGGGCCTTGGCGTTGCCGAAGGTGGGGTACTGCGAGGTCAGGCCGCACGGCAAGGCGCGTCCCACGGAGGCGCAGAACGCGTTCCACAAGGCCGGGTGCTGCTTGGACATCCACAGGCTGAACTGAGCGGTGGAGCCGGAGCCGTCCGAGCGCACGACGGGCACGATGCCCTTGTCGGGCATGGCCAGGCCGGGGTTGTCGGCCTGGATGGCGGGGTCGTTCCAGTTGGTGATGGCGCCGGTGAAGATCTTGGTGATGACCTCGCCGCTCAGGCGCAGGTTCGATACCCGCACTCCGTTGATCTTGAGGTTGTACATGAACGAGGTGCCGCCGGCCACGATGGGCATGTAGGCGTAGCCCCTCAAGGGTGATTCCGGTGTCGATCCATCCTCGGGGGCGAGCTGGAACGGGATCTCGCTGACGGCGAAGTCGACGTTTCCGGCGACGAAGTCGCGGCGACCGGCCGAGGAGCCCACCCCGGAGTAGTTCACGGTCATGCCGTAGTTGTTGGCGACGTTCTTGCGCCACTGGTCGAGGGCATTCTGGGACCAGGTCGATCCGGTGCCGGTGATCGGGTCGTAGCTGGCGGCCTGGGCGGGAACGGTGCCCGTCACGCTCATGAGCACGATGGCAAGCAGGGCAACAATGGCGCGGATCGTACGGATCCACCGGGTCTGCGGCGTCACAGGGACGTCTCCTTCGTGGTCGGGTCGGTGCTGTTCGGGTCAGTCGTCTTCGGGTCGGAGCTGGGCGGGGCCGGACGGATCGGGCTGCTGCCAGCCGGGTCCGGCCGCCGGGCGCCCTGGATGGTGATGCGCTGCAGGTCGCGCAGCGAAGCGTCAAGGACGCGCCGTTGCTGCCGCGGTGTGAGGTCACCCGGCGCGCGACCACCGATCAGCCGGGCGATGGCGAACAGGGCCAGGACCAGCAGGATCAGCACAGCGGCGGCGCCGAAACCGCGGGCGATCATGTTGGGCTCCGGTGACTTCACGAAGTCGAACACCTGCAGTGGCAGCGAGATCATCGGCCCCGCGAACGGGTCGAGGTTCACGACGGCCGTCACACCGGAGGTCAGCAGCACAGGGCTGGTCTCGCCGATCCCCCGCGCCGTGCCGAGGATCACCGCGGTGGCCAGGCCGGGCCGGGCCGTGGGGAGGACGACATGCCAGATGGTGCGCCACCGGGTCGAGCCCAGCGCGTAGGCGGCCTCGCGCAGGTTGCCGGCCACGAGGCGCAACACGATGTCGGATGCCCGGATGACGATGGGCAGCATCATCACCGTGATCGCCATCGACGCGGCGAAGCCCGACCGCTGGTGGGTGATCAGCACGATGATCGCCGAGTAGACGAACAGTCCCGCCACGATGGAGGGCAGCGCCGTCATCGCGTCCGAGATGGTGCGCACGAACCTGGCGAAACGGCCGCCGACCTCGTTGAGGAACAGGGCGGTGAGGATCCCCAGCGGCACCGTGACCACGAGAGCCATTCCGATCTGTATCAAGGTGCCGAGGATGGCGTGCACGATGCCGCCCATGTCCAGGCCGTCGAGGGGCCCGGCCTTTTCCATGCTCTGGGTGAAGAAGTTCAGGTGTGGCAGCGCCTCCTGGCCGCGCACCAGGGTGAAGGCCACGACGAACACCAGGGCGCCGAAGAGCACCACACCGGCGCTGGCGAGCAGCACCGCCATCACCCGGTCCTTCACCTCCTGGAAATCCGACGAGAAACTCACCAGGAGGGCATAGAAGCCGATGAAGGCGAGGAAGGCGACGATGGACCAGCCGACCCCGCCGGAGAGCGGGGTGAACCAGCCGAAGATCAGGGTGGCCAGGGCGATGCCGGCGGCGGCGGCACCCAGAACGTTGAACCTGTCGTCGAGCCTGGCCGCGCGCACGCGACGGCGGGGGCCGATCTCGATGCCCTCTGAGGATGGGATGAATGTCATGGTCAGCTGCTCTCTGCGCCGGAGCGGGATCTCGCCACGATCGACGACGCCGTGAAGTTGACCACCAGGGTCAGCAGGAACAGCACCAGACCGGCGGCCATCAGTGCGGAGAGGCCGAACTCACTCGACTCGCCGTAGCGGAGGGCGATCAGTGCCGACACCGAGTTGCTGCCGGTCTTCAGCACCTCCCAGTTCAGGGTGAAGATCGGGGAGATGATCATGTACACGGCGATGGTCTCGCCCAGCGCCCGGCCGAGGCCCAGCATGGTGCCGCCGATGATGCCGCCGCGACCGAATGGGAGCACGACGGCCTGGATCATGCCCCAGCGGGTGGAGCCGAGCGCGAACGCGGCCTCGCGTTCACCGATCGGGGCCTGGGAGAAGGCTTCGCGCATGACCGACGTCGTGGTGGGCACCACCATGAGCCCGACGACGATGCCGGCAATGAAGGCCGAGGAGGTGAAGGCGCTGGCGTCGCTGAGCGCGGCACCGGAGGCATCCGTCACGGCGAAGAACGGGATCCAGCCGAAGTAGGTGGAGATCCAGCTGGCCACCGGGATGACGTTGGCCTGCAGGAAGAAGACACCCCAGAGGCCGAAGACCACGCTGGGCACGGCGGCCATCAGGTCGACCAGGGTGACCAGGGTGGAGCGCAGCCGGCCCTGCGCGACCTCGGAGATGAGCAGCGCCGTTCCCAGCGCCAGCGGAACGGCCACGCACATGGCGATCAGGGCGATGGTGATGGTGCCGAAGAGCACGGCGGCGATGCCGAAACTCTCCGACTCCGGGGACCACTCCTGTTCGGTCAGGAACGAGAAGCCCGCGACGCCGAGGGCGTCGCTGGCGCGGATCGACAGGAAGACGCCCACGGCCAGCATGATCGAGACGGTGACGACGCCGGCCGTGAACGCCACGGATCGGAAGACGGTATCGGACACCGACGGCCGGGATACCAGTACCCGCCGAGGCTCCTCGTCGAGGGGGAATGCCTCGGTGTCCGGCGCTGTGGGCGCGAACAGCTCGTCGATGGTCGTGCGTGGCATGGGGGTCCTCGGGAGGGAGCATGGGTGCGAAGGCTGGGGTGGAGCGTGGGGCGGACCGGGTAAGCGGCCTCACGTCCGAGTCACATGTTTGGGTTGCCGGGTGAATTCGCGGCGTCGGTTCAGCTACCGAGTCATGGACGCGGTGTGTGGAGTTGGCGCCGGAGCGGGCTCAGGGAGCCGGGGCCGGTGGTGCGGTGGCGCCGGGTGTCGTCGTGGGGCCCGGCGACGGGGTTGGCGTGCTCGGCGGAAGGGCGGCCAGCTCCCCCGCCACCACGAGCGTCACCGAGGTTCCGAGGCGGAGCACCGCGGCTTGGCCCGGCTGGCTCGTGAGCACGATCCCCGGCTCCGTCGACGCCTCAGAGCGGCTCTCGACGACCGCAACGAAACCGGCGTTCTGCAGGGCAGCCACGCCCTCCGCCGAGGTAAGTCCCACGGTGTCGGGAACACTATTGGAGCCTGATGCGACCACCACGTTCACCGCGTCACCGTCCGTCAGCCAGGACCCGGCACCCGGTTCGAGGGCGAGCACGGTGTCGCCGGCGCGCACTGAGTCCCTGGTCGTCAGGCCGCCCAGCCTGAGCCCGGCGGATTCCAGGGCGGCGCGCGCCTCGCCGAGCGACATCATGGTGAGCTCGGGTACCTGCACCGAGTCGGCTGGCGCCTCGACCGGCGTCGGCGGCGGCGCCGGCGTCTCGGTCGGGGTCTGCGCGGGCGCCGGCGTGCTGCTCACGGCCACGACCGACCCGCCGGCGTCGCTGGCGGCAGCAGCCCAACCCGCCGCGACCACGCCGATGATGAGCACCAGGGCCACCCACGGGCCGGGCCGGGCCGCACCCTGCCGACGGCCGGCGCGCAGCGGAGCGGGCGACCCGGCTTGGGCGTACCGCGGGGCGGCCTGCGGGGAGCGGAGCAGCACCGTGGTGCGGGCGGAGTCGGTCACGGGGACGTCGATCCTGGAGTCGAACCGGCGGGTGTGGTCGTCGCCGGGATCGGTGGCCGCGGGCGCCGGTGCGGCCAGCGCCAGGATCGCCAGGCGCATCTGGTCGGCGGACTCGAACCTGTCGTCGGGGTGCTTGAGCAGGGCCCGCACGACGATGCGGTCGACACCCCGCGGGATGCCCGCGCGAACCACGGACGGCACGGGCGGCGGCGTCAGGGCGTGGGCGCGCATCACGGCCGCCGCCGACTCGCGCGCAAACGGCGGCCGACCGGTCAGCGCGAAGTACAGCACGCCGCCGAGCTGGTAGAGGTCACCGCGCTCGTCCACGGGCACCCCGGCGGCCTGCTCAGGTGACATGTAGTTCACGCTGCCGAGAACGCCGACCGGCCCGGCGCCGTCGGCCGGTTCGCTGCCGAGCACGTCCGACCCGAGTGCCGCCCGCCCGGCGGCATCCGCCAGACCGAAGTCGAGCAGACGAATGCCGGCGCTGTGCAGGCTGCCGTCCTCGGCCGGGTCCACCATGATGTTGGCCGGCGAGATGTCGCGGTGGATCAGTCCGGCGCCGTGCGCCGCGACCAAAGCCTGCAGTACCGCCAGGCCGACGGTGAGCGCATCCTGCACCGGAAGCGGCCCGGCCTGCCCGACATGCTCGGCCAGGGTCGTGCCGGATGCGAGGTCCAGGGCGATCCAGGCCTGTGGTTCCTCGGCGTCGTCGTGCACGCCCACGTCCTGCACAGCCACGATATTCGGATGCCGTACCCGGCCCGCCGCCCGGGCCTCGCGGAAGAACGCGTCCCGGAGCCGTGGCGACAGAGACAGCTCGGGATGCAAGATCTTGAGCGCGAGGGAGTCGCCGGAGCGGGTGTCCACGGCCGCGAAGACCGAGGACGACCCGCCGGTACCCAGCAGCGCGCCGAGCCGGTAGCGCCCGGAGATCAGCCCGCTCACGGCATCCGCGCGGCGTAGCCGTTCGCCGTCACCGCGACCGCATCGACATAGCTCTGCACTCGGTTGTAGGAGTAGACGGCCGCACGCCAGTTCGCCGCGACCGAGAGGTCGCCGGTCTCGCACAGGTACCGGCCGGTGGTCAGCGCGGCATCGTCGATCTGCTGCGGATCGGCGAGAGCGTCACCGTTGCCGTCCGCACCCCACTGTTCCCAGGTCGCCGGGATGAACTGGAGCGGGCCGACGGCACGATCCCAGTCGGTGCTCTCGTCCCAGCGGCCGGCGTCGGTGTCGGGGAACGCGTCGTACACCGACCCATCGAGCAGGGGGCCGAAGATTCCCGGCACCGCCTGGCCGTCCGCGCCGATCGCGGAGCCGTCGTGGCTGCCGTGGCCGGATTCGATCGAGCCCAGCGCCGCCAGGGTCGTCCAGCCCAGCCGGCACCCCGGTTGTTCGCTCGCCAGGCGCAGTGCGGCGCCCGCATACCCGGACAACGCCCGGGCAGGAATACCGGTTGCCTGGGCCGCCGCCTCGGTCCAGTCCGCCGAGACCAGGTCTGTGGCCTGCAGCCCGGTGTGCTCCAGCCCGCTCGGCCGGGCGCTCCCGCCCGCCCCTGACGCTGCCGGGTCGGCGGGCGCTGATGGAGCCGGGGCGGGCAGCAGCACGGCGGGCACAGCCGTGCTCTGCGGCCCGGCAGCCGGGCGCGATGCGCTGCCTCCCGACGCCAGCAGGGCTCCGCCGACCAGCCAGGCGGCCAGGACCAGGAACAGGCCCAGGGGCACCCAGTCGGCCCAGCGCACGCGAGTGCTCACCAGGCGCCGGCCAGCTCGGCGTCGTCGCTGGGCCTGCTGGGCCGGGGGCGGCGGGCGCCGGGCTCGGCCAGGCGCCGGGCGTCGACGGTCACCACCGCGCCGCGCAAGGCGGCCAGCGCGCCGGCGCAGGCCTCCCGGCTGGCCGACGTCGTTCCGTACCACCGTCCGCTCGTCATCACGGCGACGTCGTCGAGTGTTGCCACCCAGCCGTGGGTGCCCGATGCCGGACCGGTCACGATCGTCACGGCCATCCGGTCGACGCCGAGCTGGAGCGCGAGCACATGCGAACGGGCCAGGGCGAATGACGAGTACACCGAGGAACTGCGACCCAGCTCGCGACTGTTCGACGCGAGCAGCCGCCAGATCCCCGACTGCGTCGCCCAGGACCCGTCTGTGGCCACCGCGCTGCGGCCGGGTGCCCGGCGCACGGCCGGCGGGATCCTGGCCAGGGTGACCTCGCCCAATTGCAGGTGTTCCCGCAGGGCAAGCCAGCCCTGCAGTCGTGGGTCGGAGGCCGAAATGAAGACCGAAAAAACCACGCTTGCGCTCGTCGACACGCTCTGCCTCACAACCCTGGAATGACTCGGTGCGAGGACGAACCGACCGGAGCGTCGGTGTGGACAACGGTGGCGTAGCCAGCCTCAGCCAGAACATTCGTGGGGCGAGGTGACCGCGAGCGGTCACTGTGCTGAACGAGAGGTGTACGAGCGCTGACCGTACGCTGACTAGCGGCGGAGGGCCTTGCGGGCCAGCCGGTTGCCGAGGAACTGCACCAGCTGGACGAAGATGATGATCAGCAGCACCGCGGCCCAGGTGACTACGGGGTCGAATTGGCGCCAGCCGTAGAGCAGGGCGAACGCGCCGAGCCCGCCGCCGCCGACGTAGCCGGCCACCGCCGACATGTCCACGAGGGCCACGAAGATGAAGGTGTAGCCCAGAATCAGCGGGCCGAGCGCCTCGGGTAGCAGCACCGTGAAGATGATGCGCACCGGTCCGGCGCCCACGCTGCGGGCCGCCTCGATCACGCCGGGCGTCACGGTGAGCAGATTCTGCTCCACGATGCGGGCCATGGCGAACATGGCGGCCAGCGCGATGGTGAAGATCATCGCGTTGTTGCCGATGCCGGTGCCGACGACGGCGCGGGTGAGCGGTTGCACCGCGGCCAGGAAGATGATGAACGGGATGGGCCTGATCGTGTTCACGAGTACGTTGAGCACCCCGAACACGGAGCGGTTGGCCAGGATGCTGCCGGCCCGGGTGAGGTAGAGGCCGAGGCCCACGATGAGCCCGCCGAAGCCACCGAAGAGCAGCGTGAGCCCCACGATGTACAGGGTCTCCCAGGCGGCTTTCCAGAGTTCGGGCAGAAGATCGATAAGACCGTCCATGATCAACGCACCTCGGTGACTGTGGTGAGCGCCCGCACGCGATCCAGTGCGGCGTCAATGGTGGAATCGTCGCCGGTCAGCGCGAGGGTGAGGTGCCCGAACGGGCGCCCCTGGATCTCGTTGATGCCGCCGTAGACGACCTGGAAGGCGATGCCGTCGCGGGACAGCTCGCCGAAAACCTGGGTCTGGTCGACCGTGTCGCTGCGGAACGCGAGAGTCACGATCCGGCCGGTGTGCCGGGCGCGGAGCACCTCCAGCTCCGGCTTGGACGGCAGTCCCTTGACCACCGTCGACACGAAACGAGCGGATGCCGCTTGCTGCGGGTTCGAGAACACATCGAACACGTCGCCGCGTTCGATGATGCGGCCCTGGTCCATCACGGCGACCTTGGTGGCCAGGGTCTGGATGACATCCATTTCGTGGGTGATGACGATGATGGTGACGCCGAACTCGCGGTTGACCCGCTTGAGCAGCTCGAGCACCTCGTGGGTGGTCTCGGGGTCGAGGGCGCTGGTGGCCTCGTCGGCCAGCAGGAGCGCCGGCGACGACGCGAGCGCCCTGGCGATGCCCACCCGCTGTTTCTGCCCGCCGGAGAGCTGGTCGGGGTAGGACCCGGCCTTGTCGGCCAGTCCCACAAAATCAAGCATCTCGGCGACCCGCTTGGCGCGGTCGGCCTTCTCGCGGCCGGCCACCTCGAGCGGGTAGGCCACGTTGCGGGCGACAGTGCGGGAGTTGAGCAGGTTGAATTGCTGGAAGATCATGCCGATGCCCAGGCGCACCGGCCGCAGCTCGCGTTCGGGCAGGCGGGCCACATCACGACCGTCGATCAGGATCTCACCGGCGGTCGAGCGTTCGAGCACGTTCACGAGCCGCACCAGGGTGCTCTTGCCCGCCCCGGAGTAGCCGATGATGCCGTAAACGTCGCCGGCGTCGACGGTGAGGCTCACGTCGTCGATCGCCGTCACATCCGGGGCACCCTTGAGAGTGGCCGGGTACACCTTGCTGACGTTGCGGAGTTCCACGAGTGGGGTTGGAGCGGGCATGCAGATCCTTCGGTTGAAACGGGGAAAGGCCGACCAGAACGCTGAGCGTTCCGGCCGGCCGTTGTACTGCCTACTTCTGGTCTGCGGTGTCTTCCTCGACCGTGGCCAGGGCGGCCTGCAGGTCGGCGGGCGACGTCGTGGCCAGCACTGCCGAGTTGCCGGAGACCTCGAGGAGGCCGTCGGTGACGGTCGAGGTGGTCTGGAACAGGTCGACCAGCTTGGCGTAGGTCTCGTTGTCCTTGTCCTCGGCGCGCACGGCGAACACGTTCACGTAGGGCAGCGCGGACTCGTCGGACGGGTCGTCCTTGACGAGGGCGTCGTCGAACGAGAGACCGGCCTTCTCCACGAAGTCGTTGTTGATGATCGCCGCGTCAACGTCGGGCAGCGACGTGGCGGTGAGCGAGGGCTCGAGGGCGGTGACGGTGACCTTCGACTTGTCGGTGTCGACGTCGTCGAGGGTGGAGAAGATGGTGCCGCCGTCCTTGAGGGTCACCAGGTCGGCGCTCTGCAGCACGAGCAGGGCGCGGGCCAGGTTGCTCGCGTCGTTGGGCACGGCGACGGTGTCGCCCTTCTTCAGCTCCGCCACATCGGTGACCTTGGTGGAGTACAGCCCGAGCGGGTAGATGGCCGTTGCGCCGATGGGCGTGAGGTCTTCGCCGCTGGAGACGTTGTAGTCGGCCAGGTAGACCAGGTGCTGGAACTGGTTGATGTCGATGTCACCGTTGCTCAACGCCGGGTTGGGCTGGTTGTACTCGGCGAAGTCGACGATCTCCACGGTGATGCCCTCGGCCGCGGCGGCCTCGGTGTAGTCGGCCCAGTACGGGTCGCTGGCACCGACGACGCCGATCTTCACGGTCTCGTCCTCGCCGCCCGCTCCGCCGGCGCAACCGGCGAGCAGGGTCAGGCTGGCGCCGAGGGCCACGGTGGCCAGAAGGCCCTTTTTCACGCTGATGTTCTTCACGCTGTTCTCCACGTTTCGATTGCTGTCTGTGTGTCCGCCCGGTGCAGGCAGGTCGCGCCGCTCACGACACGTTCGTTTCAGGCACAGAGAACGCCACGAAACTGTGCGCGCGGGAATCTGTGCTGCAGCGTCGCGTGGCACTCTTCTACGGTAGCCGCAGCTCGCACGACGCGTGGGGCGCCAGGTCACGGAACGTCACAGATACTTCGACAAAAACCGCCCAGTCACAGAATCTGCGAACTGGGCGGTCCTCATGCAACCGGGGGCCGGCTGCGTGAAACAGTTGGTTCACTTCTCGAGCAGCACCGAGAGTTCCACCCAGCGGGTTTCGAAGCCCGCGACGGCGTCTTCGGCCAGGGTGACCTCGGCCTGGAGTTTGCCCAGGCCCGTGTAGTCGCTCTGGTCGTGTGCGGCCAGGGAATTGTGAAGTTCCTTGATCTTCGCCTGCTGCTTGGCAACCTTGCGGTCGATGGAGGCGAGTTCCTTCTGGGCGTTCCGCAGCTCGGCGCCGCCGAGCGCCGGCTTGCCGGAACCCTTGGCGGTGGCGGAGGTCGGCGAGGCCGCATCCGCTGTGAAACTGCCGCCGGCGACCTGGCGTTTGCGCAGCTCCAGGTACTGGTCGACGCCGCCGGGCAGGTGGTGGAAGCCACCGTCGGAGACCGCGTACTGGTTGTCGGTGACCCGCTCGATCAGGTACCGGTCGTGCGAGACCACCAGGAGCGTGCCGGGGAAGGAGTCGAGCAGGTCTTCCATGGCGGCGAGCATGTCGGTGTCCAGGTCGTTGGTGGGCTCGTCGAGGATGAGCACGTTCGGCTCGTCCAGCACGATCAAGAGCAGCTGCAGGCGGCGCTTCTGGCCACCGGAGAGGTCCTTGACCTGGGTGGAGAGCTGAGCGCTCATGAAGCCCATGCGCTCGAGCATCTGGCCGGGCGTGATCTCCTTGCCGCCGGCCATGTACGAGGTGCGCTGGCGGGCGATGACGTCGCTGACCCTGTCGTTGCGGATGTCGTCGAGCTCGAACAGCTGCTGGGTGAGCACGGCCACCTTGATGGTCTTGCCGCGCTTGACCTTGCCGGTGTCGGGAGTGAGGGTGCCGGCGACCAGGTTGAGCAGGGTCGACTTGCCGGCGCCGTTGACTCCGAGGATGCCGGTGCGCTCGCCCGGTGCGATCAGCCAGGTGATGCCGTTGAGCACGGTCTTCTCGCCGAAGCTCACGGAGACGTCGACGAGGTCGACGACATCCTTGCCGAGGCGCTGCATGGCCATCGACTGCATCGACACGGTGTCGCGGGGCGGCGGCTCGTTCTCGATCAGTTCGTTGGCGGCGTCGATGCGGAACTTGGGCTTGGCGGTGCGGGCGGGGGCTCCGCGGCGCAGCCACGCCAATTCCTTCTTCATCAGGTTCTGGCGCTTGCCCTCCATCACGGCGCTCATCCGGTCGCGCTCCACGCGCTGCAGGATGTAGGCGGCGTAACCACCCTCGAACGGTTCGATCAGGCGGTCGTGCACCTCCCAGGTCATGTTGCAGACCTCGTCGAGGAACCACCGGTCGTGGGTGACGACCACGAGGCCGCCGGAATTCTGGGCCCACCGGTTCTTGAGGTGGCCGGCCAGCCAGGAGATGCCTTCCACGTCGAGGTGGTTGGTGGGCTCATCGAGGAAGACCACGTCGTGGTCGCCGATGAGCACCTGGGCGAGGGCCACCCGGCGGCGCTGGCCACCGGAGAGGTCGTCGACGAGGGTGTCCCAGGGGATGTCGCGCACGAGGCCCGCGATGACGTCGCGAACCTTGGCGTCGCCGGCCCAGACGTGCTCGTCGATGCCGCCGACGATGGTGTGGCCAACGGTCTGACCGTTGACGAGGTCGTCGGACTGGTCGAGCACGCCGATGGTGACGCCGCGCCTTCGGGTCACCCGGCCGGAATCGGGCTCCATGCGGCCGGCGAGCAGGCGCAGGAGGGTGGACTTGCCGTCGCCGTTGCGGCCGACGATGCCAATGCGGTCACCCTCGTTCAGTCCGGCGGTGACGCTGTCGAAGATGACGCGGGTGGGAAATTCAAGGTGCAGGGACTCGGCCCCGAGCAAATGTGCCATAGGGTTCGAGCCTATCGCCCGCAGCTGAGAGCCCCGACCGCCGGTCTCTACGTGGTGAGGATGCGGGCGCCGTGCACGGGGCCCGTTGCCCGCACCACGCGCAGTCGGGCGGCGCTGAGCGCGACCTGCAGTTCGAGGCCGGCATCCACGTCGGGCACGAGGAACGCGACGGTGGGACCGGACCCGGACAGGATCCCGGCCAGTGCGCCGTTCGCCTCGCCGAGCTCCAGCACCCGACCCAGACCGGGGGCCAGCTGCAGCGCCGGCGCCTGCAGGTCGTTGTGCATCGACTCGGCGAGCATCGCCGGGTCGCCGGCACGCAGGGCCTGCAGCACATTGGCGTCCACCGTGGGCTGCTGCTGCACGGGGAAGATGTCCTGGGCGTGCCGGGTGCGGTGCCTGTCCAACTCGCTGTACACCGACGGCGTAGACATGCCGAACTCGGCCAGGGCGAGCACCCAGTGGAAGGTGCCCTTGGCCAGGGCAGGGCTCAGCTGGTCACCGCGTCCGGTGCCGATGGCGGTGCCGCCGGTGACGGCGAAGGGAACATCCGCGCCGAGGGTGGCCGCGATCTTGAGCAGCTCCTCGCGGCTGAGCTCGGTTCCCCACAGCGCGTCGCAGGCCAGCAGCGTTGCCGCGGCATCCGCAGACCCGCCGCCCATGCCGCCGGCGATGGGAACGTTCTTGTCGATCTCGAGGTGCACCCCGCCGGTGTACCCGGTGGCCCTGGCCAGTGCGCGGGCGGCCTTGATCGCCAGGTTGCTGCCGTCGACGGCGAGCCCGGAGGTGTCGACCGAGCCGGTGAACGCGACGCTGAAGTCGTCGGCGGCGCGCGCACGCACGTCTTCATAGAGCGAGACGGCCTGGAACGCGGTGGCGAGATCGTGGTAGCCGTCGTGCATCACGGCCCCCACCTTGAGGAAGACGTTGATTTTGCCCGGGGCCCTCGCATGCACAACCGGTGAGGTCGTCGCCGTGTTGGTCATGGTTCTAACCTAGGCCAGCCAGGCCCGGGCAATCGCCAGGAAGTCGTTGACGGTGAGCTGCTCGCCGCGCTCGGTGGGATCGATGCCCGCCGCGCTGAGCACGGCCGTGGCCTGGGCGGAGTCGCCCAGCACACCCGACAGCGACTGGCGCAGCATCTTGCGGCGCTGCTGGAAGGCACCGTCGACGAGCGCGAACGTCGCCAGGCGCAGTTCCTCCGATTCGAGTTCCTCGGCGCGTCGTTCGAAGGCGATGAGGATGGAGTCGACGTTGGGGACCGGCCAGAACACCTGCCGGCTCACCTTGCCCGCGGTGCGGAACGTGCCGTACCAGGCGGCCTTGACGCTGGGGCTGCCGTAGATCTTCGACCCGGGTGCAGCAGCGAGGCGCTCGCCCACCTCGGCCTGCACCATCACGACGCCGGCGCGGATGGAGGCGAAGTGCTCGAGCAGGTGCAGCAGGACCGGCACCGACACGTTGTACGGCAGGTTCGCCACCAGCCGGGTGGGCTCCCCCGGCAGGTCGGCGATCTTCAACGCGTCGGCACGGATGACCGTGAGCTTCGCAGCCGGCTGCATGAGCTGCACGGTCAACGGAAGCTGCTCGGCGAGGCGGTCGTCGATCTCGACGGCCACCACGGCAGCGCCCACCTCGAGGATGCCCAGGGTGAGCGACCCGAGGCCGGGGCCCACCTCCACGACGGTTTCGCCGGGCTGCACGGCGGCCACCTTGACGATGCGCCGCACGGTGTTGCCGTCGATGACGAAGTTCTGGCCGAGCTTCTTGGTGGGGTTGACCCCGAGCATCTCGGCGAGGTCGCGGATCTCAGCCGGCCCGAGCAGGGTGGGTGCGCCGGGTTCGCGGGCGGATTCGTGGGCAGGGTTGTAAGCAGAGTCGGTCATGCGAGGCCTCCGGCCGGGCTGATTCGGGGGTCACGGCGGGTGTCGGTCAACACCACGGGCTCCGCGTCCCAGCGGCCGTAGACGAGTTCGGTGTTCGAGGTGATCTGGGCGGCGAGCACCGAGACGTCAGTCTGCAGGTGGTCGGCCATGGCGCGCAGGGTGTGCGGCAGCAGGTAGGGCGCGTTGGGGCGGCCGCGGTGCGGAGTGGGAGTGAGGTAGGGCGCGTCGGTCTCCACCAGCAGCAGGGCGCGCGGGGCCACGTCGAGCGCCTCGCGCAGGCCGGCGGCGTTCTTGAAGCTCACCGGTCCGGCGAACGACATGTACCAGCCCTGGTCCGCGCAGAGCCGGGCCAGCTCGGCGCCGCCGGAGAAGCAGTGAAAGACCGTGCGCTCGGGGGCGCCGACCCGCAACAGCGTCTCGACTACCTCGTCGTGGGCGTCCCTGTCGTGGATCTGCAGGGCCAGGCCGTGCCGTTTGGCGATCTCGATGTGCGCCTCGAACGAACGGAACTGGGCGGCCCGGCCGTGCGGCGCGGTGCGGTAGAAGTCCAGTCCGGTCTCGCCCACCGCGACCACCCGGGGGCGGCCGGCGAGCTCGTCGATCACGGCGAGACCCTCGTCGAGGGTGCCGGCCGCTTCCAGCTCCGGCGCATCGTTGGGGTGGATGGCGACGGCGGCGAGCATCCTGGGTTCGCGGGCGGCCAGCTCGGCCGACCAGCGTGAGGTGGCCACGTCGGTGCCCACCTGGATGACACCGCGCACGCCCACGCTCGACGCCAGGTCGAGCTGCTCGGCGACCGACAACGGGGTGATGCCGTCGCTGATCTCCAGGTGCGTGTGGTTGTCGTAGACGCCCACGATCAGCGGCTCGGGTGCCGGCGGGTAGACCAGGTCGCGGCCGGCGGTCGCCTCCCGCGACCGGATGTGGGTGGAGTCGGCGGAAGCGTCAGCCAACCGTGGCCTCGATGCGCGGGAACAGTGCGGTCAGGGGCGTCACGTGAGTGCCGCCGGTCCACTCCCAGGCCCGGTTGATGGGGGTTTCTTCGACCAGGCCGGTGCCGCCGAGCGCGCTCCACAGCGTCGCGGTGGCCTGCGGGGTGACCGGGGACAGCAGCACGGCGAGGGTGCCGAGGCCGCGCACCACGGTGTGCAGCACGGTTTCCAGGCGTTCGCGGTCGTCGGGGTTCTTGGCAAGCGCCCACGGTTCCTGGGTGGTGATGTAGCCGTTGAGCTCGTCGACGAGTTCCCACACCGCGGCGAGGGTCTCGTGCAGGGCAAGCCTGTCGATGGCCTCGTCGGCGGCCCGGGTGACCCGGATCGAGGTCTCGAGGATGGCGGCATCCGCGTCCTGCGGCGTGCCACCGGCCGGGATTTCGCCGTCGCAGTAGCGCACGACCATGGCGATGACGCGGGAGGCCAGGTTGCCGAAGCCGTTGGCGAGCTCGGACTGGTAGCGGGCGGACAGGTCTTCCCAGGAGAACGAGCCGTCCTGGCCGAAGCTGATGGCGCGCATGAAGTAGTACCGGAACGTGTCGGAACCGAACACGTCGGTGATCTGGTTGGGCGCGATGCCGGTGAGCTTGGACTTGCTCATCTTCTCGCCGCCCACGAGCAGCCAGCCGTGGCCGAAGACCTGGGTGGGCACCGGGAGCCCTGCGGCCAGCAGCATGGCGGGCCAGATCACGGCGTGGAAGCGGAGGATGTCCTTGCCGACGATGTGGGTGGCGGGCCAGAGCCGGCTGAACTTCTCGTCGTCCTGGCCGTAGCCGGCGGCGGTGATGTAGTTCAGCAGCGCGTCGAACCAGACGTAGACGACGTGGCTGTCGTCCCAGGGCACCTTGATTCCCCAGTCGAAGCTGGACCGGGAGATCGACAGGTCGGAGAGGCCCTGCTTGACGAAGGAGATGACCTCGTTGCGGGCGGATTCCGGCTGGATGAAGTTGGGGTTGGCCTCGTACATGGCCAGCAGCTGGTCGGTGAAGGTGCTCATGCGGAAGAAGTAGTTCTTCTCGTGCAGCAGTTCGACCGGGATGGAGTGGATGGCGCAGACCTGCTGGCCGGTGTACTCGCCGGTGCCGTCGACGAGGTCGCTGGGCTGCTTGTACTCCTCGCAGCCCACACAGTAGAAGCCCTCGTACTCGCCGGTGTAGATGTGGCCGGCGTCGAAGAGGTGCTGCAGGAACTTCTGCGCGTTCACCTCGTGGCGCACGTCCGTCGTGCGGATGAAGTCGTCGTTTCGGATGTCGACGGTTTCCAGCAGCGGCTTCCACGCGGTCTCCACGAGCCGGTCGGCCCACTCCTTGGGGGTGACCCCGTTGGCGGTGGCGGTGCGCAGGATCTTCTGGCCGTGCTCGTCGGTGCCGGTGAGCAGCCAGGCGTCCTCCCCACGCTGCCGGTGCCAGCGGGCAAGCACATCCGCGGCCACCTCCGTGTAGGCGTGCCCGATGTGCGGGACATCATTCACATAGAAAATAGGCGTGGTGATGTAAAAAGATGAGCCGTCGGACATGCTCACATCTTATGGTCACCTGCGCTGGCGTCAGACCCTGTTACGTCGCGCGGTGCCGTTCGGCGGCTCAATCCAGCGGCAACTCGGGCTGCGGGGCCGCCTTCCGGCGGGTTGACCCGGCTCCGGCGGCCTTGCCCGTGAGCGCGGCTTCGTACAGGTCGCGCTTGCCGAGCCCGGATGCGGCGGAGACATCGGCCGCGGCATCCTTCAGGCGGGCGCCGGCCGCGACCAGCGCCAGCACTTCGTCGACACCGGTGGCCAGGTCGAGCACCCGGGGTGTGGCGCCGGCCACGACGATGCAGATCTCCCCGCGCACCCCGGCGGCGGCCCATTCGGCCAGCTCAGCGGCGCTGCCCCGTTTGACCTCTTCATAGAACTTGGTCAGTTCCCGGCAGACCACCACCCGGCGGTCGGCGCCGAGAACGGCGGCGAGGTCGGTGAGCGACGCGGCGAGCCGGTTGGGCGACTCGAAGAAGACCATGGTGCGGCGCTCGGTGGCCACCTCGCGCAGGGTCTGCATCCGCTCGCCGTGTTTGCGCGGCAGGAAGCCCTCGAAGGTGAACCTGTCGGTGGGCAGGCCCGAGACTGCCAGCGCGGTGAGCACGGCCGACGGTCCGGGCAGCGCTGTGACGGTGACGCCGGCGGCGATGGCCGCATCCACCAGGTGGAAGCCGGGGTCGGAGACGGTGGGCATGCCGGCGTCGCTGAGCACGAGAAGGTCGGTGTCGCGGGCGAGTTCGACGAGTTCGGCGGCCTTGCCGCGTTCGTTGTGGTCGTGCAGGGCGATCAGGCGGGGCCGGTTCTCCACGCCAAGGGCCTTGAGCAGGTGCACGGTCACCCGGGTGTCTTCGGCGGCGATGACCGTGCTGGTGCGCAGCGCCTCGATCAGGCGGGTCGAGGCGTCCCCGAGGTTTCCGATGGGGGTGGCAGCCAGAATGATCATGGTCCCAGTCTCGCAGGAGAAGCTCCTCGCCCCCGCTCACTACGATGGTCAGGTGCTCCTCGCCCACCGTGTTTCCCACAGCCTGACCGACCGTTGGCCCTCCCTGTGGGCCACCCGGTGGGTTCGTCTCGCCGGCCCGGCCCTGGTGGTGCTGCTCGCCGCCGGCTTACGGTTCTGGAACCTCGGCCACCCCGGCACCCTGGTGTTCGACGAGACCTTCTATGTGAAGGACGCGTGGAGCCTGTTCAACAACGGCTACGAGTCGACCTGGCCCGATGGTGCCGACGCCCTGTTCGCCGCCGGGCAGAGCAATATCTTCTCCACCGCGCCGTCATTCGTGGTGCATCCGCCGCTCGGCAAGTGGTTGATCGCCTTGGGGCTGGCCGCGTTCGGGGCCGACAACCCATTCGCCTGGCGGATCGTCACCGCCCTGATCGGGCTGCTCGCGGTGGTGCTGCTCATGCTCATCGCCCAGAAGCTGTTCGGCTCGGTGCTGCTGACCTCGATCGCCGGGTTCCTGTTCGCCATCGACGGCAACGCCATCGTGATGAGCCGGGTGGCGCTGCTCGACAACTACGTGATGTTCTTCGCACTGCTCGGCTTCGGCGCGGTGCTGATGGATCGCGACCACCACAGGGTCCGGCTCGGGGCGTGGCTGAACGAGAAGCGCGACAACGAGATCGAACCGACTTGGGGCCCCGCCCTCTGGTGGCGGCCGTGGGTGCTCGCCGCCGGCCTGGCGTTCGGACTGGCCTGCTCGGTGAAGTGGTCGGGCGCCTACTTCCTGGCGGCCTTCGGCATCTACCTCGTGGTCGTCGACGCCCTCGCCCGGCGCCGCGCCGGACTGCCGTTCTGGATCAGCGGGGCGATTCTCAAGCAGGGTCCGGTGACCTTCCTGCTGCTGGTGCCCGTGGCCGTGATCACCTTCGTGGCCTCGTGGGCCGGCTGGTTCGTCACCCGCGGCGGCTACTACCGGGACTGGGCGGATCAGGCCGGGCAGGCCTGGACCGGAGCCCTCGCCTGGGTGCCGCACAGCCTGCAGAGCTTCTGGCACTATCAGTCGGCGGCCTACGCGTATCACGTGGGCCTGGTCACTCCGCATCCGTACCAGGCGAACCCGCTCACCTGGCTGCTGATGTCCCGGCCGACGAGCATGTACTACGAGGGCAGTTCCCTGGGCGAGAACGGCTGCGGCTTCGCCACCTGCTCCGAAGCCATCACCGGCATCGCCAACCCGCTGATCTGGTGGGCGGCGACCGCCGCCATCCTCTACCTGGTGTACAGGCTGGCCCGATATCGCGAATGGCGGGTCGGCCTGATCCTGATGGGCATGGTCGCCGGCTACCTGCCCTGGCTGATGTACCTGAACCGCACGGTGTTCCAGTTCTATACGATCGCGTTCGAGCCGTACCTGATTCTCGGTCTCACCCTGGTGATCGGACTGCTCCTCAAGAGCGCCTCCGGCAAGGCCATTGTCGTGACGCTGCTCGCCCTCGCCACCCTCGTGAGCGCCTATTACTTCCCGCTCTGGACCGGCGCCCAGGTTCCGTTCGCCTTCTGGCAGGCCCACATCTGGCTGCCGAGCTGGCGCTGACCAGCATTTCCGGTAAAAATCCACTGTATGCACGGCTGTGAACGTATGCCAAAACTGGAATACATCCCCTGTTAACTGCGTGTGAATTAGAACGATTTTTGGGGGTTCGACCCGTAGGATGGCCGGTATCTGCTTGACGAGTGTTTGCTCTATAACCGACTGAGAAGTCCAGATACAAACCAAAGGCCTCATGTCGGAAGCATCTGCCGCACCCACGGTGCGTATTGTCCGCACTCGTAAGGGTGGCGACTCCAAGAACCCCACCACCGAGTACTCCTCCCTGCTGCACACAGTGCGCAATCTGGGTCTGCTCCAGCGCGCCACCGGCTTCTACTGGGGCATGTTCGCCGCCCTGGTGCTGATCACCGCCGGCCTCGGCGTCGGCTTCGTGCTCCTCGGGGACTCCTGGTACCAGCTGATCATCGCCGGCGTGCTCGGCATCATCCTCACCCAGTTCGCCTTCCTCGCCCACGAGGCGTCGCACCGCCAGGTCTTCGAGTCCGGCCCCGCCAACGACCGGGCCGGCCGCATTCTCGCCAACCTGTTCGTGGGCATCAGCTACGCCTGGTGGATGACCAAGCACAGCAGGCACCACGCCAACCCCAATGTGGTGGGCAAGGACCCGGACATCGAGCCCGACGTGATCCGGTTCAACGAGAAGGACGCGTCAGAGGTCAGCTGGCTCACCTCGTTCATCACCCGCAAGCAGGGCTACCTGTTCTTCCCGCTGCTCACCCTCGAGGGCATCAACCTGCACATCCACGGCTTCAAGACCGTGTTCGGCAAGGGCAAGGTCGACAAGCGCTGGCTCGAGATCACCATGCTCACCAGCCGCATCGTGCTGTACTTCGCCGTCATCTTCTACTTCCTGCCGCTGGGCATGGCGTTCGCCTTCATCGGCGTGCAGATGGCCGTCTTCGGGGTCTACATGGGCGCCTCGTTCGCCCCGAACCACAAGGGCATGCCGCAGCTGCCGCACGAGAGCAAGGTCGACTTCCTCCGTCGCCAGGTGCTCACGTCGCGCAACATCCGCGGTGGCACCATGATGGACACCTTCATGGGCGGCCTGAACTACCAGGTCGAGCACCACCTGTTCCCCAACATGGCTCGCCCGCACCTGAAGAAGGCGCAGGAGATCACCAAGGAATACTGCGAGTCGAACAAGATCCTCTACACCGAGACCGGCCTGTTCGAGTCCTACGGCATCGTGGTCGCCTACCTCAACAAGGTGGGCCTGGCCGCCCGCGACCCGTTCGACTGCCCGATGGTGCAACGCTTCCACCACCGTTAACCCACCCGCACGTCAGGCCCCCCTCCGCCCGGAGGGGGGCCTTTCTGCGCGCGGGCCGGAGAACTGATGGGTAGGGTTGACAAAATGTGGATCTGGGGAGTGGGTGTGGCCGCTCTGGCCACCCTGGCGGCGTGGGCGGTGCACGCGCTCGTGCCCGGCGTGCCCCTGCTCACCGCGGCCGTGGTGCTCGGCATTCTTGTGGGGCAGCTGCCCGTGCTGCGCCCGGCGGTCTGCGGCGTGTTGAAGCCCGGTCTGTCGTTGGCGGCCAAACGCCTGATGCGGCTCGGCGTGGTGGTGCTCGGCCTCAAGCTCAGCCTGGTGGACATCGCGGGCCTCGGCTGGGTCACCATCACGACCACCGTGCTCATCGTGGTGCTCACCTTCTTCGGCACCCTCTGGCTCGGCCGCCGGGTGGGCCTGCCCGGGCACCAGCCCCTGCTCATCGCCACCGGCTTCGCCGTCTGCGGTGCCTCGGCCATCGGCGCCATGAGCGGTGTCGTCGGGGCCAAAGACAAGGAGACCGCCACCCCGGTGGCGCTGGTCACCCTGTGCGGCACCCTCGCCATCGGCGTGCTGCCGCTGCTCTGGCACCCGCTGGGCCTGACCGACCTGCAGTTCGGCCACTGGGTCGGCGCGGGCGTGCACGATGTGGGCCAGGTCGTCGCGACGGCGCAGATCGCCGGCTCGGCCGCCCTCGCGGTGGCCGTGGTCGTCAAGCTCACCCGGGTGCTGATGCTCGCTCCCCTCGTGGCGAGCGTCGCGGTCTACGAGCGCCGCCGTGCCGCCCTGCCGGTGACCGCGGGCGGCACCGCCGTCGCCTCCCCCGCCGTCGCTTTCCCCGCCGTCGCACCCGTGGCGAGCCGGCCGCCGGTGATCCCCCTGTTCGTGGCCGGGTTCCTGGCCATGGTGCTCATACGCACCCTGGTACCGGTGCCGCCGGTGCTGCTCGACGCCGCCGATCTCGTGCAGACGGTGCTGCTGGCCATGGCCCTGTTCGGGCTGGGTACCGCCGTGCGCCTGACCGAGCTCGTGCGCACCGGGGGCCGCGCCCTGGGCGTGGGCCTGGCTTCCTGGCTGCTCATCGCGGTGCTTGCCCTGGTGGCCGTGCAGCTCAGCTGAGCCCCCTTCGAGGTGCCGGCAGCATGTGGCGCTCTGTTACGCCGTCGCGGCCTTCGGCCCACGCGGGCCGGGTAGCGTACTCCCATGGCAGATCGCGAGTACGGCTTCACGACCAGGGCAATCCACGCCGGGAACATCCCCGACGCCGTCACCGGGGCCAGGGCCCTGCCCATCTACCAGACCAGCGCCTTCGTCTTCGACGACACCGCGGATGCCGCCGCTCGCTTCGCCCTGCAGAAGTACGGCAATGTCTACTCCCGGCTCTCCAACCCCACCGTGGCCGCGTTCGAGGAACGCATCGCCAGCCTCGAGGGCGGTCTCGGCGCCGTCGCCACGGCATCCGGGCTGGCGGCCCAGTACATCACCTTCGCCAGCCTCGCCGGCGCCGGCGACCACATAGTCTCCAGCGCCAACCTCTACGGCGGCTCGATCACCCAGCTCGACGTGACCCTGCGCCGGTTCGGTGTGGAGACCACCTTCGTACAGTCCGCCGACCCGGCCGACTACGCCGCCGCGATCACCGACAAGACCAAGCTGATCTTCGCCGAGACCGTCGCCAACCCGTCCGGCGAGGTCGCCGACATCGAGGGCCTGGCGGCCGTGGCGCACGCCGCCGGCATCCCGTTGATCATCGACTCCACCATCGCCACCCCCTACCTCTGCCGGCCCATCGAATGGGGCGCGGACATCGTCATCCACTCGGCCACCAAGTTCCTCGGCGGGCACGGCACCACCCTCGGCGGCGTGGTCGTGGAGAGCGGCCGGTTCAACTGGGACAGCGACAAGTTCCCCCTGTTCACCGAACCCGTGCCCAGCTACGGCGGCCTGGAATGGTCGGGCAACTTCGGCGAGTACGCCTTCCTCACCCGCCTCCGCGCCGAGCAGTTGCGCGACATCGGCCCTGTGCTCGCCCCGCATTCCGCGTTCCTGCTCGCCCAGGGCGTCGAGACGCTGCCTTACCGGCTGCAGGCGCACGTGAACAACGCCCGCATCGTGGCCGAGTGGCTCGACGCCGACCCGCGCGTCGACTTCGTGAACTGGGCCGGTCTGCCCAGCCACCCGCACTACGAACGCGGCCTCAAGTACCTGCCCAAGGGCCCGGGTTCGGTCTTCAGCTTCGGCGTCAAGGGCGGCCGTGACGCCGGCCGCACCTTCATCGAGTCCGTCGACCTGGCCAGCCACTTGGCCAACATCGGCGACGCCAAGACCCTCGTCATCCACCCGGCCTCCACCACCCACGCCCAGCTGAGCGAACAACAGCTCGTCGACGCCGGTGTGCTGGCGGGTCTCGTGCGCATCAGCGTGGGCATTGAGGATGTCGACGACATCATTTACGATCTCGACCAGGCACTGGCCCAGGCAGCCGCAACTGGAGGAGCAGCGTGAGCACCGATACCGCACGCACCGACACCGCGTCCACCGAGACGGTCCAGCTCACCAACGGGCTGAGCTGCAGCGTTCCCACCAACTCGCCACTGGCCAAGCTGCTGCGCACCCAGCGCACCTGGGAGGGTCCGGACGCCAAGGCACGGCTGGGCATCCTGCGCCGCGCGAAATCGATCGCGATCGTGGGCGCCTCGCCCAACCCGGCTCGCTCCAGCTACTTCGTGGGCACCTACCTGCAGCAGTCGAGCGACTACAGGGTGTACTTCGTCAACCCGCGCGCCGACACCATCCTCGGCGAGAAGGCCTACCCGGACCTGGCGTCACTGCCCGAGGTGCCCGACATCGTGGATGTCTTCCGCAAGGCCTCCGACATCCCCTCCGTGATCGACGACGCCATCGCCGTGGGCGCGAAGACCGTGTGGGTGCAGTTGGGCATCTGGAACCAGGAGGCCGCCGAGGACGGCGAGTCGAAGGGCCTCACCATCGTGATGGACCGCTGCATCAAAATCGAGCACGCCCGGTTCCACGGCGGGCTGCACCTGCTCGGCTTCGACACCGGGCAGATCACAGCCCGCAAGACCATCCGCTAGGCCCTGACGAACCCTGTCAGGCCCGCCGCATCCCCCGGATGCCGACCCACAGGCCGATCACGGCCGTCACCACGGCGGCCGCGAAGCCGCCGAGCACCGCCGGGGTGGCCAGGCTGCCGGCGAACAGGTCGCGCTCGGCCTGCACCACGTAGCTGAGCGGGTTGACCGCGGCGGCGACCTTCATCCAGCCCGGGGCATCGTCGAGCGGCAGCAGCATGCCCGAGAGGATCATCAGCGGAAAGATCAGGGTCTGGTGGATGATCCAGAACATCCAGTCCCGGCCCCGGCAGGCCAGCGCCACGCTGTAGCTGAGCGCGCCGAAACCGATGCCGAACACGGCCAGCAGCACGAAGCCGAGCAGCAGGCCCGGAACGCTGACGGTGAAGCCGAACGGCAGCGAGACCAGGCAGATCAGCAGGCCCTGCACGATCAGCGGCACCACTTCCTTCAGCGCCCGGCCCATCAGCAGGGCACTGCGGGCCAACGGCGCCACCAGGGTGCGTTCGTGCGAGCCGGTCTGCATCTCGCCGAGCAGGTTGGCGCCGGTGGATGCGGTTCCGAACAGCGCCACCATCACCAGGATGCCGGGCACGAACCACTGCAGGGTCTCCCCCGCGCCCAGGCCGGACGAGGCCACCAGCAGCGGGCCGAACAGGCCGAGGAACACCAGCGGCTGCACCAGGCTGAAGAGGGCGCTGAACGGGTCACGCATGACGGGGCGGAGCTCCCGCACCAGGACGTTCCAGGTGTCGGCGGCCAGCCCGGTGCGGGGCGAGCTCTGAATGTCGGTGCTCATGCTGCTACCTCCTCGGGTGTCGAAACGGATGCCGACTGCCCCTCCTCGCGCAGGCTCCGGCCCGTCAGGGCCAGGAAGACGTCGTCGAGGGTGGGCTGACGGTGGGTGACGGCCACGGGCGGAAGGCCCGCGGCGTCGAGGGACCGCACCAGCTGCGGCACCGCCCGTTCTCCAGCCGCCGCGGCCTCGCCGCTGAGGGTGACCAGCGCATCGGCCGCCTCGCCCCCGGTGTGCCGGGCGGCTTTGACGGCATCCGCTGCCGAGTCGAAGGTGAGGGTGATGCGGTCACCGGCCAGGCGGGACTTCAGCGCGGCGGGAGTGTCGTCGGCGATCACGACCCCGTGGTCCATCACCATCACCCGCTCGGCCAGCTGGTCGGCCTCGTCGAGGTAGTGGGTGGTGAGGAAGATCGTGGTGCCCACGGTGTCGCGCAGGCGCACGATGTGCTGCCACAGGTTGGCCCGGCTCTGCGGGTCGAGCCCGGTGGACGGTTCGTCGAGGAACAGGAGCTGCGGCCGGTGGATGAGCCCGAGGGCGATGTCGAGCCGGCGTTTCTGACCGCCGGAGAGGCCGAGCACCTGGCGGTGCGCGAGGGCGCCGAGGTCGAGCGACTCGAGCAGGTCGTCGGCCCTGGCCGCGGTGTCCCGGCGGCTGAGGCCGTAGAACGCGCCCTGACTGATCAGCTCGTCGCGTACCCGCTGGTTGTGGCCGGCCGAATTGCCCTGACCGATGTAGCCGATCCGGCGGCGCACGCCGGCCGGGTCTCGGCGGATGTCACAGCCCGCGACGGTGGCTTCGCCGCTGGTGGGCGGCAACAGGGTGGTGAGCAGCCGCAGGGTGGTGGACTTGCCCGCGCCGTTCGGCCCGAGGAACGCCACCAACTCACCGCGCTGCACCTCGAGGTCGAGGCCCGTGACGGCGTCGACGGCGCCGCCTTTGGCCGGGAACGACTTGCCGAGTCCCCGCGCCTGAATCAACGTTCGGGTGTTCTGTGGATTGGTCATGCCGACAGACTAAAAACCCATTAGGACACATTCTGTCCTCATGCAGGACGATACTGAAAAACATGTCAGACACCACCACTCGGGCCCTCGACCTGCTCTCGCTGTTGCAGAGCCACCGGCACTGGACGAGCCGCGAACTCGCCGACCGGCTCGGTGTGACGGACCGCACCCTGCGCCGCGACATCGAACGCCTGCGCGAGCTGGGTTACGAGATCGACGCGACCCGCGGCTCCGTCGGCGGTTACCGGCTGGTCGCCGGCACCGGCCTGCCGCCGCTGCTGCTCACCGACGACGAGGGTGTCGCGATCGCCGTCGGCCTCCGCTCCCAGGCCGCCGCCGGGATCCGCGGCTCGGAACACACCACCCTGAGCGCCCTGGCGAAGATCGAGCAGGTGTTGCCGCCGGCGCTCCGGCGCCGCATCGAGGCCCTGCAATCGCACACCACCGTCACGCCGGGTCAGGGCCCGGCGGTCGACGCCGACCTACTGGCCCAGCTGGCGTTGAGCTGCCGGGACAGCGAACGCATCCGGTTCGGCTACACGGCCGCGACCGGGCGGCAATCGACCCGGAGCACCGAACCGCACATGCTCGTGCCGCACGGGCGCCGGTGGTACCTCGTGGCCTGGGACAGGGACCGCACCGACTGGCGCACCTTCAGGCTCGACCGCATCCACACCCTGCAGCAGACCAGGGTGATGTTCCCGCCCCGGGAGCTGACCGCGGCCGGGGCCGCCGCCCTGGTCGCCGCGGCCGTGACCTACTCCGAGACCAGCTACACCGCGACGGTGCTGCTCGACCTGCCGCTGACGGAGGTCAGGGCCGCCTTCGGCTGGTGGGCCAGGGAGGCGAGCGCCCGGGGTGCCGACCAGACCGAATGGCCGCTGGCCAGCGACCACCTGGCAGGCCTGGCCACCGCGCTGCTCTGGATTCCCGCCGACGTGCACTACAGCGTGGAAGCGTCCGCGGAGGTTCTCGGCTTCCTCCGCGGCCATGCCGATCGTGTTCGCGCCGCCGCCGGGTAGCCGCGCGCGTACGATGGGGCGGGTGACTGCGTACGTATCGGCTCTCGACCTCTTCTCCATCGGAATCGGTCCATCCAGTTCCCACACCGTCGGCCCGATGCGGGCCGCCCTGGCGTTCGCCGACCACGTGGCCGCGAGCGGCCGGCTCCCCGAGGTGCGCCGCATCCACTGCTCGCTGTTCGGCTCCCTGGGCTCCACGGGCCTCGGCCACGGCACCCCGGATGCGATCCTGGCCGGGCTGGCGGGGCTCACCCCCGAGTCCTGCGACCCCGACGACGTGCGCGACCGCTGGGCCGGCCTCACCGAGCAGGCAACCCTGCTGCTGAACGGCACACATCCGGTGACGGTGCAGAAGAGCGACGTGACCTTCGAGCCGCGCACCCGGCTGCCCGGGCATCCCAACGCCATGACACTTACCGCGTGGGGCGACGACCCGGATGCCGCGGCGCTGCTGGAAGAGACCTATTACTCGATCGGCGGCGGATTCATCCGCCGCGACGGCGACCCGGTGCGCCCGGCCTCGTTGGTGACCCAGCCGATGCCGTACGCCTCGAGCGCCGCGCTGCTCGACCTCTGCGACAGCCACGGCATCGGCATCTGCGATGTCGCCAGGGCCAACGAGGAGGCCATCCACGGTGCCGACAGGCTGGACGCCGGATTGGACGCGATCTGGGGTGCCATGCACGCCTGCGTCGAGGCCGGCCTGCGCGTTGACGGCACCCTGCCCGGCGGGCTGGGCGTCAAGCGCCGCGCCTCGGCCATCCGTATGCAGTTGGAAGAATATGACGGGCTGCAGCAGCGCGAACGGGACACCTCGACGGAGTGGCTGCACGCCTTTGCGCTGGCCGTGAACGAGGAGAACGCGTCGGGCGGGCGCGTCGTGACCGCACCGACCAACGGGGCGGCCGGCATCATCCCCGCCGTGGCCCACTACTACCTGCGCTTCGTGCCCGGCGCGAACGCGGCCGGCATCCGTCGGTTCCTGCTCACCGCGGTGGCGATCGGTTCCCTGGTCAAGGCGAACGCGTCGATCTCCGGGGCGGAGGGGGGCTGCCAGGCCGAGGTCGGCTCCGCCTGTGCCATGGCGGCCGGGGCCCTGTGCTCGGTGCTCGGCGGCACTCCGCGTCAGGTGGAGAACGCGGCCGAGATCGCCATGGAACACCACCTCGGCCTCACCTGCGACCCGGTCGGCGGGCTCGTGCAGGTGCCCTGTATCGAGCGGAACGCCATCGCGGCGTCCACCGCGGTGTCGGCCGCACGCCTGGCGCTGCACGGCGACGGCACCCACCTGGTGTCGCTCGACACCGTGATCGAGACCATGCGTCAGACCGGCCTGGACATGATGACCAAGTACAAGGAGACCAGCGAGGGCGGCCTCGCGGTCAACGTCATCGAGTGCTGAGCGCCGCCCGGCCGCTCGGGTCAGCGGCCGCCGCCGCCTCCGCCTCCGCCACCTCCGCCGGAGAAGCCCCCGCCTGACGATCCCCCGGACGAGCTGCTGCGGCCGGAGCCCGCCCACGACGATCCCGACCCGGAACTCGTGGCCGGTGTGGTGGCGAAGCCGCCGGTTCGCACGGAGCGGGTGAACCCGGCGAGGTTCTGGGGGAAGGCGGCGGTGCCGCCCGCGCCGGAATACCAGTCCGGCGTCGCATCCGTGCTGTCGTAGGAGCTGCCGAGCTCGCGCGCCCATTCGCGCTCGACGCCCCAGAGCATCGCCCAGGGCAGCAGTTTCTCGTGGAGCTTCACGATCAGGTCGGTGTCGGTGCCGGTGCCCATGGCGGCGATTCGTTCCGCCCCCTCCGGGCTCTGCAGCACCCGGAGCCGGTCCGCTTCCGCCAGCGCCAGGTAGTCGCGGAGGCCCAGGAGGTAGTCGCGCTGCAGAGCGCCCTTCTCGGTCAGCCGAAGGGGCATCCGGTACTGCAACGCCACGAGCACCAGCGCCAGGACGGCGCCGGGGATCAGCCAGTCGACCAGGGTGCTGCTGACGTCGTTGTGCTCGGCCCACCGGTTGACCAGCCAGGCCAGGCCGACGAGCACGGCGGCGGCGAGGGCCAGGAAGCCGGGTACCCGGCTGACGCCCCGGGCGCGCAACCCTGTTGACGTGACCTGGTCGGTGATGGAGCCGCGCAGCCGGGCGATCCGGTCGCCGAGCTTCTGGTCGGCGGTGTCCAGTCGCAGCCGGGAGCCGTTCTTGAGTTTGGGGCCGAGTGCCGTGAAGATGTTCCGCTCGTCACGGTTCAGCCGGGTGGTGTCCAGCACCTCCAGGGCGTATCGCCGGCTGATCGGCTCGCTGGGGGACTCCACCAGGCGCGCGGCCCGATTGACGGCGAATCCGATCACCTGCGCGGGCAAGCCCACCTTCTTCTTGCCCAGCATCGCGGCGGCGAGCATGACCGACATGCCTTCGGGCGGGGTGTACTGCACAATGATGGTGCCGCGGCCCCTGGCATCGCGCCAGACGAAGGTGCGGAAGCCCAACAGGGTCGCCACGAGCAGCGCCGCCGCAGCCAGGATGCCCCAGGGCGCCACCGTCACGATCCAGGAGTCGTCGGGGCTGGGTGGGAGGGTGAACGTGCCGGCGCTGAAGCCGACCGCGATCGTCATGTTCTCCCCCGGGGCCAGGTCGCGCGAGGTCGCGGTGAACACGGTGCCGGCCGCCTCCGTGGCCGACTCTAACGCGCAGGTGTCGTCACCCCCGTAGTAGCCGACGTAGCAGGCGGTGTTGCCGGTGAGCGCTTCGGCGAGTGCCGCGTCCAGGTGCAGGCGTGCGGTCAGGGATCCGAACTCCTGGCCCCAGCCGGTGCCGTTGACGTCCCAGTAGAACTCGTCGGCGCCGGTGTCGGCGAAGCCGCCGATGACGTCGCGCTGGGTGTACTCGAGAACATAGGTGGTGCGCCCGTGCACGAAGTCGTCGGTGCCGAGGGCCAGTTCGGTGAACCCGTCCTGGCTGCTGGTCTCGTAGGGCACCGGCGTGCCGGACTCGTCGGTGACGCCGACCACGCTCACGTCGAGGTCTGCACCCCGGTACTCGTTCGGGATGGCCCGCACGATGCCGCGGTTCTGGTCCTCGGCCGGGAAGTCGGCCACGATGGTCTCGACGGTACGCAAGGTGGCGTGGCCGTCCGCGGCTCGGTTCAGCTCGTAGTCCACGGTGAACGAATCGAAGCTGAAGTCGTTGGCGTCCGTCGGTGCGGATGCCGCGGCCGGTGCGGCTGTCGCAGCGGCACCGGCGAGGGTCAGTCCCGCGGTCAGGGCGAGGGTCAGTGCCAGCAGGCGCGGGCGCCGGTGTGTTCGTGGTGTCATGATTTCCCCCGGTTGGATTCTATCCAGCGGGGCCTGCCGAACACGGGAGGGTGTCCCCCGCTTTAGGCACAGCGCGGGGCCCCGTCAATGGATTCTCTGACCTAAACTGTCAATCCGGGGGTACACCATCAACTTTGTGAACAGTTCACCGCAGTCGGTCCGTCCGTCACGGCGGCTCGTCGTGCGATCGGTTGTGCTGCCGGCGATGCTGATCGGCGGCCTGGCCCTGGCCGGCTGTTCCGCAGCTCCGGCGCCCGTGGTGACGGCGACAGTCGTGGTGACGCAGACTCCCACGCCCACGCCGACTCCTACTCCCACGCCCACGGTGCCGCCCGCTGCGGTGGTGGAAGATCCGAGCCTGGTGCCGAACGCCGAGGTACCGGCCGAGCCCATTCCCGAGGGCCCGGCGGTCGACCTCGGCGCCATCCCGGGCGCAGAGGCCGCCCCGGTGAAGGATGACGCCGGCAACCTGATCAGCTACACGGTGATCGAGGGCGACTCGTTCTTCGACATCGCCCAGCGCTTCGACCTGCCGATGCAGCAGCTCCTGCGCATGAACCCGAAGGTGTCCGGGCTCGGCGAGAACATCTACCTCCGTCAGGTCATCAACCTGGACTGGACCACGACGGGCTGAGCCCAGCGCGGGTCAGCCCGTCAGCGCGGTCAGCGCGGTCAGCGCGGTCAGCGCGGTCAGCGCGGTCAGCGCACCGAGGCGTGGATGCGTTCGATCAGCTCGATGGTGTGCGCCGAGTCGACGGCGTTCACCGGCAGCGGTGCCCCGCGCAACAGCGCGTTCGCCAGGGCCTCGTAGAAGCCCGCGTAGTTTCCGCGCTGGGTCGGCACGACCTGGCTGGCGCCGTCGGCGCCGAGCCGGCCCCAGGTGGACTCGGGTTCGATGCCGAAGTCGGCGTCGCTGGGCAGGTTGCCGGCCTGGATGGCGGCTTCCTGGCCGTCCACGCCCCATTTGGTGTAGCCGGCGGCCGAGCCGAGCACCCGGAACCGCGGACCGGCCTGGGCCGCGAACGAGCTCACCCAGAGGTGCGAGCGCACGCCGGAGCCGTGGTGCAGTGACACAAACGAGTCGTCGTCGGCGGCGCCGCCGGGACGGCGAGTGGACAGTTCGGCGGTGAAGTCGTCGACCGGGCCGAACAGCAGCACGGCCTGGTCGATCAGGTGGGCGCCGAGGTCGTAGAGCACCCCACCGCCGGCCGCCGGGGTCGCGCCGGCCTTCCAGCTGCGGGGAGTCCCCGGCTTGAAGAACTCGAACCGGGACTCGAACCTGTAGACGTCGCCGAGCGCGCCCTCGGCCAGGAGCGCCTGCAGAGTGAGGAAGTCACCGTCCCAGCGGCGGTTCTGGAACACCGTGAGCGGCAGGCCCAGGCTCTCGGCGCGGTTGAGCAGGGCCCACCCCTGCTCCGAGTCCACCGAGAACGGCTTGTCGATGACCACGGCGAGGCCGGCATCGAGGGCGGCATTGGCCAGGGCAACGTGGGTCTCCGGCGGGGTGCCGATCACGACGAGGTCGAGGTCGGCCGCCTGGGCGAACAGAGCCTCGGCGGTGGGCACGATTCGCACGCCGGGGTAGCTCTCGGTCGCCTTGGCACCCCGCTCCGGGTCTCCGGTCACGATGGCGTCGAGCGAGAAGTCGGGGTTGGCTGCGAGGAACGGCGCGTGGAAGACTCGGCCGGAGAGTCCGTAGCCGATCACGGCCGCGCGAATGGGGCCGGTGGGCCGGGTGCTGCCGTTCGCCGGCCGGGCCGACGCCGCAGGCTTGTCCGGGCTGGCGGCCGGGGCGGCGGCCGGGGCGGCGGGCGGGGCGGC